>CBFGOZ010000192.1:0-4998 GCA_965650505.1 uncultured Arenimonas sp.
CTGCGCGACTGGTTCCAGCTGTCGCTGAAGGAAGGCCTGACGGTGTTCCGCGACACCGAGTTCAGCAGCGACCTGCATTCGCGCGCGCTCAAGCGAATCGAAGTGGTGCGCCTGCTGCGCGGCCGCCAGTTCGCCGAGGACGCCGGCGCGCTGGCGCACGCCGTGCGCCCGGACCGCTATCGCGAGATCAGCAACTTCTACACGCTCACCATCTACGAAAAGGGCGCCGAGATCGTCCGCGTGCTGCACACCCTGGTGGGCGAGGCGGCGTTCCGCGCCGGCATGGACCGCTATTTCGCCGACAACGACGGCCGCGCCGCCACCCTCGAGGACTTCCTGGCCGCGCACGAGGCCGCCAGCGGCCGCGACCTGGCCCAGTTCGCGCGCTGGTACGCGCAGGCCGGCACGCCCGAGCTGCGCATCCGCGAGCACTACGACGCCGCCAGCGGCGACTACACGCTCACCGTCGACCAGCACACGCCGCCGACGCCGGGGCAGCCGGAAAAGCAGCCCCTGCTGGTCCCGCTGCGGTTCGCGCTTTACGGCGCGGACGGCGCTGCGATCAGCACGCCACCGGACACCGACGCCGCGCAGCGCCCGGGCCTGGTCGAACTGACCCGGGCCCAGCACGTGCTGCGCTGGCGCGGTCTCCCGGACCGGCCGCTGCCGGCCTTCAACCAGGGCTTCGCCGCGCCGGTGAAACTCGACCTCGACTACGCCGCCGACGACCTGGCGCGGCTGGCGCGGCTCGAGCGCGATCCCTTCAACCGCTGGGACCTGCTGCAGCGCCTGGCCACCGGCGCCCTGCTGCGCACGCTCGAACCCGAGGCCGCGGCCGCGGCGCTCAGCGACGCCCTGGCCGACCTGCTCGACGACGACGCGGCCGATCCGGCCTTCGTCGCCGAATGCCTGGCGCTGCCCGATTTCGACACCCTGGCCGAGGCCGTGGACGAGGTCGCGGTCGAAACCCTGGTCGCGCGCCGCGAAAGCCTGCTGGCGCGCCTGGCCGAGGACCAGGTCGAACGCCTGCAGCGCCGATACGACGCGCTGGCCGATACCGCGCGCGCCGGCCTGTCGGGCCCGGCGATGTCGGCGCGCGCGCTGCGCAACGCCTGTCTGGGCTGGCTGACCCGGCTCGATCCGAAGGCCGCGCTGGCGCAGGCGCAGTTCGACGCCGGCGGCATGATGACCGAACGCCTGGCCGCGCTGCGCTGCCTGCTGCATTTCGACGCCCCCGGCGCCGGCGCCGCGCTGCAGTCCTTCCGCGAAGCCTTCGCCGAGGATCCGCTGGTGACCGACAAGTGGATCGGCCTGGTGGCCACGCGGCCGCACCCGGGCACCCGCGACGTGGTGGCGGCGCTGCTGGACTCGGCCTGGTGGAAGCCCACCAACCCGAACCGCGTGCGCGCCCTGCTGGGAAGTTTCGCCCGCGGCAATCCGCTCGGCTTCCACCGTCGCGACGGCGCCGGTTACCGCCTGCTGTGCGAGCAGATCCTTGGACTGGACCGGATCAATCCGCAGGTCGCGGCGCGTCTGCTGGGCAGCTTCGAAAGCTGGCGCCGCTTGGCCGGGCCGCAGCGCGCCGCGGCGCGTGAAGCGCTGGCGACGCTGCAGGGCGCGCTGGCGTCGCCCGACAGCCGCGACCTGCTGCAGCGCCTGCTGGAAGACTGATCAGGCAGGGGAGGGAGCCGTCAGCGGCGGTTTCCCATCAGGCTGGTCAGCGCCGAACCCAGCACCACCAGGGCCGCGCCGGTATAGCCCAGCCAGCCTATGCGTTCGGGCGCGATGCTTTCGGGCCACAGCGCATGCACCGCCGCCACCGCGCCGACGCACAGCAGCGGCGTCGTCGCCAGGATCGCCGACACGCGCGAGGCCTCCCAGTGCGCCAACGCCTCGGCGAAGGCGCCGTAGGCGACCAGGGTGTTCAGCGCGCAGAACAGCAGCAGCCCCCAGTGCAGGCCGTCGAGCTGCAGCAGCGCGCCGGGGCGGGCCAGCGGCAGCAGCAGCACGCTCGCGCACAGATAGATGAACAGCAGGATCGCCGGCGACGACAGCCGCAGCAGCAACTGCTTCTGCAGCAGTGCATACACCGCCCAGACGATGGCCGCGACCAGCACCAGGCCCGAGCCGAAGGCATAACCGGCCCCGCCCACGCCCAGCTGTTCGCGGAAGAACAATCCCAGGCCGACGAACAGCACCACCAGCCCCGTCCACTGCCAGCGGTTGAAGGATTCCCGGAACACGAAGATGCCGCCCAGCGCCATCAGCAGCGGCGCCAGCTGGATCAGCAGCTGCGCGTTCGCCGGCGAGGTCCACTGCACGCCCAGCAGGTAGAACACGTAGTTGCCGATCAGGCACAGCGCCGCGGCCAGCAGCAGCCACCAGCGTTTGCGGTCGAGCGTCGCGAAACCGCCCAGGCCGCTGCGTGCCGCCAGCCAGGCGAGCATCACGCCGGCCGCCAGCAGGAAGCGGAACCAGGTGAGGGTGTAGGGGTCGAGCTGCTGCAGGGTGAGCTTGAGCGCCACCGGCAGCGTCGCCCAGCAGGCGGCGGTGACCAGGGCCAACAGCAGGCCGAGTTTCCAGCGGCCGGAGGCCTGGTGCATCGCCATCACCCATCCCCCACGTGAAGGTCGCGCACAGTAGCATGGGCCGCGGCGGCAGGATTAAGCACGGATTCACCGCATCGCGCCGAGACTGCCTTCGCTACCGGGGGAACTCCAATGACACGCCGCCTCGTCCGTTTCGCCCCGCTCCTGCTGCTTCTGCTCGCGGGCTGCGTCACCTATTCCGACGGTTACCGCGACGGCTACTACAGCGACGGCGGCTACTACTACCCGGCCGAAGACGGCTACGGCGACTACTACGCCGGCCCCGACTACGACTATTACGACGACTACAGCTATTCCAGCTACACGCCCTTCTGGGGCCTGGACCGCTACGGCTGCGGCGCCTGGTCGAACTGCTCGCCGTACTGGAACAGCTACTACCGCCGCCCCTACGGCGGCTGGAGCCTTTCCTTCGGCAGCCACTGGAACTGGGGCTACTGGGGCTGGTACGGCCACCACTGGTCGCCTTGGTACGACCACGGCTATTACCGCCCGCGTCCTCCGCACCACCACAACCCGGGTCGCCCGGGCGGCGGTTATTACCGCCCGCCCTACACCGAGCCGGTGGTGACCAATCCGCCGCGTTTCGATCCGGGCGAGAACCCGCGCCGTCCCTATCGTCCGCGCCCGCGTCCGGTGGATGGGCCGGGCGGTGTCGATGGCCTGGCGCCGCAGCCCACGCCGCGCCCCGACTTCCGCAATCCGGGCGGCAAGCCCTACGACCCGGCCGATGGCCGCGTGTCGCCGCGGCCGCGTCCGGACCCGCAGGTGCGTCCGGGCCAGGGAACGCCCTACGAGCGGCCGGCGTCGCCGCGCAGCGACTTCCGCCGCCCGGACGGCAAGGCCTATGGCCCCGGCGATGGCCGCGTCGCGCCGCAGCCGAGGCTGGAAACGCAGCCGGGCACCCAGGCCCCGGAGATGCGCGAGCCGACGCCGGCGCCGCGCTACCGCCGTCCGGACATGCGCGAGGGACAGCGGCCCGCGCCGCCGCGCTACCAGCGCCCCGAGATGCGCGAAGCCGCACCGGCCCCGCGTTACGAGCGCCCGGCGATGCGCGAGGCTTCACCGGCGCCGCGCTACGAACGTCCCGCGATGCGCGAAGCCTCGCCGGCGCCCCGCTACGAGCGCCCGGCGATGCGCGAGTCCGCGCCGGCCCCGCGCTACGAGCGCCCCGCCATGCGCGAGGCTTCGCCGGCCCCGCGCTACGAGCGGCCGGCCGTGCGCGAGTCCGCCCCGGCGCGCCGCTACGAGCGCCCGTCGGCCCCGGTCCGCGAAACGAGACCTGCGTCACAGAATGAGACACGCGACGACGAACCCTGAGGGCCGAAGCCCGTGAGCCCGTTGCGCCGGCCTTCGGGCCGGCGCATCCTACGGCCCTGACTGACACAGCGCGTCGCTTTATGACGCGAGCGTTGCCCCCGCATCGCCTGTTCGGCGCCCGGCACCAGGTCCCCTGGATTCCCCCTGTTCCAAGACCCGCCGGGCGCCGACTTTCTTCCGATCCGCCGCGCAAGGCCGCGGATCCCTGATCCGAAGCAAAAAAAAGGGCTGGTAGCTCCCCCCCGGGAGCTACCAGCCCTGGCATCCCTGTCACGCGCCTGACCAGCCCCTGTTCAGTCTGGTCAACGCCCCCCGGCGTTTGGCCGTGGCAGGTGCCATTGAGGAAAAGCAGGATCCGTGCCAACCCCTGCGGGTGCGGCCGGGCCACGGGCGCGGGATAATCCGCGCCCGGCCGAAACCAGGAATCCGGTCACATGTTGAGCTACGACGTCATCGTCATCGGCGGCGGCCACGCGGGCACCGAGGCCGCGCTGGCGGCCGCGCGCGCGGGTGCGCGCACCCTGCTGCTCACGCACAGCATCGAGACGGTGGGGCAGATGAGCTGCAACCCGGCCATCGGCGGCATCGGCAAGGGCCACCTGGTGCGCGAGATCGACGCCCTGGGCGGCGCGATGGCCCGCGCCGCCGACGCGGCCGGCATCCAGTGGCGCACGCTCAACGCCAGCAAGGGCCCGGCCGTGCGCGCCACCCGCGCCCAGGCCGACCGCGTGCTCTACAAGCAGGCGATCCGGCGCATCGTCGAGAACCAGCACAACCTGGACCTGTTCCAGCAGGCCGTGGACGACCTGGTGATCGAAGGCGACACCGTCACCGGCGTCATCACCCAGAGCGGCCTGCGTTTCGGCGCGCGAGCCGTGGTGCTGACCGCCGGCACCTTCCTGGCCGGCCGCATCCACGTGGGCCTGGTGAACTATCCCGGCGGACGGGCCGGCGACCCGCCCGCGACCACGCTGGCGCAGCGCCTGCGCGAACGCCCGTTCGTCGTGGACCGGCTAAAGACCGGCACGCCGCCGCGCATCGACGGCCGCAGCATCAACTACGACGGCCTGGC
>CBFGOZ010000193.1:0-4982 GCA_965650505.1 uncultured Arenimonas sp.
ACGACCAGCACGGCCACGCCATCGGCGACGCCTGCCTGGTGGCGGTGGCCGACCGGCTGCAGCGGGCCTTCCCGCCGCCGGGCAACCTGCTGGCGCGGCTGGGCGGCGAGGAGTTCGGTGTCCTGATTCCGGGCGACCCGGCGGTGGCCGCCGCGGTGGCCGAGACCTTCCGCTTCGACCTGGCGCGCAACCCGCTGGAATGCGAGGGCCGGCGCCTGGAGGTCACCGCCAGCATCGGCATCGGTGCCTTCGATCCGGAAAAACACCGCGACGGCGACGGGCTGTACCGCGCGGTGGACCTGGCGCTGTACGCGGCCAAGTCCAAGGGCCGCAACCGCGTGCAGCCGGCCCGCACCGCCGAGGCCTGAGCGCGGGCGGCCGTGCGCCTTCCGCTAGAATCGCCGCCTTTCCCCGCGGAGTGACCCGATTGGCCGCGCACGCCGAAGATCCCGCGCTCGACGTCCTGTTCCTGCCCTTCGATGCCGGCGCCCTGGCCTGGCCGGCGCCGGGCGGCACGCTGTTCCTGCGCGCGCGCGCAGGCGTGGCCCTGAATGCGGCGCGTCGGCATCGGCCGGTCTGCGAGCAGAGCTTCCGGCCCTGGGCCGAGGCGCTGGAGCGCGACGGGCTGGCGGTGTCGGACGCGAACTCGGGCCGTTTCGCCCGGGTGCTGGTGCTGGCGCCGCGCCAGCGCGACGAATCGCGGGCCCTGCTGGCGCGGGCCGTGACCCAGGCCGAGGCGGGCGGCGTGGTGGTCGCCTGCGCGCCGAACAAGGAGGGCGCGCGTTCGATGGAGGACGACCTGGCGCGGCTGGCGGGTGCGGTGCACAGCCTGTCCAAGCGCCACTGCCGCGTCTGCTGGACAGCGCCGCTGGGCGAGGGCGTGGATCGCGCGCTGATGGAGCAATGGCGCGCGCTGGATGCGCCGCGCCCGATCCTGGACGGACGTTTCCGCAGTCGCCCCGGGCTGTTCGCCTGGGACCGTATCGATGCCGCCTCGGCCCTGCTGGCGGCGCAGCTGCCGGCCGACCTGTCCGGCCGCGCCGCCGACCTGGGTGCGGGCTGGGGTTACCTGTCGGGCGAGCTGTTGGCGCGCTGCCCGGGCATCACGGCCGTCGACCTGTACGAGGCCGAAGCGCGCGCGCTGGCGCTGGCGCGCGAGAACCTGGCCGGCGCGCGGGTGCCGCTGGGCTTCCACTGGCACGACGTGGCGGGCGGACTGCCGCAGGCGGGCTATGACGTGGTGGTGTCGAACCCGCCCTTCCATCAGGGCCGCGCCGACGACCCCGACCTGGGGCGCGCCTTCATCGCCGCCGCGGCGAAGGCGCTGCGCCCGGGCGGACGCTTCTGGCTGGTCGCCAACCGCCACCTCGCCTACGAGCGCGCGCTGGCCGGTGGTTTTGCCGGCGTGCGCGAAGTGGTCGAGGCCGAAGGTTTCAAGGTGATCGAGGCGGTGAAGGCATGAAGCTGGTGAAACTGATCGCCAACCTGGGCTACGGCAGCCGCAAGCAGGTGGCGCTGATGTTCCGCGAAGGCCGCATCACCGATGCCGCCGGCGAGGTGCTGTACGCCGACGACGCGGTCGCCCATGCCGACGTGCGCGTGGACGGCGAGCCGCTGGACCCGCCGCAGGGCCTGCTGATCCTGCTGCACAAGCCGGTGGGCTACACCTGTTCGACCAAGGACCCCGGGCGCGTGGTCTACGACCTGCTGCCGCCGCGCTTCCGCCTGCGCGACCCGGTGCTGTCCACCGTCGGCCGGCTCGACCGCGACACCTCGGGCCTGCTGCTGATGACCGACGACGGCGGCCTGCTGCATCGGATCACGTCGCCCAAGGCCCAGCTGCCGAAGGTCTACGAGGCCACGCTGGCCCAGGACCTGCGTGGCGACGAGGGCGCGGTGTTCGGCAGCGGCACCCTGATGCTGGAATCGGAAAAGACGCCGCTGGCGCCGGCCGGTTTCGAGACCCTGGGACCGCGGCGCGCGCGCATCGTGCTGGTCGAGGGCCGCTACCACCAGATCCGACGCATGTTCGCCGCGGTCGGAAACCATGTCGAAACCCTGCACCGGCATTCGCTGGGCGGGTTGGGGCTGGACGGGCTGGAGCCCGGCGCATGGCGCGAGCTGGGTGAAGCAGACCGCGCGACGATCTGGCAGCAGCCCCGGCAACCGGCGAAATGAAATCCGGGGTCAGAGTGCATTTATTTCGATAAATGCACTCTGACCCCGGATTTTTTTGCTTCAGTCGCGGAAGTTGTCGAACTGCAGCGGAATCTCGAGCTCGGTCTTCTTCAGCAGCGCGATCGCCTCCTGCAGGTCGTCGCGCTTCTTGCCGCTGACCCGCAGCTTGTCGCCGTTGATCTGGGCCTCGACCTTGAGCTTGGCGTCCTTGAGCGTGGCGACGATCTTCTTGGCCAGCTTCTGTTCGATGCCCTGCTTGATGGTGATCTTCTGGCGCGCACCGGCCAGGTTCACCTCGGGCTCGGCCGCGTCCAGGCAGCGGATGTCGATGCCGCGGGCGACCAGGCGGCCGCGCAGGATGTCGAGCATCTGCTTGAGCTGGAAATCGCTCGGCGCCTTCTGGGTGACCACGAAGCCGTCGAGCTCGAAGCTGGCGTCCTGCCCCTTGAAGTCGAAGCGGTTGCCGAGTTCGCGGTTGGCCGTGTCCACGGCATTGGTGAGTTCGTGCTTGTCGACTTCCGAAACAACGTCGAAGGAGGGCATGGCGGTGGCGTGAAGTGGGTCCGGGCCCGGATTCTAGCCGGTCGGCTGCCGGCGGGGCAGGCCCGCCAAACTGACTGGACGGCAACCCTTGCCGGCCCGGTGAAAAATGTTCAACACGAATTCAGTCGCCGGGGAGCGAAGATTCGCGCCGTGGACGGAACGGTCCGCGCCCCGAAACCGAGGTGGACAATGAACAAGCTGAAGCTCGCTACCCTGACCCTGCTGCTGGCCGGCGCCACGGCCCTGCCGGCGGCGGCCGACGACGACCGCCGGGGCGGCCGCCATGAACGAGGCGACCGCAGCGAACACCGGGATGATCGGCGCGACGACCGCCGCGACTGGCGCGAGGACCGCCGGGACGACCGCCGCGAATGGCGGGGCGACCGCCGGGAGTGGCGCGATGACCGTCGTGAATGGCGCGACGACCGCCGCGAATGGCGGGATGATCGCCGCGACTGGCGCGACGACCGCCGCGACCATCGCCGCTACGCCCGGCACAACGACAGCCGCTGGAACGGCAACTACTGGTACCCGCAGTACCGCTACCGCGCGCCGGTGCGTTACGTCTACCCGCCGGGTTATCGCCCTTACCAGTGGCGTGTGGGCCATCGCCTGCCGCGCGGCTACTACGACCGCCACTACTACGTC
This sequence comes from uncultured Arenimonas sp., assembly GCA_965650505.1. Taxonomy (GTDB): domain Bacteria; phylum Pseudomonadota; class Gammaproteobacteria; order Xanthomonadales; family Xanthomonadaceae; genus Arenimonas. The sequence continues at coordinate 3,370 of CBFGOZ010000193.1, forward strand.
GACCACCGGCACTACCGCCTGCCGCCGCCGCCCTACGGCTACCACTGGGTGCGCGTGGACCGCGACGTGGTCCTGGTGGCCATCGCCACCGGCGTGATCCTGGACGTGCTGCACGGCCTGTATCACTGATCCCGCAAACCACCGCAGAGAACGGAGGGCCGGCCATGCCGGCCCTTCTTTTTCCGGAGCCATCGGAAATTTTTTCGCGGATCAACGGCGATAACGCAATGCTTACTTTTCGCTCAGCGCAGGTTGTTTTTCGCTGCGGCATGGTGGCTTCGAAGCCGATGGCTTCATTCCCCCCAAGCGAAAGGAGTGCGTCATGAACAAGATCAACTCGACCGTGCTGGCCGCCTCGCTCACCCTGCTGCTGTCCGGCACCGCCTTCGCCAGCACCATGCCCCCGCCGGCTGACCCCGCGCCGGTCCCCGCCGCGCCGGCCGAAGTGACCTTCGAGCAGCTCGACACCGATGCCGACGGCTACGTCGCCAAGACCGACATCCCGGTCGAGCATGAGCTGTCCCTGCAGTTCGCCGTCGCCGACAGCAACCAGGACTCGCGCCTGAGCCGCGACGAGTTCAACGCGTTCCAGGACCAGCCGGAGGAAGAGGAGGCCGAGGAATAATTCCCTCCCCGCCATTTTCCGGGTGAAGCACGGGCGGCCTGCGGGCCGCCCGTTTTTTCGCCGCCTCAGGTTCCGAACAGCTCGGGCTGCGGTGGCAGTTCATCGTGCCGGCGGAAGTTCGCCAGGCCCACGCCCACCAGCCGGTAACGGGTGCGCGCCGGCAGCTCGACCCGCGACCTCAGCTCCAGCGCGATCGCCACCACCTGGGCCAGCGAGGTCGGCGGCGAGGCCGGCGTCAGGCTGCGGGTGAGGATGCGGAAGTCGGCGGTCTTGAGCTTGAGCACGACGGTGCGGCCGCTGCGGTCGGTTTCGCGCGCCGCCGCTTCCCAGGCCTTGGCGGCCAGGCGCTCGATCGCGTCGGTGGTCGCTTCCAGCGGCACGTCGGCGGCGAAGGTGTCCTCGGCCGACACCTGGGTGGTCGGACGCTCGCTTTCCACGGGATGCTCGTCGATGCCCAGCGACAGTTCGTGCAGGCGCCGCCCCCAGCGGCCGAACCGCCGCTCCAGCTCCGCCCCGCCGTGCGCGCGCAGCTGGCCGACGCTGCCGATTCCCAACTGCGCCAGCTTCGCCTCCATCACCTTGCCCACGCCCGGCAGCTTGCCGACCGGCAGCGGCGCCAGGAAATCCAGCACCATCGCCGGCTTGACCACGAACTGGCCGTCGGGCTTGCGCCAGTCGCTGGCGATCTTGGCCAGGAACTTGTTGGGCGCGATGCCGGCCGAAGCGGTCAGCTTCGTCTCTTCGCGGATCGCCGCGCGGATGGCCTCGGCCACCGCGGTGGCGCTGTCCAGGCCCTGCTTGTTGCGGGTGACGTCGAGATAGGCTTCGTCCAGCGAAAGCGGCTCGATCAGGTCGGTGTGGCGGGCGAAGATGTCGCGCACCTGGCGCGACACCGCCTTGTAGCGCACGAAGTCGGGCGGCACGAACACCGCTTGCGGGCACAGCTTCTCGGCGCGCAGGGCCGGCATGGCCGAACGCACGCCGAACT
>CBFGOZ010000194.1:0-4923 GCA_965650505.1 uncultured Arenimonas sp.
GAGGCCGAGCTCGACCTCCAGCACCGCATCGTGCTTCCCGGCGGCGGCATCGGCCACGTGCACGAGCGCGCGCGCCTGCTGCGCAACGACCAGGGCGTGCCCTGGCTGCTGTCGGGCACGGTGCAGGACGTCACCGAGCGGGTCGAGGTGAAGGACGCGCTGCGCAAGGAGCGCGAGTTCCTGCGCGCCATGCTCGAGAGCCTGTCCGAAGGCATCGTGGCTTGCGATGCCGACGGCCAGCTGACCCTTTTCAACCGCGCCACCCGCGAGTTCCACGGCCTGCCGCCCGAGCCGATTGCGCCGGAGCGCTGGGCCGAGCACTACAGCCTGTACCGGGGAGACGGCCGCACGCCGATGCCCCCGGCCGAGATCCCGCTGATGCGCGCCCTGTCGGGCGAGGTCATCCGCGACCAGGAGATCGTGATCGCGCCGGCCGGGCTGCCGGCGCGGCATGTGCTGTGCAACGGCGAACCGATCCTGGACGAGGCCGGCAACAAGATCGGCGCGGTCGTGGCCATGCACGACGTCACCGAACGTACCCGCCAGGAAGCCCTGCTGCGCGAAAGCGAACAGCGTATGCGCACCACGGTGGACAGCGCCTTCGACTGCATCATCACCATGGACGCCGAGGGCGACATCCTGGAGTTCAACCCGGCCGCGGAGCGCACCTTCGGCTATCGCCGGCAGGACGTGCTGGGCCACAAGCTGGCGGACCGCATCCTGCCGCCTGAATTCCGCGCCGCCCACGCCGCCGGCCTGAAGCGCCACGTCGCCGGCGGCAGGCCGAAGGTGCTGGGCCGGCGCCTGGAGATGGAGGCGATGCGCGCCGACGGAAGCCGCTTCCCGGTGGAGCTGACCATCACGATCCTGGGCGACAGTTCGCCGCCGGTCTACGCCGGTTTCGTGCGCGACATCACCGAGGCCAAGCGCGTCGAGCGGCTGGAGGCCGGCCAGCGCGCGGTGCTGACCGGCATCGCCGCCCGGCATCCGCTGCCCGGCAGCCTGGCCGACATCTGCCGGCTCTACGAGGCCCAGTATCCGGGGGCGCTGTGCAGCGTGCTTCTGATCGACGATGCCGGCGAGCGCGTGCTGCACGGTGCCGCGCCCAGCCTGCCGGAAACCTACAGCCTGGCGCTGCATGGACTGGAGATCGGCGAGGGAGTGGGCTCCTGTGGAACAGCAGCGACCCGCGGCGAGCGGGTGGTGGTGTCCGACATCTCCACGGATCCGCTTTGGACGCATTACGCGGCGCTGGCGCTGGAACACGGTCTTCGCGCCTGCTGGTCGACCCCGGTGAAGTCGGCCGATGGTCGGGTGCTGGCGACCTTCGCCACCTATTACCGCGAAGTACGCGAACCGTCCGCAGCCGAGCTGGTGACCATCGACACCATGGCGGCGATGGCGGCGATGGCGATCGAACAGGAGCGCGCCTACCGCCGGCTGCAGCTGAGCGAGCAGCGCTTCCGGTCGCTGTTCGAGGAACATCCCGACGTGGTCTATTCACTGGATCTCGAGGGCCGCTTCACCCAGCTCAACCAGCATTTCCTGGACCAGGCCGGGGCGCGACCCGACCAGGTGCTGGGGCGGCTGTTCGACGAGCGCATCGCGCCCGAGCAGCGTGATACCGTGCGCGCGCATTTCGAGGCGGCCGCGCGCGGCCAGGCGCGCACCTACGAACTCACCGCGCTCACCGTGCGCGGCGCCCGGATCGACCTGCGCGTGACCAACCTGCCGATGGTGGTGGACGGCCGCGTCACCGGCGTATTCGGCATCGCCCAGGACATCAGCCTGCTGCGCAAGCACCAGCGCGAGCTGGCCGAGGCGCTCGACGCCGCCGAAGCCAACAGCGCCCAGCTGCGCCGGCTGAGCCAGGCCGCGGTCACGCTGAACCAGGACCTTGAAGAAAAGGGCCTCTACCGCCAGCTGGTCGAACAGCTGCGCGAAACCCTCGGTGCGCACCAGGCGGTGGTCAGCGTCGAAACCGGGCAGGGCGCGGCGCAGATGATCAACGCCATCTCGCTGTCGGAGAAGTACGCGAAGTGGCACGACTACGACGCGCCCATCGACGGCACCGGCATCTACATGATGGTCGCCGAGAAGAAGCGGCCGATCCGCATGACCCAGGCCGAGCTGGAGGCGCATCCGCGCTGGCGCGGCTTCGGAAAACACGCGGCCGACCATCCGCCGATGCGCGGCTGGCTGGCGGTTCCGATGATCGGCAGCGACGGCGGCAACCTGGGCGTGCTGCAGCTCAGCGACAAGGCGCGCGGCGAGTTCAACGAGGACGACGAGCAGGTGGCGGTGCAGTTCGCGCAGATGGCCTCGATCGCGATCGAGCGCGCGCGCCTGATCGAGAAGCTGCGGGTGCGCGACCGCTTTTTCGACATGTCGGCCGAGGTGTTCGTGGTGTTCGACCCGGCCGCGCGGCGCTGGGCCCAGGTCAATCCGGTCTTCAGCCAGATCACCGGCTACAGCGCCGAGGAGCTGTGCAGCCGCGAGTTCACCGATTTCATCCATCCCGACGACCGGCCGGCGGCGCAGGCGCGCGCCGGCAACCTGGTCCGGAAGGTGGGCGTGCCGCGCAACTTCCAGAACCGCTACGTTTGCCGGGACGGCAGCGTGCGCTGGCTGGACTGGGTGTCCGTGCCCGGCCCGGACGGCCTGGTCTACGGCGTCGGCCGCGACATCACCGAGCGCAAGAAGGCCGAGGCGGCGCTGGAGCAGACCCTGGCCGACCTCAACAGCCGCAACCGCGAGCTTCAGGATTTCGCCTTCATCGCCTCGCACGACCTGCAGGAACCGCTGCGCAAGATCCGCGCCTTCTCCGACCGCCTGCAGCAACGCCACGCCGCGGCCCTGGCGCCCGAGGCACGGGACTACCTGGACCGCACCGGCCAGGCCGCCGCGCGCATGCAGACCCTGATCGACGACCTGCTGGCCTATTCGCGGGTGGCCCGCGGCAAGCCCTTCGTGTCGGTGGCCCTGGACGGCGTGCTGGCGGCGGTGCTCGAGGATCTGGAGGCCAGGCTGGAGTCCAGCGGCGGCCGGGTCGAATCCGGGCCGCTGCCCACGGTCGAGGGCGACCCGACGCAGTTGCGCCAGCTGGTCCAGAACCTGCTGGCCAATGCCCTGAAATTCCGCTCCCCGGACCGCGCACCGCTGGTGAGGATCAGCGCGGAACCGACGAGGATCGGCGACGCTCCCGGCTGGCAGCTGACGTTCGCCGACAATGGCATCGGTTTCGAGCCCCGCTACGCCGAGCGCATCTTCGGGCCCTTCCAGCGCCTTCACGGCCGCCAGGAGTACGAGGGCACGGGTATCGGACTGGCCATCGTCCGGCGCATCATCGAGCGGCACCGGGGTACGATCCAGGCGGAAGGCCGTCCGGGCGAGGGCGCGGCGTTCATCCTCAGGATCCCGGAGCGCCAGCCCGAGGAGACAGCCCAGCCCGCGGGCCCGATGGAAGCGACCGAACACCGACCGGAGGTACCGTGAGCCAGATCCGCGCCGCGCACCCCACCCAACCCGCTTCCAGGACCGGGCACAGGCCATGACGACCGCACGTGCACCCATCACCATCCTGATGGCCGAGGACGATCCGGACGACCGCCTGATGACCCAGGAGGCCTTCAACGAATGCCGCATGGGCAACCCGCTGAAGTTCGCGACCGACGGCGAACAGCTGATGGACTACCTGCACCGCCGCGGCGAATACGCCGACGACATCCGCTACCCGATGCCGGGCCTGATCCTTCTCGACCTGAACATGCCGCGCAAGGACGGCCGCGAGGCCCTGCGCGAGATCAAGGCCGACCCGGAGCTGCGCAAGATCCCGGTGGTCGTGCTGACCACCTCCAAGGCCGACGAGGACGTCACCGCCAGCTACCTCGACGGCGCCAACTCCTTCATCACCAAGCCGGTCAGCTTCTCCGCGCTGATCGCCGTGGTGCAGGCGCTGGGTACCTACTGGCTGCAGATCGTCGACCTGCCGGTCGATACCCCCAGGGGGCGCGAGTGAGCGAAACGCCGCTGCGCGTCCTGGTGGTGGACGACGACGAAGAGGATTTCCTTATCCTGCGCGACCTGCTGGCGGACTACGCCCAGGAGCGCTTCGACCTGGAATGGGTGGGCACGCTGGCCGAGGGCATCGCCGCCCTGCGCGCGAACCAGCACGACGTGTTCCTGGTGGATTACCAGCTGGGCCCGGACAACGGCATGGACCTGGTGCGGCTGGCCGTGGCCGAAGGCAGCGCGCACCGGCCGGTGATCATGCTCACCGGCCAGGGCAATCCCGAGGTCGACCGCGAGGCGCTGGCGGCGGGCGCGTCCGACTACCTGGTCAAGGGCGCGATCGACGCGGAGAAGCTGGCGCGGTCGCTGCGTTACGCCGCCGAGCGCGCGCGCCAGATCGCCGAAATCGAAGAGAGCAAGGCCCGCTACCAGCAGCTTTTCACGCTGAACCCCTTCCCGACCTGGGTCTACGACACCGAGACGTTCCGCTTCGTCGCGGTCAACGACGCCATGGTGGCCGGCTATGGCTACAGCCGCGACGAGCTGCTGGGCATGAGCGTGATGGACATCCGCTCGCCGAAGGAGTCGCACCGCCTGGCCGAATTCCTGAAGGGCTGGGGCGACCAGTCCGGCAATGCCGGCATCTGGCAGCACCATCGCAAGGACGGCAGCGAACTGTGGGTGGAGATCATGACCCACAACCTGCTGCTGGACGGCCGCAGCTGCCGGATGGTGATCGCCAAGGACATCACGATCGAACGGGTGGCGCGCGAGCGGCTTCAGCTGCTCGAGCGCGCGGTGGAGTCGAGCATCAACGGTGTGGTCATCGCCGACGCCAACGCGCCGGACATGCCGATCATCTACGTCAACCCCGCCTTCGAGAGCATGACCGGGTATTCGGCCGCCGAAGTG
>CBFGOZ010000195.1:0-4917 GCA_965650505.1 uncultured Arenimonas sp.
GGTCGTCAAGGCCAGTGAATTCGACGGCGGCAAGCGCGACTGGGGTTCGCTGGTGCTGTGGATCATCGCCGGGCTGCTGCTGGCCGGCGTCGTGCTGCTGGCCGTCGTCGTCCTGAGGAGGAAACGCGCATGAAGCTCCGCCACTGCCTGCTCGCCCTGATGATGCTGAGCCTGCTGGCCCAGGTCCCGGCCGCCGCCTCGCCCACCGGCACCTCGCTCAGCGGCTTCGGTGACGATGACGATGACGATGAGGACGGCGATGACGACGACGGCGACGACGATTCCAGCGACGCCAACGAGGCCGTGGACGAGCTGCTGTCGGACATCAACGACTTCTACGACGCCTACCAGAAGGGCCAGGACCTGACCGACCAGTGGGAATCGCTGGACGCCCGCGAAGCGGACTGCGGCTCCAACTACAGCGCCGACGCCGGCCCCACGGTGCCCTCGCAGTGCGCGGAGTCGGAGGACTGCATGCGCTGTTACGGCGACGCGGTGCGCGCCATCGACTTCAACCGTTTCTACATCGAGCGGGCGCGCTGCATCACCGCCGCCAATGTCCGGATGGCCAACTCGGCGATGGCCTTCGGCGACTCCAGCTCGGGCGTGCACGGCGTGATGGGCCTTTCGTGGTCGCTGGGCGGCAAACCCCAGATCGAACAGGCGGTCGCCGACCTCAAGCGCACCTACACGCGCAAGGCCAACGACTACCTGTTCGAGATCGACCGCTCGATGAAGAAGCTGGGCCAGTGCGAGGCCGAACACTTCGGCGAGCGCGACTGGTACCAGCGCTACGGCTGGCTGTACGTGAACTTCATGCGCTCCAAGTACGGCACCGCGCCGGAATAGCCCCCCGGTCACATCGGCCGCGCCGGCGCGTCTTCGGGATAACATCGCCCGGAGCGCGCCATGAGCATCGAAGTCCTCGAAACCCTGGTCCACACCCATCTACCGGCCGCCGCCCGCGGCGACCGGGATGCCTACGGCCGCATCGTCGCCGGCTGCCAGAGCACGGTCGCCAGCATCGCCCTGGCGATCGTGCGCGACGTGCCGGCCAGCGAGGACATCGCCCAGGAGGCCTTCCTCAGTGCCTGGCAGAACCTGCGCCGGCTCAACAATCCGGCCAGCTTCCTGCCCTGGCTGCGCCAGATCACCCGCAACCTGGCCCGCGACCACCTGCGCGCCCAAGGCCACCGCGCCAACCCGGCCGGCGACGTCGAAGCCCTGATCGCGGCGGTCGCCGATCCGCACCCCGGCCCGTCCGAACAGCTGGCGCAGGCCCAGGAGCACGCCGTCGCCGCCGCGGTCATCGACAGCCTGCCGGAGGAATCACGCGAAGTCCTGCTGCTGTACTACCGGGAAGGCCAGAGCTCGCGCCAGGTCGCGGGCCTGCTCGGCCTGCAGGACGCCGCCGTGCGCAAACGCCTGTCCCGGGCCCGCGAACGCGTGCGCGAGGAGCTGCTGCAGCGCCTGGGTGAGTTCGCGAAGTCCACCACCCCGGGTGCCGGCTTCACCGCCGCCGTGGCGACGATGCTGATGGTGGGCGCGCCGCCGACGGCCGCGGCCGCCGCGCTGGGCACCGGCGCGGTCGGCGCCGTCAACGGCATCACCAAGATCGGGATCGGCGCCTTGGGCGGGGCTTTCGCGGGCGTGCTCGGCGGCCTGCTCGGCGTATGGTTCGGCGTGCGCAAATACCTGCGCCACCCTTTCGACGAGCGCGAGCGGCGCGGCGTCATCGCCTACGCCCTGTTCACCAGCGCCCTGACCGTGGGGTTCTGCATCGTGATCATGCTGCTCAACCGCGTGCCCGGCTGGATTCCGCACGTGGCGACGTCGATCGGATTCGCCGCGGGCATGGTGTTCGCCTGCGGCTGGTGGCTGCCGCGCATCCTGTCGCGCCGGCACGCCCACGAACGCGCCGTCGACCCGCAGCGGGCGCTGCGCAGCCAGAACCGGGAGCGCCTGCTCGGCCGGATCGGCGCCGTGGCCGGCCTGGTGCTGGGCGGCAGCGGGCTGGTGCTGGGCCTCTGGCTGGCCGGCCGGATCGGCTGAACCCCGGAACACCGAAGGCCCCGGGATCGCCGGGGCCTTCGGTGGCGCCGCCTTCCGGGCGGGATCACATGGTGTGGGTCGGCTTGTCGGCCTCGAGCGTGCCGGCCAGGAAGGTCTCGATCTTGCCCTTCACCTGTTCGGCCTCGGCGGTGTCGGCGAACTGCACGCCGATGCCGGCGCTGCGGTTGCCCTGGGCGCCCGCGGGCGTGATCCAGACGACCTTGCCGGCGACCGGGAGGCGGTCCTTCTCCTCCATCAGCGACAGCAGGATGAAGACCTCGTCGCCCAGCGCATAGCGCTTGGTGGTGGGCACGAAGATGCCGCCGCCCTTCACGAAGGGCATGTAGGCGTTGTACAGCGCCGCCTTGTCCTTGATCGCCAGGGAGAGGATGCCCTGCCTTGCGCCTGCGCCGCCAATCATCGTCGTGCTCCCGACATCCCTGGATCAGTGAATAGGCTACGCCATTCGAGCAGCAGTCCGGCCAGCGCGAGGTCGTGGCGCAGGGCCGGCACGCCCAGTTGCTCGCGGGCGCGGTTGATGCCGTCGTACCAGGCACTGAGCTTCTGGAAATCGCCGGGTAGGGTCAAGCCCGGGGCGGGGCCGCCGGCCAATCGGTGGGCGGCGCCGTCCAGGGCCAGCTCGGCCGCGAAACGCAGGCGCAGTTCGGCGCGCTCGTCGCCCAGCCAGCGCTGGGCCAGCTCCACGGCGGGCTGCTTGCCCGCCGCGAGGGCATTGAGGTCCGCGACGACGCCGCGCCTGAGCTCCAGCCCGCCCTCGGCCAGCCAGTCGGCGGCCAGCCCCGGATGGCCCCGCGCGGCGTCGAGCGCCGGACCCACCGCCGCCTCGCCGTGGCCCTGGGTGCGCAGCCAGGCGGCGGCCTCGGCCTTGGGCGGCATGCGGAACTCCAGCCGCTGGCAGCGGCTGCGGATGGTCGCCGGCAGGCGCCCCGGGCGGTCGGTGACCAGCAGCAGGTAACGCTCGCGCGAGGGCTCTTCCAGCGTCTTGAGCAGGGCGTTGGAGGCGCTGAGGTTCATCGCGTGGGCCGGGGTGATCAGCACCACCTGGGCGCCGCCCATCTGCGGGGTCAGCGAGAACCACTGGCCCAGTTCGCGCATCTGGTCGACGATCAGCTCGCTGCGCAGCCTGTCGCCCTTGTCGTTGGGAAGGAAGCTGACGTACTTGAAATCCGGATGCGTGCCGGCGGTGAACAGTTGGCAACCGCGGCAGCGGCCGCAGGCCAGGCCATCGGGGCCCGGCGTGGCGCACAGCAGGCGGCGCGCCAACAGGTCCGCCACCTGGCCCTTGCCCATCCTGGGCGCGCCGGTGAGCAGAAGCGCATGGCCCAGCCGGCCCTCGGACAGCGCCGACAGGGCGCCATCGAGCACACGCTGCTGCCAGGGCGCAGGCGCGCTCATCGGCCGCGCAACCACTCGGCCAGGGCTTCGCGCACCGCGGCCTGCACCGCCTCGGCCGGCTGGCTGGCGTCGATGACGCGGAAGCGCCCCGGCTCCGCAGCGGCCCGCGCCAGGTAGACGCCGCGGACGCGCTCGAAGAAGTCTTCGCGCTCGCGCTCGATGCGGTCCGGTTCGCCGCCGCGCGAACGTGCCCGCGCCAGGCCCTGGGCGACGCCGACGTCGAGCAGCAGGCTGAGGTCGGGCTTGATGCCCGCCGCCCAGCGTTCGAGTTCGGCGATGCGGCCCATGTCCAGGCCGCGGCCGCCGCCCTGGTAGGCATAGCTGGCGTCGGTGAAGCGGTCGGCGACCACCGCGGCGCCGCGCGCCAGCGCGGGGCGGATCAGCCGGCGCACCAGCTGGGCGCGCGCCGCGAACATCAGCAGCAGCTCGGCCTCGGGCACGACGTGGTTGGCCGGATCGAGCAGCACGGCCCGGATCGCCTCGCCTTCGGGCGTGCCGCCAGGTTCGCGGGTCAGCACCACCTCGCGGCCGTCGGCCGACAGCAGGTCGCTGAGCGTGGCGATGACGGTCGACTTGCCGGCGCCCTCGCCGCCCTCGATGCTGATGAACAGGCCGCTGCGGGCGCTCACCGGCAGCGCCTCAGCTGGTGGCAGGCGACGGCGCGGTTGTGTTCGGCTAGGGTCGCGGAGAACACGTGGCTGCCGTCGCCGCGGGCCACGAAATAGAGCGTGTCGCCCCCGGCCGGCTGGGCCGCGGCCAGCAGCGCGGCGCGGCCGGGCATGGCGATCGGCGTTGGCGGCAGGCCGGCGCGGGTGTAGGTGTTGTAGGGCGTGTCCGTGGTGAGGTCGCTGCGGCGGATGTTGCCGGCGTAGGCGCTGCCCATGCCGTAGATCACGGTCGGGTCGGTCTGCAGGCGCATGCCCAGCTTCAATCGCCGGCTGAACACGCCGGCGATTTCCGGGCGTTCGGACACCTTGCCGGTTTCCTTCTCGATGATCGAGGCCAGGATCAGCAGCTGTTCCGGCGTTTCCAGCGGGACGCCCTCGGCGCGCATGGTCCAGACATCGGCGAGGGCCTTGTCCATGGCCAGCGCAGCGCGGCGCAGCACGTCCAGATCGGACTGGCCGCGGGTGAAGTGGTAGGTCTCGGGCAGGAAGCGGCCCTCGGGATGCTGGCCGGCACGGCCGAGCGCGGCCATCAGCGCGGCGTCGTCCAGGTCGCGCGCCTTCTGCTCCAGCACCTCGTGCCTGGACAGCGCCGCGCGCAACTCGCGAATGTTCCAGCCCTCGACGATGGTGAAACGGTGCTGGATCACCTTGCCGCTTTCGAGCTTGAGCAGCAGCTCTCGCGGGGTGATGCCATGGCGGATGGTGTAGTCGCCGACCTGCAGGCGGGAGATCACCTGCATCTCGTGCGCCAGCGCCTTCCACTCCAGGTCGCTGCCTTCCT
>CBFGOZ010000196.1:0-4893 GCA_965650505.1 uncultured Arenimonas sp.
CTTACGACACCGGCACGCCGACCCTGGCCGATCTGTTCGCCGACCGCATCCGCGTGGTCCGCGTGCACGTGCGCGAACGCGCCATCCCGGAGGGTTTCGCCGGCGGCGACTACGAGAACGACCGCGCCTGCCGCGTGCGTTTCCAGGCCTGGATCAACCAGATGTGGCTGGACAAGGACGCGCTGCTGGACGACTGGAACCGGCCGCCGGCCTGAACCGTCCGCTCCCCGCTGAAGGAGAGCAGTGCCCGATCGCGTCCGCTGGCGCCAGTCCCCGCGCCAGGCTCAGAGCCGGGCCGCGGCGAAGGTGTCGCACTGCCGGTAGTCGCCGCTTTCGAAGCCGATCCGGAACCAGCGCACGCGCTGCTGCGCGCTGCCGTGGGTGAAGGAGTCCGGTACCACCTGGCCCTGGCCCTGGCGCTGCAGGGTGTCGTCGCCGATGGCGGTGGCGGTGTTCATGGCTTCCTCCAGGTCGCCGGGTTCGAGCCAGGCGTGGCGCTTCTGCGCGTGGTGCGCCCACAGGCCGGCATAACAGTCGGCCTGCAGCTCCTGGCGAACCAGCGGACCCTCGGCGCCCTCGACGTTTCCGCCGCGCTGGCGGACCTCGTTGACCTTCGCCGACACGCCGGTGAGCGTCTGGATGTGGTGGCCGACCTCGTGCGCGATGACGTAGGCCTCGGCGAAGTCGCCGCCGCCGCCCAGGCGGTCGCGCATCTGCTGGAAGAAGCTCAGGTCGATGTAGACCTTGCGGTCGCCCGGGCAATAGAAGGGCCCGACCGCCGCGGTCGCGCCGCCGCAGGCCGACTGCACGCTGCCGCTGAACAGCACCAGCTGGGCCGGCGGATATTGCTGCCCGCTGGCCTGGAAGATGCCGCTCCAGACATCCTCGGTTTCACCCAGGATGCTGGCGACGAACTGCGAGGCCTCGTCATCGGCGGGCGGTGCCGCCGGCGCGCCGCCCGGCTGGCTCGGCCCGGCCGGCGCCTGCTGCTGCACCTGGGCGATCAGGCCCAGCATCTCCAGCGGGTTCTTGCCCAGCAGCATGCCGATCACCACGACCACGGCCACGCCGCCCAACCCCAGCTTGATGCCGCCGCCGCCGGGGCCGGACATGCCGCGCCGGTCTTCCACATTGCTGCTGCGTCGTGCGCTGCGCCATTTCATGGGACTGCTCCGGGCCGGGGGACTGGGCCGGATTGTTGCCCGAAACCGGCCCCGGCCGCGAACCCGGGGGCAGGCACCGATGCGCCAGCCCGTGGCCGGCGGGCGACGAGGGGTTTGTCCGCAGGCCGCGCGCCCGGGTACAGTCGGCCGTCCTGTCCACCCGGTCCCGACCCGAATGAACTCCACGCCCGCCGTTGCGCCCGTGCCGCAGCTGACCTTCCGCGCCATCCTGCTCTCGGTGATCCTCGCCGTGATCCTGGCAGCGGCGAACACCTACCTCGGCCTGTTCGCCGGCCTGACCATCGCCACCGCGATCCCGGCGGCCGTGGTGTCCATGGGCGTGCTGCGCCTGCTGGGCGGCGGCTCGATCCTGGAGAACAACATCGTGCAGACCGGCGCCTCGGCCGGCAGCTCGATCGCCGCGGGCGTGATCTTCACCATCCCGGCCCTGATCATCCTGGGCCACTGGCAGACCTTCGAATATTCCTGGGTGCTGGCGATCGCCGGCCTCGGCGGCCTGCTGGGCGTGCTGTTCTCGGTGCCGCTGCGGCGTTCGATGATCGTCGAGGAGCCGCTGCCCTTCCCGGAAGGCAAGGCCGCGGCCGAAGTGCTCAAGGCCGGCGAAAACCCGGGTCCGGGCCTGAAGATCCTCGGCCTGGCCGCGGGCCTGGGCGCACTGGTGAAGCTGGGCGCCCAGAGCGGCCTGCGCCTGATCCCGGACACCGCCGCGGGTTCGACCTTCTTCGGCAAGTACCTCGGCTACATGGGCACCAACCTGTCGCCGGCCCTGCTGGGCGTGGGCTACATCGTCGGCCTGAACGTCGGCATCGTGGTGCTGTCGGGCTCGATCATCTCCTGGCATTTCGCGATCCCGATCTACCATGCCTTCTTCCTGGCCTCCGACCCGGTGCTGTCGGTGTCGCTGGCCGATGCCGGCGCCGAAGACGCGGCCTGGGCGATCTGGTCGACCCAGATCCGCTACCTGGGCGTGGGCGCGATGCTGATCGGCGGCATGTGGACCCTGTTCACCCTGCGCAATTCGCTGCTCTCGGGCATCAAGAGCGGCATCGCCGCGGCCCGCCAGGCCAAGGGCACCGTGGTCGCCGAGACCGAGCGCGACCTGCCGATGAAGTGGATGCTGTTCTCGCTGGTGCTGTTCGTGATCCCGCTGCTGATGCTCTACCAGGCGGTGGTGCAGCAGTGGAGCGTGTCGATCCCGATGACCATCATCATGATCGTCGCCGGCTTCGTGTTCGTGTCGGTGTCCGGTTACCTGGCCGGCCTGGTCGGTTCCTCGAACAACCCGGTGTCGGGCATCACCATCGCCACCATCCTGTTCGCCTCGGTGGTGCTGTGGTTCCTGCTGGGCGGCGACTCCAAGATCGGCGCGGTGGCGGCGATCATGATCGGCGCGGTGGTCTGCTGCGCGGCCGCGGTCGGCGGCGACAACCTGCAGGACCTCAAGGCCGGCTACCTGGTCGGCGCGACGCCCTGGAAGCAGCAGCTGATGCTGGGCATCGGCGCCTTCTCCTGCGCGCTGATCATGGCCCCGGTGCTGAACCTGCTGGCCGAAGCCTATGGCATCGGCGCGCCGACGCCGGACAAGCCCAATTCGCTGGCGGCGCCGCAGGCCACCCTGATGGCCTCGGTGGCGCGCGGCATGTTCGGCGGCGACCTGCCCTGGGGCATGATCGCGGTCGGCGCCGGCATCGGTGCGCTTATCATCGTGGTGGACGAGGTGCTTAAGGCCCGCAAGGCCCGGTTCCGCGTGCCGGTGCTGGCCGCGGCGATCGGCATCTACCTGCCGCTGGAGCTGATGGTGCCGATCTTCATCGGCGGCCTGATCTCCTACGCGGTCGAGCGCTGGCACAAGATCGACCCGACCGACGACGACGCGCGCGACCGCGTGCACCGTCCGGGCACCCTGTTCGCGGCCGGCCTGATCACCGGCGAGGCGCTGATGGGCATCCTGATCGCGATCCCGATCGTGGCCACCGGCAAGCCCGACGCCATCGCCATGCCGGCCAACCTCAACGTCGGCGAGATCGGCGGCCTGGTGGTGCTGGCCATCGTCGGCTGGTGGCTCTACCGCGTGTCGACCCGGCCGGCCGCCAAGGCCGGCTGACCCGCGGAACTCAGGGGCGGTCCTTCGGGGCCGCCTCTGCGTTCAGGGCCTCGAGGATGCCCTGGCTGGCGCGGCCGTCGGCCGTGCGACCCAGGCGCTTCTGCTCCGCCGCGATCGCCTCGCGCGACTTCGCGCCGATCATGCCGTCGACTTCGCCGATGTCGTGGCCGCGATCGAGCAGCCGCTGCTGGAGTTCGCGGCGCTGGGCGCGCGAGAGGCCCGGGTCGTCGGTGGGCCAGGCAACCACCAGGCCCTTGCCGCCGCGCAGCCGGTCCGACAGCAGGGCGATCGCCAGCGCGTAACTCTCGGCGGCGTTGTAGGAAAAGATCGCGTCGTAGTTGCGGAACACCAGGAAGGCCGGGCCATTCCTGCCCGCCGGCAGCAGCAGGGCGGTCGGTGCGTCCGAGGACTCCAGTGCGCCGCCATCGGCGCGCGTGATGCCGGCCGCAAGCCAGGACGACAGCGGCCGCCGCGCCTGCCGGCCGCTCATCGTGGCCGGGTAATCCTTCGGCAGCGTCACTTCGTAACCCCAGGGCTGGCCGGGTTGCCAGCCGCTGCGCTTGAGGTAGTTCGCGGTCGAGGCCAGCGCATCGGGAATGCTGCCGACCAGGTCGCGGCGGCCGTCGCCGTCGCCGTCCACGGCGATGCGGGCATAGGTCGAGGGCATGAACTGGGTATGGCCGAAGGCGCCGGCCCAGGAGCCGACCAGGCCCTCGGCGCGCAGGTCGCCCGACTGCAGCAGCCGGATGGCCGCGAACAGCTCGCCGCGGAAGAAGGCCTGGCGGCGCCCCGCGCAGGACAGGGTGGCCAGCGACTGCAGCAGCGGCTTCTTGCCGAAGGTGCGACCGTAGTTGCTCTCCACGCCCCAGACCGCGACCACCGTGGCGGCATCCACGCCGTAGGCCTGTTCGACCTTGGCCAGCGTCGCCGCATGTTCGGCCAGGCGCGCCTTGCCGTCCTCGACGCGCTCCTCGTCGACCAGGCCGGCCAGGTAGTCCCAGATGGGCGTGCGGAACTCCGGCTGGTAGTCCAGCGATTCCAGCACGGCCGGATCGCTCGCCAGGCCGCGCGTATGGCGGTCGTAGACCGGGCCGTGGATGCCGTGCGCGCGGGCCTGCGAACGCAGGCCCGCGAGGCAGGCGTCGAGGTCGGCGGCGAGGGCGGACGGGGCCGCGGGCAGCGCGGCGGCGAGCAGCAGGGAAGCGGGCAGGGTGCGCATGCCGGGCACTGTGCCAGCCGCTGCCTGAATCGTCACCGGCGGGCGTGGCGCCCACGTTATGCTTCGGCCTCCCCCGTTCCGGACCCCACGTCGCGATGATCACCGTCCACCACCTCAACAATTCGCGCTCGCAGCGCGTGCTCTGGCTGCTCGAGGAGCTGGGCCTGCCCTACCAGGTGAAACGCTACGAACGCGACG
This sequence comes from uncultured Arenimonas sp., assembly GCA_965650505.1. Lineage (GTDB taxonomy): Bacteria > Pseudomonadota > Gammaproteobacteria > Xanthomonadales > Xanthomonadaceae > Arenimonas. The sequence continues at coordinate 4,706 of CBFGOZ010000196.1, forward strand.
CCAAGACGATGCTGGCGCCGCCGGAGCTGCGTGCGGTGCATCCGCTGGGAAAGTCGCCGGTGATCGACGCCGGCGGCCTGGTGCTGGCCGAATCCGGCGCCATCGTCGAATACCTGGCGGAAAAATACGGCGAGGGGCGGCTGCTGCCCGCCGCCGGCAGCCCCGAGCGCCTGCGCCACCGCTACTGG
>CBFGOZ010000197.1:0-4889 GCA_965650505.1 uncultured Arenimonas sp.
CGGCTCGACAAGGACACCTCGGGCCTGATGGTGGTCGCGCGCACCCTGCGCGCCCACACATCGCTGGTCGAACAGCTGTCCGGCCGCGAGGTGCACCGCCAGTACCTGGCCGTGGTGCAGGGCACGATGGTGGCCGGCACCACCATCAACGCGCCGATCGGCCGCCACCCGACCGACCGGGTGCGGATGGCCGTGGTGAAGGAAGGCCTGGGCCGCGACGCGATCACCCATTACCGGGTCCGGGAGAAGTTCCGGGCCCACACCCTGGTCGAGTGCCGCCTGGAAACCGGCCGCACCCACCAGATCCGCGTGCACATGGCGCATGTGCGCCACCAGATCGTCGGCGATCCGCTCTACGGCGGCGCCTTCCGCCTGCCCAAGGCCGCCACCGAGGCCCTGGCCGCGCGCCTGCACGGCTTCCGCCGCCAGGCCCTGCATGCGGAGAAGCTGAGCTTCCGCCATCCGGTCAGCGGCGAGACGGTGACCTGCGAGGCGCCGGTGCCCGAAGACATGCAGGGACTGCTGCACGACTTGCGCGCCGACACGGCCGCCGCGAAGAAATAGCCGGCATGGCAGCGCCGGCCTGGTTCGACGCCGACTGGCCCGCGCCGCCGGGCGTGCGCGCCCTGACCACGCTGCGCGGCGGCGAGGGCGTGTCGCCGCCGCCCTTCGACCGATTCAACCTGGGCCTGCGCTGCGGCGACGCCCCGGCCCTGGCCCGGCGCAACCGCGAGCTGCTGGTCTCCTGGCTGGCCCTGCCGTCGCCGCCGCACTGGCTGCGCCAGGTGCACGGCACCGGCGTGGTCCGGTTCGGGTCGCCCGCAAAGCACGACGGCGACGAGCCCGAGGCCGACGCCGCGGTGACCTCGGAGGCCGGCGTCGTGCTGGCCATCCTGAGCGCCGACTGCCTGCCGGTGGTGCTGGCCGCCCGCGACGGCGGCGAGGTGGCGGCGGCCCACGCCGGTTGGCGCGGCCTGGCCGCCGGCATGCTGGAAGCCACCGTGGCCGCGATGCGCACGCCGCCCGCGCGCCTTGTCGCCTGGCTGGGTCCGGCCGCGGGGCCGCAGGCCTATGAAATCGGTGCCGAAGTCCGTGAGGCCTTCGTGGCCCAGGATGCGGGCGCGGCGTCGGCCTTCGTGCCGACCCGGCCCGGCCACTGGCGGGTGGACCTGTACGCGCTCGCCCGGCGCCGGCTGGCCGCGGCCGGGGTGACCGCCGTGCACGGCGGCGGCCTGTGCACGATCTCCGACCCGGACCGCTTCTACTCCCACCGGCGCGATGGCCGCAGCGGCCGGCTCGCCACCCTGGCCTGGATCTCGCCGTGAACCCTTCCGCCCGCAAGCGCCTGCCCTGGATCGCCGCCGGCGACCTCAACGGATTTTTCGGCCTCGTGGTGGACAACCTGTCCATCCTCGGCTTCCTGGCCGCGGCCCTGATCGGGCTGTTCGGGTTCCCCGCCGACGTGGTGTTCCTGAAGATGTTCCCGGGCACCGCCCTGGGCGTGCTGGTCGGCAACCTGGTCTATACCGCGATGGCGCGCCGCCTGGCGCGGCGCAGCGGCCGCGACGACGTCACCGCGATGCCGCTGGGACTGGACGCGCCGACCAGCATCGGCCTGGCCCTGCTGGTGCTGGGGCCGGCCTATGTCGGCCTGCGCGCCGACGGCATGGACGAGCAGGCCGCAGCCGTCGCCACCTGGCAGCTGGGCATGGCGGCGATGATGGTGATGGGCGCCTTCAAGTTCCTGCTGTCCTTCTTCGGCGGCTGGGTGCAGCGGCTGGTGCCGCGCGCCGGCCTGCTCGGGTCGATCGCCGGCATCGCCCTGATGCTGATGGGCTTCCTGCCCCTGGTCGAAGCCCTGAAGGTGCCGGTGGTGGGTTTCGTCACCCTGGGCCTGCTGCTGTATGCGCTGGTCGCGCGCGGGCCGCTGCCGGGGCGGATGCCGGGCGTGCTGTTCGCCTTCCTGGTCGGCACCGCCCTTTATTACGGGCTGGGTGCGGCCGGCCTGTCGCCGGGTTTCAGCTGGCCCTCGGGCCTGAGCGCGCAGCCGGCGCTGCCCTGGCCGACGCTCGGATTCATCGAGGGCCTGCCGCGGGTCGTTCCCTATCTGCCGCTGGTGCTGCCCTTCGGCCTGCTGATGGTGGTGGGCGGCATCAACGTGACCGAAAGCGCGCGCGCCGCCGGCGACGATTACCGCACCCGCGACATCCTGCTCACCGAAGCGGCGTCCACCCTGGTCGCGGGCCTGTGCGGCGGCGTCGCCCAGACCACGCCCTACATCGGGCAGCCAGCCTACAAGCGCATGGGCGCGCGCAGCGGCTACACCCTGCTGACCGGCCTGTTCATCGGCCTGGGCGGCATGCTCGGCCTGGTCTCCGGCCTGGTCGAACTGCTGCCGCTGGCAGTGCTGGCGCCGATCATCGTGTTCGTGGCGATCGACATCACCGTGCAGGCCTTCCAGGCGACGCCGCCCAGACACGCGCCGGCGGTCGCCCTGGCCTTCCTGCCGCCCATCGCCTACCTCCTGGCGATCAAGCTGGGCAACCCGGGCATCGTGCCGCCGGAACGGTTCGCCGAACTGTTCTCCGCGCCGGGGCACGGCCTGCCGGAGCTGGCCGTGATCGTGATGCTGGGCAACGGCTTCATCATGACCTCGATGCTGTGGGCGACGGCGCTCGCGGCGATGATCGACCACCGGCCCCGGGCCGCCGCCGGCGCACTCCTGGTCGGCGCGCTGTTCGCGGCCTTCGGCGTGATCCATTCGGTGCGCCCCGACGGCGGGCTGACCGCGCCCTGGCAGCTGGACGGGGCGGCGCTGGGCATGGCCGCGCAGTTCACCGGCGCGTATCTGGGGCTGGCGGCGATGCTGTGGCTGCTGTCCCTGCAGCGCGTCGCGGCGCAAAAGTCCTGACTTCCGGCAGGCTGACCACTCCATCGCCGCCGTGAGAGCCTGCGCGCCACACTTCCGGAGCCCGGGCATGAAATCCCTTGTTGGCGCGCTGCTGTGCGCCCTGCTGCTGTCCGCCCCCGCCGCGGCCGCGACGCCGGCCGAAGCGCGCGCCTGGTTCGACGCGAAGGACGCGCGGGCGACCCCGGCCATCGAAGCCCTGGCCGCGGCGCGCCCGGAAGATCCCGAGGTCCTGGTCCTGCTGGTGCGCCTGCGCCTTCGCCAGGGTCGCGCCGAAGACGCGGTGGACGTCGCGGAGGAGGCGGTGGACCTCGCGCCGGCCAACGCCCAGGCGCGTTACTGGCTCGGCAACGCCTACGGCAACCGCATCGGGCAGGTGGGCTTGCTGTCGAAGGCGACGATGGCGCCGCGACTGCGCGATGCGTTCGAGGCGGCGGTCAGGCTCGACCCGCAGTTGCATGACGCGCGCAACTCGCTGGTCGAGTTCTACCTGCAGGCGCCGGCGATCGCCGGTGGCAGCCTCGACAAGGCGCGCGCGCAGGCGGCGGAGCTGGAGCACCGCGATCCGCCGCGCGGCCACTACGCCCGCGGCCGGATCGCGCAGCAGGCGGGTGATGCCGCCACCGCCGCCGAGGCTTTCCTCGCCGCGTACCGGGCGCGGCCGTCGGATGCCGGCTTCCGTCTGTCGGCGGGTGTCGCGCTGCAGGAAGCCAAACGCTGGGACGCCGCCTTCGCGCTGCTCGAGGACTGGACCCGGGAGGATCCCCAGGCCGCCGGCGCCTGGTACCAGCTGGGCCGCGCCTCGGCCTTGTCGGGGTTGCGCCCGGACCTGGGTGAAACCGCGTTGAAACGCTATCTGGCGCTGCCGCTGGTGGCCGGCCAGCCGGAAAAACACCATGCCTGGTTCCGCCTGGGGCAGGTGAGGGCGAACGCCGGCGACACCGCCGGTGCGCGCACCGCCTTCCGGCAGGTGCTGGCCGCCGACCCGGACCACGACGAGGCCCGCGCCGCGCTGTCGAAGCTCTGAGCCGAAAGTGGCCAGCGCCGCGGCTGCGCCTTGAATTCGCGGCGCCAGGGCGCCATTTCCCGGGTATCCGGGCGGCAGACCGCCGCCCCAGCCTTGAAGGGAAATCCCCATGCGGATGGACAAGCTGACCTCGCGCTTCCAGCAGGCCCTGGGCGACGCCCAGTCGCTGGCGATCGGCCGCGACCACAACCTGATCGAACCGGCGCACCTGCTGGTGGCCCTGCTCGACCAGCAGGGTGGCAGCACGCGCCCCCTGCTGGCCCAGGCCGGCGTCAATGCCGCGGCCCTGCGCCAGCGTCTGGGCGAGGCGCTGGACAAGCTGCCCAAGGTCTCCGGCCAGGCCGGCGAGGTCTCGGTCGGCAACGACCTGGCGCGCCTGTTGAACGTGTGCGACAAGCTGGCCCAGCAGCGCGGCGACGCCTTCATCGCCAGCGAACTGTTCGTGCTGGCCTGCCTGGACGACAAGGGCGCCGCGGGCCAGGCGCTGAAGGCCGCGGGCGCGCAGAAGGCCGCGATCGAACAGGCCATCGAGGCGCTGCGCGGCGGCGAGAAGGTCGCCGACGCCAATGCCGAGGAAAACCGGCAGGCGCTGGAGAAGTACACCATCGACCTGACCGCGCGGGCCGAAAGCGGCAAGCTCGATCCGGTCATCGGCCGCGACGAGGAGATCCGCCGCACCGTGCAGGTGCTGCAGCGGCGAACCAAGAACAACCCCGTGCTGATCGGCGAACCCGGCGTAGGCAAGACCGCGATCGTCGAAGGCCTGGCCCAGCGCATCGTCAACGGCGAAGTACCCGAGGGCCTGCGCGGCCGCCGCGTGCTGAGCCTGGACATGGGCGCGCTGATCGCCGGCGCCAAGTACCGCGGCGAGTTCGAGGAGCGGCTCAAGGGCGTGCTCAGCGACCTGTCCAAGCAGGAAGGGCAGGTCATCCTGTTCATCGACGAGCTGCACAC
>CBFGOZ010000198.1:0-4742 GCA_965650505.1 uncultured Arenimonas sp.
CCCTGCCCAAGGATGCGCACAAGGTCGCGCACTTCTGCTCGATGTGCGGCCCGCACTTCTGCTCGATGAAGATCACCCAGGACGTGCGCGAGTACGCCGCCAGCCACGGCGTCGCCGACGAGGCCGCGGCGCTGGAGCAGGGCATGGCGGAGAAAGCCGCCGAGTTCCGCGCCCAGGGCGCCCAGGTCTACCGCCGCGAGTGAGGCCGGCCCATGCCCCCCGGCCCGGCCTTCCCGGCCGGCCGGGTGGCCCGCCGGTGCCGGCCACGCGCCGCCCGTCTGCTTCACCGGGCCTGCGGTCGAATGGTCCGGGTCGGCTCAGCCGGCGTTAATCCCGGGTGCGCCGCCCGCGTGCTAGCGTGGCCGCGTCCCTCCCGGAGATGCCGTCATGACCGTTTCGCGCGCGCTGCAGCGCCTGGCCCTGCTGTCCCTGCTCCTGCTCGCCGGCTGCGCCACCGGCCCCCGGATCAGCAGCGACTCCGACCCGCAGGCCGATTTCGCAAGCTACCGGACCTACGGCTTCTACTCGCCGCTGGCGGTCGAGCCCAAGGGCTATTCCACGCCGTCCAGCAACGTGATGAAGGCGGCGGTGCGGCGCGAGATGGAAGCACGCGGCTACGTCTACGATGAAGCCGCGCCGGACCTGCTGGTGAACATCAACGCCTACGTCAACGAACGCCAGGACGTGGTGAGCATGCCCGAGGTCAACTACACCTATTACTACAGCTACCGCGCCAATGCCTATTTCGCGGTGCCGTTCTGGAGCGAGCGCACCAGCGTCAGCCGCTACCGCGAGGGCACGCTGAACGTGGACCTGGTCGACGCGCGGGCCAAGCGCCTGGCCTGGGAGGGCGTGGCCGTCGGCCGCGTCGCCCGGCTCAAGCCCGGCGAGCGCGAACAGCGCATCAACGCCACCATCGCCGAGATCTTCGCCGCCTACCCGCACCGCGCCGGCGGAAACTGAACCCGGAAGGGCTGCAGGCCGCGGCCTGAAGCCCTTTCGCGCCGGAAACAGAAAAGCCGCCCCGAGGGGCGGCTTTTCCGTCTGCGGCGGCAGCGATCAGTAGTTGAGCTTTTCCGGGCTGGCCTCGAAACGCTCGACCGACTCGACGATCTCGCGGCGGGCGGCGTCGGCGCCTTCCCAACCGTCCAGCTTCACCCACTTGCCCTTCTCCAGGTCCTTGTAGTGTTCGAAGAAGTGGCCGATGCGCTCGAGCCAGTGCGGGCTGACCTGGGTGATGTCCTGGATGTGGCTGTAGCCTCCGAACACCTTGTCCACGGGCACCGCCAGCAGCTTGGTGTCCTCGCCGGCCTCGTCCTTCATCTTCAGCATGCCGACCGGGCGGCAGCGGATGACCGAGCCCGGGATCAGGGGCAGGGGCAGGATGACCAGCACGTCCACCGGGTCGCCGTCGCCGCACAGGGTGTGGGGCACGTAGCCGTAGTTGCAGGGGTAGCGCATCGGGGTGGACAGGATGCGGTCCACGAAGATGGCGCCGGTGGCCTTGTCGACCTCGTACTTGACCGGGTCGGCGTCCTTGGGGATCTCGATGACGACGTTGATTTCATTCGGCACGTCGCGGCCGGTCGGCACCAGGTCCAGGGCCATGGGGAAACTCCTTTGTTGCCCGGGGGAGGGCGTCTTCACGTGGGGGCGCAAGGATACGGGAAAGGGCTGGAGCCCGCACTCGGGCGACTGCCGGGGGCGGGCTAGGCAGGGCCCGGCGCAGCCGCCAGAATAGGTCCCGTCATCGACCGGAAACCCTCGCCATGGCCGAATCCCTGCTCGACCCGAAGGCGCTGGAACTGCTGCGCATGCTCGACCGCGACCGGCCCGGCTCGTTCAGTGAGTTCGTGCGCATGTTCGTGCACGAAGCCCCGGACCTGGTGAAGAAGATGGAACAGGCCCTGCTGGCCGGCGATCCCGAGGCCCTGGGCAATGCCGCGCACTACCTGCGCTCGGCGGCCCTGGCCATGGGCGCGGTGCAGCTGGTCGAGGTCTGCCATGGCCTCGAGCGCCTGGACGCCATCCAGCTGCAGTCGCCGGAGATGGGCGCCCGCCTGGACGACCTGCGCCGCCGCACCCGCGACGCCCTGATCCTGCTGCTGCAGGAAGTCCCCCAGATCTGACCCCGGATCCGGTGTCGGGCCCCGGCCCCGGCAACGTCCCGCCCGTCAGTCGCGCAGCTCGGCGACGTGGCAGCGGGGCTCGAGGCGCTCGAGCACCGCGTCGGTCGCCGCCTGGGTCGACATCGCTTGGCCCGGCGCGGCCAGGTCCGCGGTCAGTGCGCCGGCGTCGAGCGCGGCGGCCACCGCCAGCTCGATCGCCAGTGCCTCTTCCTCCAGGCCCAGGGAATGCCGCAGCAGCAGGGCCGCGCTGAGGATGGTCGCGAACGGGTTGGCGATGCCCCGGCCGGCGATGTCGGGGGCCGAGCCGTGGATGGGTTCGTACAGGCCGCGCCGGCCCTCGCCCAGCGAGGCGGAAGGCAGCAGGCCCAGCGAACCGGCCAGCAGCGAGGCCTCGTCGGTGAGGATGTCGCCGAACAGGTTTTCGGTCACCACCACGTCGAAGTCGCGCGGGCGGGCGATCAGGTGCATGGCCATCGAGTCCACCAGCTGGTGGTCGAGCGCGACGTCGGGGTATTCGTCGCGGCCGATCCGGGTCGCGGTCTCGCGCCACAGCCGCGACGTTTCAAGCACGTTGGCCTTGTCCACCGACACCAGCCGGCCGCGGCGCGCGCGCGCGAAACCGAAGGCGCGGCGCAGCACGCGTTCGATCTCGGCCACGCTGTATTCGCACAGGTCGCTGGCGCGGTCGGCGTGGCGCTGTTTTTCGCCGAAGTACAGGCCGCCGGTGAGCTCGCGCACCACCAGCAGGTCCACGCCGGCCAGCAGGTGCGGTTTCACCGGCGAGGCCCCCATCGCCACCGGATGCGGGCGCACCGGCCGCAGGTTGGCGTAAAGGCCCAGCGACTGGCGCAGGGCCAGCAAGCCTTGTTCGGGCCGCACCCTGGCCGAAGGGTCCGACCATTGCGGGCCGCCGACGGCGCCAAGCAGGATCGCGTCGGCGCCGCGGCAGGCGTCGAGCGTCGCCGCGGGCAGCGGCTCGCCGGTGGCGTCGATCGCCGCGCCGCCGATCAGGTGCGTCTGGAAGCGGAAGGTGTGGCCGTAGCGGCGGCCCACCGCCTGCAGGGTGGCCACCGCCGCGCGGGTGACCTCGGGACCGATGCCGTCACCGGGAAGGACGAGGATTTCAAACGCCATGGCGGAACTCCGGGGTCTGTCGGGTTTCGTAGCGGGTGATGTCGGGGCCGCGGGCGAGCAGGTAGCCCAGCTCGTCCACGCCTTCGAGCAGGCAGGTGCGGGCGAAGGCGTCGAGCGCGAAGCGGTGCGCGCCGCCGTCCGGCGTGCGCAGTTCGCCGGCGGCGACGTCGACCTCCAGCACGTCGTCGGGGCGCCGCATCAGCGCCTGCACCACGTCTTCGTCCAGCACCACCGGCACCAGGCCGTTCTTGAGCGCGTTGGCGCGGAAGATGTCGGCGACCTGGCTGCTGACCACGGCGCGGAAGCCGGCGTCCACCAGGGCCCAGGGCGCGTGCTCGCGCGAACTGCCGCAGCCGAAGTTGCGTCCGGCCAGCAGGATCGCCCGGCCCGCGTTCTCCGGCAGGTTCAGGGCGAAGTCCGGGTCCTGGCGCCAGTCGGCGAAGGCGTGTTCACCGAGCCCCGAGCGCGTGGTCGTGGAGAGGAACCGCGCCGGGATGATCCGGTCGGTGTCGATGTTCGCCTGCGCCAGCACCACGCTGGCCGAACGGATGGGTTGGGCGAAGGTGCTCATGCGGCCTCCGTCGCGGATTCCAGGTCGCGCACGTCGGCCACCGCGCCGGCCACCGCCGAGGCGGCGGCGGTCATCGGCGAGGCGAGCAGTGTGCGTGCGCCGGGCCCCTGGCGTCCCTCGAAGTTGCGGTTGCTGGTGCTGACCGCCAGCTGGCCGGGCGCGACCAGGTCGCCGTTCATCGCGATGCACATCGAACAGCCCGGTTCGCGCCACTCGGCACCAGCGGCGCGGACGACGGCGTCGATGCCCTCGGCCTCGGCCTGGCGCTTGACCTGCTCGGAGCCCGGCACCACCAGCATGCGCACGCGTGGATGCACGCGCCGGCCGGCGAGCACACGCGCCACGTCGCGCAGGTCCGACAAGCGGCCATTGGTGCAGGAGCCGACGAAAACCACGTCCACCGGGGTGCCGGCGATCGGCGCGCCGCCCTGCAGCTGCATATAGGCCAAGGCCTTCGCGTCGGCGCCGTCGGCGGGGGCGGGAATGCGCTGGTCCACCGCGAGCGCCGTGCCCGGGTGCGTTCCCCAGGTCACGGTCGGGCGGATGCCGCGGGCGTCGATGTGCACCTCGCGGTCGAACCCGGCGTCCGGATCGCTGGCCAGGGTCAGCCAGTGCGCGACCGCCTCGTCCAGGGCCTGCCCCCTGGGCGCGCGGGGCGTCTTCGCCAGCCAGTCGAAAGTGGTCGCGTCGGGCGCGACCAGGCCGGCGCGCGCCCCGGCTTCGATCGCCATGTTGCACAAGGTCATGCGTTGTTCCATCGACATCGCCCGGACGGTGGACCCGCGGAACTCGATGACATGGCCGGTGCCGCCGTTGACGCCAATGCGGCCGATCACGTGCAGCACGACGTCCTTGGCGCCGACGCCCGGCCCGAGCTCGCCGTCGAGGGTGATCGCCAGCGATTTCGG
>CBFGOZ010000199.1:0-4737 GCA_965650505.1 uncultured Arenimonas sp.
CACCCTGCTCACCTTCACCAGCACCGGCCGCGTGTTCTGGCTCAAGGTCTACCAGTTGCCCGACGCCGGCCCGAACTCGCGCGGCCGGCCGATCATCAACTGGATCCCGCTGCAGGAAGGCGAGAAGGTCCAGGCCGTGCTGCCGGTGCGCGAATTCGACGACGGCCACTTCGTGTTCTTCGCCACCCGCGACGGCACGGTCAAGAAGACCCCGCTCAGCGAATATTCCCGCCCGCGCTCCACCGGCATCTGGGCCATCAACCTCGACGAGGGCGATGGCCTGGTGGACGTGCAGCTGACCAACGGCGAGCGCGACATCATGCTGTTCGCCAGCAACGGCAAGGCCGTGCGCTTCGACGAGGGCGAGGTCCGTTCGATGGGCCGCACCGCCACCGGCGTGCGCGGCATGCGCCTGAAGGAGGACGGCGAAGGGCAGGGCGCCAAGGTCGTCAGCATGATCGTCGTGGATGGCGACGGCGACATCCTGACCGCCAGCGCCAAGGGCTTCGGCAAGCGCACCCCGGTGTCCGAATACCCGAAGAAGGGCCGCGGCACCCAGGGCGTGATCGCGCTGCAGACCAGCGAGCGCAACGGCGACCTGGTCGGCGCGATCCAGCTGACCGAACAGCACGAGATCCTGCTGATCTCCGACCAGGGCACCCTGGTGCGCACCCGCGCCGCCGAAGTCAGCCAGGTCGGCCGCAACACCCAGGGCGTCACCCTGATGCGGGTGGCGGCCGACGAGCAGCTGATCGCGGTCGAGCGGGTGGACGTGCTCGATGCCGGCGACGACGAGGCCGCCGCCGTCACGGAGCCGTCGCAGCCGCAGCCGGAGGCTTGAGCCCGGCGGGCCGCGCGGAACTCCCCGCGCGGCCTGTACCCTAAGGCCGGTCTCCCCCTGGAGTGGTGCATGCGCCCGACCCTTACCGCCGCGGCCTGGATGGCCGCGCTGCTGCTGGCCAGCCTGCCGGCGCTGTCGCAGGTTCCCGCCCCCGCGTCCGTGCGCGCCACCGACGCCAACCGCATCTCGGAAGCGCGCGACCGCGTGCTGCCGGTGGTGGTCAGCATCCTCAACGTGCGCCAGGACTACCAGCAGGGCGAACCGGTGCTCAGCGTGTCCAGCGGCAGCGGCACCGTGGTGTCGGCCGAGGGCCACATCGCCACCAATGCCCACGTCACCCAGAACGGCAAGAGCTTCCGGGTGGTGTTCGCCGACGGCCGCGAGCTGCCGGCGCGGCTGGTCGGCACCGACACGCTGTCCGACCTGGCCGTGCTCCAGGCCATCCCGCCGAAACCCGAGACCTTCGCCTACGCGGAGTTCGCCGACGTGCTCGACCTGCGCCCGGGCGACACCGTGCTGGCCATGGGCGCGCCCTGGGGCCTCTCCAATTCGATGAGCGCGGGCGTGGTCAACAACCCGCGCCGCCTGCTGGTGTCGCTGTTCGACGACGAGGCCGATTACGAAGACCGGCTGGGCGCCGACGAGCCGACCGGCCGCTACTACGCCTGGATCCAGCACGACGCGGCGATCGCCCCAGGCAATTCCGGCGGTCCGCTGGTGGACCTGAGCGGCCGCATCGTCGGCGTCAACACCCGCGGCATGATCTTCGGCGGCGACCTGGCCTTTGCCATCCCCGGTCCCGATGCCGGCGAGGTGGTGCGGGCCCTGATCGCCAAGGGGCGGATCGAGCGTGCCCACTTCGGCTTCCGGCTGCGCTCGCTCAAGGGCACCGGCAAGACCCGGGGCGTGCTGGTGAACGCGGTCGAGCGCGGTTCGGCGGCGGAAAAGGCCGGCCTGCGCGCCGGCGACCTGGTGCTGGCCATCGACGGGACTGCGGTCAGCGCGCCGCAGCCGGTCGACGTGCCGGCCCTGCAGCGTCGCCTGGCCGAGCTGCCGATCGGCAAGCCCGTGCAGCTGGACATCGACCGCGACGGCCAGGCCCGCCGGATCCGGCTCGAAGCCGCGGCGCAGCCGGAAGACCGAGGTGAAGAGGGCGCCTTCCTGCCGTTCGGCCTGTCGGTGTCCGAGCTGACGCCGGCCATGGGTCGGCGCCGCAATTTCGACGGGGCCCGGGGCCTGCTGGTCACCGGCATCCGCCCCGGCGGCCCGGCGGCCATCGCCCGGCCGGCCCTGGCGCAGGGCGACCTGATCCTGCGCGTCGGCGGCAAGCCGGTGCGCAGCATCGAGGACCTGGTCGCGGTGGCGGGCAAACCCGCCGGCGACGACAAGCCGCTGGTGATCGAGTTCCAGCGCGAGGCCGAACAGCGCCTGGCGCTTCTGTCGCCTCTGCATGGCGACCGGGTGCGCACTCCGCTGCCGGAGCTGGCCAAGGCCTGGTCGGGCGTCGAAGTGCAGCCGGTGACCGCGTCGCTGGCGCGCGACCTCGGCCTGCCGGCACCGGGATTCCGCATCACCCGGGTCTATCCGGGCAGCCCGCTGGGCGCCGCCGGTGCCGAGGTCGGCGACCTGATCACGGCGATCGACGGCGAGCCGCTGCGCGCCGCCAACGAAACCTCGGCCGACGGCTACCACCAGCGCGTGCGCGACCTGCTGATCGGCAGCCGCGCCGAGTTCAGCGCGCTGCGCGAGGGCAAGCCGCGCAGCTACGCCGTCACCCTGGCCGAGTCGCCGGTCAACACCTCGGGCCTGCGCACCCTGGCGCTGACCCGCCTGCGCGCCCAGCTGCGCGAATTCGGCTTCTACGACCGCGCCGCGCGCCGGCTGCCGGCCAGCCAGGCCGGCGTGGTGGTGGACGGCGTCGAGGCCGGCGGTCCGGCCGGACTGGCCCACCTGCAGGGCGGCGACATCATCATCAGCCTCGCCGACCAGCCGGTGCGCGACCTGCCCGGGCTGGCGGCGGCACTGGACACCGCCCTGGCCAAGGGCAACGGCAGCGTGATCCCGCTGCAGGTGCTGCGTGGCCCCGAAACCCGCATCCTCTACCTCGAACGCTACTGGCTCACGGAGACGCCATGACCCTGGTCCGCCCCCTGCTGTTGACGGCCCTGCTGGCCCTGGCGCCGTCGCTGAGCGCGGCCGAAGCCGCCGCCGAGCCCTTCGAGGACTATCGGCCGATCTACCGCGACCTGGTGCAGCAGCACGCCGAGGCCGTGGTGACGGTGAAGTTCGTGATGTCGGTGGTGAACTCCGGCAACGAGCAGCGCATCGAGGACCGCACCCAGGCGGTGCTGGTCAGCGACGATGGCCTGATGATCGTGCCGGACCGCTCGGTGAGCCTGGACTTCAGCACCTTCGGCAACGTCACGCCGGGCCAGGCGGCGCCGGTGGCCAAGTCCAGCGACTTCCGCATCCGGCTGGCCGGCACCGAGGACTGGCTGCCCGCCGACCTGGTCACCCGCGACGCCGAGCTGGGCCTGGCCTGGCTGCGCCTGCGCAACCCGACCGGCAAGCTCGATTACGTCGACCTGTCCGCCGGCATCAAGGCCGAGCCGGGCATGGCTTTCTTCTCCCTGCTGCGCACCTCGGACGAGTGGGGCGGCGTGCCCGTGTTCCGGCCCGGCCTGGTGCTGGGCGAAACCCGCACCCCGACCTTCCGCCTGCTGGTGGACGGCGTGCCGGGCCTGGCCTTCAGCCACGACGGCAAGCCGATGGGCTACGTGGACGTGGACCTGGCCTCGATGATGCGTTCGCGCAACACCGGCATGGGCATGGACATGGCCGACCTGGTGCTGCGCATGACGCCGGTCGACAAGGTCGCGGCCGCGACCGCGCAGGCGGCGAAGCTGCCGGTCGCCGGCGGCCAGTGAGTCCTTTGCGCTGACCGTTTTTTCCGTCGAATCCGTGGCGTCGCCGCGCCGCGCCGCCGACCTATACTGGCCGCATCCCCCCGGGAGCTGGCCATGTCTTCGATTCGTATTGCGCGCCGCCTCGCGGCGACCCTGACGCTTCTGTTCGTTGTGCTGGTCGCGGCCGGCTGCAAGCGCGACGCCAACCAGGTGCCCGAGCTCCAGCAGGGCGCGGTGGATGCCCGGCCCCGGGTCGAAGGCTTCGGCCTGGTTGCCGCCGGGCGCGGCCTGCACGAAGGGCAGCTGGCGATCGAGCTGGAGTTCTCGCAGCCGCTGGCCGCCGGACAGTCCTTCGACGAACTGCTGGTGGTGACCGGACCCAAGGGCGAGCAGGTCAAGGGAAGCTGGGTGCTGGACGATTCAGCGCAGAAGCTGCGCTTCCCCTATGTCGAGGCCAGCAGGGACTACGGCGTGGTGCTGCTGGCCGGCCTGTCCGCCGCCGACGGCAAGACCCTGGGCAAGGAGGAGCGGCGCAAGGTGAACACCGGCCCGGTCGAACCGGCGGTGGGTTTCGCCTCGCAGGGCAGCGTGCTGCCGGCGCGCGACACCCGCGGCCTGCCGGTGGTGTCGGTGAACGTGCCCGAGGTGGACGTCGAATTCCTGCGCGTGCGCGACAGCGAGGTCGCGAACTTCTTCGTCGGCTACCAGCGCGGCGGCCGCCGCGGCGGCTGGGAGCTCGGCGACAGCGAATGGCAGGACCGCGTCGCGATCAACCGCATCGCCGACTCGGTCTACCTCAACCGCTTCGTGCTGGGTGGCGGCGAGAACGAACGGCGGCTGAGCTACCTGCCGGTGCAGAACATCACCGAACTGCAGCAGCCCGGCCTGTACTTCGCCCTGATGCGCCGGGTCGGCGCCTACGGCGACGACTACGAGACCGCGATCTTCTTCATCAGCGACATCGGCCTGCACCTGCGCGCCTACGGCGAC
>CBFGOZ010000200.1:0-4731 GCA_965650505.1 uncultured Arenimonas sp.
GCCCGCCCCACAGCGCCAGGATGAAACCCAGGTACAGCGGATGCCGCACCAGGCGGTACAGCAGCGGCGTCACGAACCGGTGGCCATGGTCGGTGCCGCCGGTGAACTGCCGCCACACCTGGCGCAGGCCGAACAGGTCGAAGTGGTCGATCAGGAAGGTCGACAGCAGCACCAGGCCGAAGCCGCCCGCGAACACGGTCCAGCCGAAGGCCTGCCCCGCCGTCGACGCGGCCGACCACAGCACCTCCGGCAGCGGCCGCCACTGCCAGAACAGCCCCATCAGCACGACGCTGGCCAGCAGCACGTAGACGCTGCGTTCGGCCGAGGCCGGCAGATGGCGCTTGAGCCAGGCCTTGAACCCCATGCGCGCCATCACGCTGTGCTGCAGGCCGAACAGCGCGATCAGCCCCAGGTTGACCAGCACCGCGACGATGGCCGGCGTTTCCGCACCGCCGATATCGACCGAACGCGGCACCAGGCCCGGCAGCACCGGCAGCCACTGCGCCAGCGGCGTGGCCTGCAGGTTGCCGGTGAAGGCGACCAGGTAGAGGAAGGTGGCGAAGAAGACGGCGTAGGACAGCAGGCCGAACAGCAGGATGACGAGACGTTTCATGGCGCGGACTCGGGGGGAACGGATGCCGGCCAAACTACGCCGGCGCCGCGCGCGCGCCATGGGCCAAGCGCCCCGACCGGGGGCCCGCGCCCGGATTTCCCGGGACATTCGTCCCGGTTGTTAAACCGTCCCGGCCAGGTCGCGGCCGCGCACGATGGCCTGGGCCCGGGTGCGCACGCCGAGCTTGCGGTAGACGCTGCTCAGGTGGTTGCGGATGGTCTTTTCGCTCAGGCACAGGCGGCCGGCGATCTCGGCATTGCCCAGACCCTGGCCGAGCAGGTGCAGGATCTCCCGCTCGCGGCGGCTGAGTCCGTTTTCGCCTGGCGCCGGTTGTTCGCCCGGCACGATGCCCAGGAAATCGAGCAAGGCCCGCCGGAACACCGTCCAGGCCGGCTCGTGTTCCAGCAGCACGTGGTTGCGCGACTCCAGTTCGACGAACTCCGCGCCCGGGATGTTCGCGGCCAGGGTGCGGCCCTCGGAGAACGGCACCACTTCGTCGTGGCGTGCGTGCAGCACCAGGGTGGGCACGCGCACCTGCGGCAGCAGGGCGGTGATGTCGGTCTGGGCGCGCACGGCCAGCAGGCGCACGGCCATTTCGGGCGCGCAGGTCTTGCGGCAAAGTTCGTTGTACCAGTCGATCTGCTCGTGCGTGCCGCCGGGAAGGAAGCGCGAGGTGAAGGCCTGGCGGAACACCGGGTTGTCGCTGCCCCAGCCCAGCCTCACCATCTCCGACACTGCGCGGTAGTGCTCGGCGTCGTTCTCGCTGCGCCGGGCCCAGCCGCGGGCGTAACTGCCGTACAGCACCAGGTGCGAAACCCGTTCGGGATGTTTGATGGCGTAGCGCATCGCCGCCGCGCCGCCCTGGGAGATGCCCAGCAGCACCATCGGCAGGCGCGGCTTCGCGGCCTCGACCACGGTTTCCAGGTCCGACAGCCAGTTCGGTTCGGAGACGTCGGCCACCTCGCGGTCGGACAGGCCGCAGCCGCGTTCGTCGAAACGCAGCAGGTCGAAGTGGTCGGAGAAGAAGCGCAGCCAGTGGCGCCAGACGGGGCTGTCGACGTCGTCGCGCAGGTGCGTCATCCAGTTGGCGGCCTTCACCAGCGTCGGCCCGCGACCGGTGCGCGTCCAGGCCAGGTGCACGCCGTCGGGGGTTCGCACGAGGTGGATGGGTTGGCGCATGTGCGGCGTAGCTCCGGGGGACGCGGGGCCTAGGGTAGCGCGTCGCCGCCGCCCCGGCCCGGCTAGTCGCGCCGCGGCGCCGGCAGGTCGCGCCCGCCCTGGTGCAGCACCAGGGACGTCGGCACGCCGTCCTCGCCCAGGATGAAGCTGACCTGTGCGTCCACCGCCTCGAGGAAGAACTTCGACGGCGACTCGGCGAACAGCGGAAAGCGCGGCTGGTCACCCAGACGCAGCTGCAGCTGGCCCTCGGCCAGGGTGATGTCGAACACCTGGCCCGGCGCCAGCTCGTAGCGGCCGACGTAACGCGCCAGCACCGCCGGATCCACGTCCACCTTCACCCGCGGGTTGGCGACGCGGTCGAGCTGGGCGAACAGGCGCTCGATGCGGCCGGGCGTCAGCTGGCGGCGGTCGGCCAGCGGCCAGTCGGCCGCCTGCGCCACTCCCGCGATGATCAGCGAGGCCAGGACCTGGCCGGCCTCGGCATTGCTCATGATCACGACGCCGTGGCCGGTGTCGGCCAGCATCTCCAGGTGCGCGAAGTAGCCGGCGTTGCCGCCCGAGTGCGCGAAATAGCCGTGCGCGGCCGCGTCGCGGACCACGAAGCCCAGGCCCGCGCCTTCGCGGTGCGGCGCCAGCATCTGCGTCGCCAGCGCGCGCGACAGCAGGGCGCCGTCCCGGCCACGTTTGGCATCGGCGACGGCGATGGCGAAGGCCGCGAGATCGCGCGGCGTGCTCCACAGGCCGGCGGCGGCGAGTTCCGGATGCACATGCCAGCCGCCCGGCACCGGCGCGCCCACCCCGAGGTGGCCGCGTGCGACGCGGGCCTGCAGCGCGTCGTCGACGTCCTGGCGGAAGCTGCTGTCGCGCATGCCCAGCGGCTGCAGCACGTTCGCCTGCATCAGGGTCTCGAAGTCCTGGCCCAGCCGGTCCTGCAGCGCCTGCTGGATGAGCGAATAGCCCAGCCCGCTGTACGCGACCCCGGCGTCGGGCGCGGCCACCACGCGCGCGGGCGCATTGGTCGCGGGCGGGGCACCATCGAGCACCTGGACCAGGGTCGGGACCGGCACGTCGCGTGCATAACCCGCGAACCCGCCCGGCGTGACGCCGCCGGTGTGGGCCAGCAGCTGGCGCAGCGTGACCGGCTTTCCGGCCTGCGCGTCGCCGGCGGGCAAGGTCCAGGTGGTGAGTGCGGCATTGATGTCGGCGTCGAGCGCGAGCTTGCCCTGCCCGACCTGCCGCATCACCGCCAGCGCCGTCACCGGCTTGGCGATCGACGCCGCCTGGAAGCGCGTGTCCGGCGCCACCGGCAGGCCCTGCGGCCCCGGCGTGGTGACGCCGAAACCCTGCACCCAGACCACCCGGTAGTCCTCGATGACGGCGATGCCCAGGCCCGGGACGCCCAGTGCCTGCATCCACTGCTCCAGCGACTGCGCCACCTTGCGCTCGCCCTGCGCGACCTCGGGCAGCGCCGCGGCGAGCCGCGCGTACTTCCCGGGCGCGGCTTCGGCCTCGGGCGCCGCCTCCGCGGCCGAAAGACTGGGCGCACCCAGGGCCAACAGGGCGGCGAGCAGGACACGGGTCACGCTGGGGCGCATGGATTCCTCTCTTCTTCGGGTGGGTGGCGTCGGAACGTGCGGGTGTCATCGGAGCTGGGGGCGTGTTTCATCTGCGGGCGACGCGCTGCCGCGCGCCGTCTCCAGCAGGGTCAGCACCGGCGCGAAGCCGCCGCCGGGAGTGCGGAAGTTGGTGGTCTGGCCCTGGTAGGTGCGGGCCGCGAACAGCAGGGCGCGGCCGCGGTAGGCATAAGCGCGGATGTCGACCTTCAGCGGCGTGTCGCCGGCGCTGAGGTGGCGCTGGCTGGGCGGCACCAGGGCCTGGGCCACGTAATCGGTGCCGACCATCTGCTGCCAGGTCTTGGCCGTGAGCTTGTCGCCGCGGTAGCTGGCGCGGCTGCCGAAGCCGCCGGCGGGTTTGAAGAAGAGCTGCTTGCGCCGCGCCCAGAGTTCCTCGCGGTTGGCGTCGGTCAGCACCTCGGTGCGCGGCACGCCCTGCACCAGGGTGTCGATTGTCCCGGCGTCGATGCCGGCGCGGACCAGGAACCCGCGATCGCCCAGCAGGGCCAGGTTGCGCTTGTCGGCATACAGCGCGTGGCCGGCGGGATGGGGGCTGATCGCCACGGCGCGGTCGAGGTAGGCGGCGCGCAGCGCGGCGGACGCGGGCTCGGCCAGGGCGAAATCGGTGCAGCGGTTGTAGACGAAGCCGATGGCGCGGCCGTCGTGCTGCAGTTCCCCGTCGCGGTAGGCCAGTTCGGCCGGATCGCAGATCAGCGCGTCGAAACCGCGCGCCTTCAGGCGGTCGCGGAACAGCACGAACTCCGGATACAGGTACTGCTGCGCCGGCGCTTCATCGACGATTGCCACCAGGCCACGGCGGCCGCCCGGCGATTGCGCGTCCCATTCGGCCAGCAGCACGTCCAGCGCGGCCTCGCCGACATCGGCCACACCGACGGCGGGCGCGCTCAGGGTCGGCATGCACAGCTGCTGCGCCTCGACCAGCAGGGCGTTGATCAGCACGCCGCCGGGATTGGTGTTGATCTCGATCAGGCGCGGCCCGTCGGGGCCCAGATGGAAGTCGAAGCCGAGCAGTCCGCCGGGCGAACCCGGGTCGAAACGCGCGATGGCCGGCGCCCAGTCCAGCACGGCGCTGCGGAAGGCCGCGGTGGCGACGACGGCCTCGATGGCCTCGATCACGCGCTCCATCGCCCGCACGCCGGCCGCGGGCACGAACACCGGCAGCGCCGCGAACAGGTGCGGATGCGACTGCGCCAGCGGCGCCGACGTACCGTGCGCCGCCATCACCTGGTCCAAGTGCGTGCGCAACTCGGCCGGATCCACCGCCAGGCAGAAGCAGGCGCGGTGCAGGTCTTCGGCCGACAGCGG
>CBFGOZ010000201.1:0-4659 GCA_965650505.1 uncultured Arenimonas sp.
GCGATGGACGGGCTGTTCAAGGTCGTCGCCGACCAGGAGCGGGCGATCCGCGAGGATCCGGCGCAGCGTTCGAGCGCGCTGCTGCGGAAGGTGTTCGGCGGCCGCTGAGCCGCCGCGGATCGGCGCTCAGTCGCCGTGGCCGACCGGCTGGTCCAGGTCGGGATCGGTGCCGCCGATCACCACGCTGCCGATGCGCATCTGGTAGATGGCGTCATGCGGCCGGCCGAACACTTCCTGGGTCAGCTCGGCCAGGGCCGGGCCGGCGCCGCCTTCCAGCCAGTAGCGGCCGCAGGGTTCGCCGAACACCTGCGACTGGGTCAGCCGGGCATTGCCCAGGCCCTGTCCGGTGATGCGCTGGGACTGCTGGCCGGCGGCGAAAACCGCGCGCAGCTGGGTTTCGGGCGACACCCGCACATGCCAGGCGGTGGCGTCGGGCGCCGTCAGCAGCAGGGCCACCGGGCCGGGCACGCGCACGTCGACGCGGCGGATCGACTCGCGGCCGGGTTCCGCCTCGGGCGTGGGCAGGCCGCCGTCGACGACGAACAACCGGCCGGGCACCGGCATGCCGACGTTCGGGATGCGGCAGCGGCTCCAGTCCACGCCGTTCCCGGCCTCCACCGTCGGCGCCGCGGTCTCGGGCGCCGCTTCGGGCGCGGGCGTTTCGCCGCAGGCGGTCAGCAGGGCCAGGGACAGCAGGGTCAGGGGGTGGCGCAGCGGCATTCGGGATCCGGGGGGGGAAGGCGATGCCCCGGAGCATAGCCCGTGCGGCCGGCCCGGGTCAGGGGTGCTCGGCCTCGGCGTGCACGCGCTCGCGCCGGATCAGGTACAGGCCGCTGGCGACGATGATGCCGGCACCCACGAAGGTCCAGCCATCCGGCAGGGCCTGCCAGACCAGCCAGTCCAGCATCAGGCCCCAGGCCAGGGCGCTGTATTCGAACGGCGCCACCACCGAGGCCTCGCCGGCGCGGAAGGCTTCGGTGATCGCCACCTGGCCCAGGAAACCGGCCAGCCCGACCCCGGCGATCACCCAGGCGTCGCCGGCCTGCAGCGGCACCCACATCGGCCAGGCCAGGGCGCCAGCACCGGCCGCGGTCATCGTCAGCATCCAGAACACCATGCTCTGGCTGCTGTCGGTCCGGTGCAGCACGCGCACGGTGATCGCCGACAGCGCGTAACCCGCGGCCGACAGCAGCACCGCCAGCCCGGCCCAGGTGAATACGCCCTCGCCGGTCGGCCGCAGCACCACCAGCACGCCGGCCAGGCCGATCGCGATCGCGGTCCAGCGCCGCGGCCCGACCTTCTCGCCCAGCAGCGGCACCGACATCGCGGTGATCAGCAGCGGCGCCACGAAGAACAGAGCATAGGCGCTCGACAGCGGCATCCGGCTGAGCGCGTAGGCGAAGGTCGCCAGCATTCCGATCGCCAGAACGCCGCGCAGCAGGTGCAGCGACCAGCGCACCCGCAGCAGGCTGGCCGCGGCGCCGGTGGCCAGCACCCACAGCAGCACCAGCGGCAGCGAGGACAGGCCGCGGATGGCCGCCACCTGCATCGGCGGGTAGTGGCCGGACAGGTGTTTCATGCCGCCGTCCATCAGCGAGAACAGGCCGACGGCGACCAGCATCGCGACGATGCCGCGCAGGTTGTTGGGCTGGGTCATGCCGCCATTGTGCGCGAGGCCCGCACCGGCCGGTGCAATCGCCGCCATTACCTCAGGCGCCGTTCGCGCACTGGCGGCAGCTGCCGTCGTCGGCCGCGCCCGGGGCCAGCGCCGCGGCCACCGCCTCGCCCGGCGCCTGCCAGCGCTCGCGCAGGGTGCGGGCGCTGGCCCGGCGGTTGCCGTAGGTGGGACCGTAGCCGTCGTCCATGCGCGGGTCGGTGAAATGGCCGTTGAGGAAGAGCAGGTTCTTGAAAACGGTGTGCAGGTTCATCGGAGCCTCCCGGGCCGCGGACGCGGCGTTACTTGATGGGAATGCAAGATAGGTGGATGCTTTTCCCTGCGGTAGCGACATGTTTTCAATCCAGACTTGAAAAGGATTCAAGATGAGCCGGGTTCCGCTGCAGCCCATCCAGGGTTTCCTGGCCGCCGCGCGCGCCGGCAACCTCTCGCGCGCGGCCGAGTCGCTCAGCCTCACGGTCAGCGCGCTCAGCCACCAGATCCGCGCGCTCGAAGACCGCCTGCAGCAGCGTCTGTTCGAACGCGGCCCGCGCGGCATCCGCCTCACCGCCGACGGCCAGCGCCTGTTCGACGCCGTGGCCGAACCCTTCGATGCGCTCGAACGCGCCCTGCGCCCCTGCTGCTCGCGCCGCGACGAGGTGCTGAGCCTGAGCCTGCTGCCCTCGATGGCCTCGAGCTGGCTGGTGCCGCGCCTGCCGGGTTTCCTGGCCGCGCATCCGCAGCTGGAGATCAACCTGCTGTCGGGCATCAACCTGGTCGACTTCGAGCGCGAGGCCAACGTGGATGCGGCGATCCGCTACGGCCCCGGCCGCTGGCCCGGCCTGACCGCCACCCACCTGTTCGACGAGTGGATCGCGCCCTTGGCCAGCCCGAAGCTGGTGGCCGAGTTCGGCGGCCGCAAGCCGCAGGACCTGTCGCGCTATCCGCTGCTGGAAGACGACGCCGGCCGCTGGCCCGACTGGTTCGCGCACTTCGGCGGCGACGCCCCGAAACGATTCGTGGCCCGGCTCGACGACGCCGAGACCCTGCACCGCGCCGCCGCCGCCGGCATGGGCGTGGCGATGGGCCGCATGACCCTGGCCAAGCCGCTGATCGACGCCGGCCTGCTGGTGGTGCTGAGCCCGCGGCGCCTGAAGTCGGACTACGCGCACTACCTGGTGCATCCCAGGCGCTCGGACGACCACGCCGGCCTGATGGCCTTCCGCACCTGGCTGCTGGAGCAAGCCCGGCGTTACCGCGATGCGCTGGTCACCCCGAACAGGCCTGCGCGACCTTCGCGTCGAGCTCGGAGCGCTGGCGGAAGCTGAGCCGGTTCCAGAGCCGGTCGCGGGTGGCGTCGGCCGAACGCTGGGCCGAGGCGCAGCGCGCGGCCGCGGCATCGCGCCGGGGCGCCGCAGGCGCGGACGCCTTCACCGGCCGGCGCACCGGCGCCGCCTTCCCGTCGTCGACGGACACGCGGGCGGTCGGCCGCGCCGGCGCGGGTTCGGCCGCCACGGTGCGCGTCCACAGCGTGCGCGCACCGCCCGCACAGGGCGCCGACTGGTAACTGACCGCGCCGTCGGCGGCGAGGCATTTGTGCAGTTCGTCGGCCGCGGCGGCGCCCGGCCAGCCCGGCAGCAAGAGCAGAAACATCCAGGTTCGCGCCATGTCCTTCCTCCTTCGGGAAGGGCATTGCAGCGCGATGCCGGGCGCGGCGCCGCCGGCGGTCGCCGGCGTGGCGCCTGCGAAAACCGCTAGGAGCCGGCGCGGACTTCCACCAGTTCCACGTGCGCTTCCTGCCCGACCACGTGGGCGCGACCCGCGGGTACCGGCCAGGGCGCAGCGGGGGGCGCCGACGCGGCGTCGGCACCTTCGGGCAGGTAGCGGAAGCGCACCTGCAGCTTGGTCGCCACCGGCGCGCCGTCGCGCTCTTCCGGCTCGAAGCGCCAGCCGTGCAGCGCGGTGATCGCCGCCTGGCCGAAGGCCGGGTCAACGCTGGGATCGGAATACACCTGGAAGCCGCCGGCGCGGCCGCCGGTGGTGGCGGTGAACTCCAGCACCACCTCGGCGCCGACTTCGCGCAGGGCCTCGGGATAACGCGGCAGCGGGCGGCTGAGCACGCGCGGCCCCAGCTTCAGGCCGGCGGTGCGGATGATGAAGTTCTCGCCGTT
Organism: uncultured Arenimonas sp.; assembly: GCA_965650505.1. Classification (GTDB taxonomy): domain Bacteria; phylum Pseudomonadota; class Gammaproteobacteria; order Xanthomonadales; family Xanthomonadaceae; genus Arenimonas. Next base: position 3,826 of record CBFGOZ010000201.1, read on the forward strand.
GGGGATCAGCTGCACGGTGCCGTCCAACCAGCTGCGCGCGGCCACCGGGCCGGCCGCACCCTGGGCCGGCACGAAGTCCGCCGCCCGCACCTGCTTGATCACGATCGGCCGCAGCGCGTTCGACAGCGCCGGCCGCTGGCTGGGCTCGAACTTCAGCACCTCGCCGGCCGGCGACAGCTCCACCCAGCCGCCGAAACCGAGGGTTTCCACGCCCTCCTGCGCCGCAGCCGGCATCGCCAGCGCCAGCAGCGCGGCCCAGATAATGGTCTTCATCGCACACCCCCTGGAAAAGACCGGCTAGGGTCCCAGACGAGCGCCGGTCATTCCGTCGACCGCGTCACAGTTCGCGGCCGCGGCGCCGGCTCAGGGCGCGTCCGCCACCGGCGCGTCCGGGTCGCGGCAGGTCTCGATGACCCAGTCGCGCAGGCGGCGCTTCTGGTAGTCGCTCAGCTCCAGCCAGTCCTTGGCCAGGGCGGCGTCGTTGAAGTCGTGGGCCTTCGTGCAGTCGCTGGTGCGCTCGGGCGGACGACCGGCGGCCTCGTCGGCGCGGCGGCGTTCGGCGGCGGCGCGCCGCGCTTCTTCGGCCAGGCGCTCCTGCTCGGCCTGGCGCGCGAGTTCGGCGGCCCGCAGCGCCTCGGCTTCCGCCAGCGCGGCGCGCGCCGCCAGTTCCTCGGCGCTGGGCCCCGGGTCGGGCGTGGCCTCGCGCTTCCAGACCTGGGTGCTGCCCTTGGGGCAGGGTTCGGACTGGATGCTCACCGCGCCCTGTGCGCCGGTGCACTTGTACAGCGACTCGGCCGCGGCCGGCGGCGCGAACGCCGCCAGCAGCAGCACCGG
>CBFGOZ010000202.1:0-4631 GCA_965650505.1 uncultured Arenimonas sp.
CGCTGCATCGGGTCGCTGTCGAGCGAGTGGCGCAGGAAGGCGCTCAGGCCCTGCACCATCTGGTTGGCGGTGCCGTTGTCGCGGTCCAGCACCAGGGTCGAGATGGCGTTGAGCGTGTTGAACAGGAAATGCGGGTTGAGCTGGTAGCGCAGCATCTTCAGCTGCGCCTGGTGCGCCATCGCGGTGGCGGCCAGGGCCTGGCGGGTCTGCTGCTGCAGCTGGCGGTAGTACTTCAGGCCGATGTAGAAGCCGACCCAGCTCAGCACCACGTACAGGTGGCCGGTGGCGTAGCCGAAGTAGCCCAGCGTGGTTGCCGGGCGGCACTCGTCGCCGCACCAGTCGAACAGCAGCTGGCTGAATACCAGACCCATCAGCAGGGTCGTGGCGACCACGCAGGCGATGGCGATCGGGATGAAACGTCGCGGCGGCAGGCCCCAGGCGCGCTGCAGCACCAGGCGCACGGCCAGGGTCAGCACGAAGCCGGTGAGCGCGGCGCCGAAGGACAGCCGCCAGTAGTCCAGCGGCTTGCCGTGCGAGATCGCCGACAGGTAGCTCAGGCTGCCATAGCCCAGCCAGCCGCCGGTCTGCAGCCACCAGAACAGGCGGCGGGCGCGGGAATCGTCGTGAGGGCTGGGCACGGCCTGGGTCCGGGGATGATTGCGCCCATGCTAACGCCGGGACGGTGCCGGCCAGAACGTCCTGGCGCGGCCCGGCAACGCTTCGTCGCGCCGGGTGTCGGTCAGCCTGCCGCGGGGGTGGCCGCGGCCTCGGTGATGGCCGCGGCCAGTTCCTGCGAGGTGACCGGTCCCAGGAACCTCTTCGCCACCCGGCCGTCGGGCGCGATCAGGTAGGTCATGGGCAGGCCGCGCGGGGTTTCGAAGTCGGCCGGGGGGCTGTACACGTCCAGCAGCGCGATCGGGTAGCCGGCCGGGTGTTTGGCCAGGAACTCGCGCATCGCCGCCGGCTCGATCTCTTCGTAGGCAAGGCCGATCACCTGCACGTCGTCGCGGGCGGCGTCGAAGGCGCTGAAATCCGGGATCTCCTTCAGGCAGGGTTTGCACCAGGTGGCCCAGAAATTGACCACCACCCAGCTGCCGCGCTTCTCCGCCAGGTCGAAGCGGCCGTGGTCCAGGGTTTCCACCACCAGGGTCGGGTGGGTGGACGCTTCGGCGGGGGCATCGGCGGCGGCCGGCGCCTCGGAGGCGACCGGGGCTTCGGCTTCAGCCGCAGGCGCGGCGGCGGCCGGCGCCTGTGCGGCGGGTTCGGTCTCGGCGGCGGGCTGGCAGGCCACGACCAGCAGCGTCAGCAGCAGGGCCGACAGGGGGCGGATGGGCGTGTTCATACGGCGGGATTGTCCTGGTTCGAGGTGAAGAAGCTGCCGACGCTGCGCGCCATTGGCGCCTCCAGCGGCTGGCGCAGGTGGTCGAGCGCGCGCGCGGCGTCGCGGCCCAGCGGGTCGTCATACCCCGGAAGGCTGGTGTCGGTGCACGGAATGCGCAGGCCCAGGCCCTCGTGCAGTTCGCCCAGGCTCACCGTGGCCAGGTCGCGCGCCAGCAGCCAGCCGCCGTCCTCGGCGCGGCGCACGATGTTCAGTTCGCTCAGGCCCGAGAGCATGCGCTGCAGCAGGTCGTCGGTGAGCATCGGCTCCAGCGCCTGCATGTCGGCCAGGTGCAGGCCCTGGCCCTCCCGGCGCGCGGCGTTCAGCCGGCCAAGCAGGCGCAGGTAGCCGTAGAGCTCCATGCCCGGCGGCAGCTGCAGCGCCCGCGGCTGGTAGCGGAAGGACGACAGTGAGGCGGCGAACGACGCGCCCAGCAGCACCACCACCCAGCTCAGGTAGAGCCAGAGCATGAAGATCGGCACCACGGCCAGCTTGTCGTAAAGCTGGGCATAGGTGGGAACGTTCAGGAGGTAGGCGGCGAAGCCCTGCTTGGCCAGCTCGAACAGCAGCGTCGCGAACAGGCCGCCGGCCAGCGCGAACCGGAAGGGAATGCTGCGATGGGGAATCAGCCAGTAGGCGCAGCTGAAGACCATCAGCTCGACCAGGTTCGGAAGGTAGCTCAGCAGGCGCTGGCTCCAGCCCAATTGTTCCACGCCCGAAAGCGCCGGCAGCGAGAACAGGTAGGAAGTGATGGCCAGACTCGTCACTGCCAACAGCGTGCCGAGCGTGAGCAGCGTCCAATACATCAGGAAGCGCATCAGCCGCGGCCGCGGCGTCGGAACGCGCCAGACGCGGTTGAAGGTGCTCTCGATGCTCCACATCGTCACCAGCAGCGACACCAGCAGCGCACCGATCCCCGTGAGCGGAAGGTCCTCGGCACTGGTCGCGACCCCGCGCAGGTAGCCTTCTACCACCCGGGCCGAGCTGGGTACGAAATTCGAGAACACGAAATTGACGAGCTGCTCCGTCCACACGTCGAACAGGGGGAAGGCCGACAGGATCCCGAACACCACCATGCTCAGCGGCACCAGCGCGAACAGGGTGGTGTAGGCCAGGGCGCCCGCGGTCTCGAAGCAGCGGTCGTCCAGGAAGCGTGTCCACAGGAACTGGGCGAAGGCCTGCACGCGTTCGCGGTCGATGCGGTGCCACCAGCGGCGCAGGGTCTCGGGCAGGTCCATGGGCGAAGGGTAATACAAAGCCCCCTCCGCCCGCCGCGCCGGTTCAGGGTGCGTCGGGTGGCGCCCGGCTCGCGGAGCCCAGATCGAAGTCCCGCGAAACCCCGCCATCAAGCGGGATCACGCTGATCCGGAGCGTGGGCGTCGCTTCCGGCGCCATGCGCGGACCCGGACCCGCCAGCACCAGCGTGCGCTCGCCCGGCATCACATGGCTCAGGCGCTGCTGCGGCAGCGCGATGTCCCAGAGCACGGCGCCGGTGTCGCCGCGCACGCGCGCCAGACGCAATGGACTGGTCGCTTCACCACCGGGGCGATGCAGCACCAGCGCGCCGTCCGGATCGGCCATCCGCATCGCCGGCCCCCGGGCCTTCGCGATCAACAGGCCGGCATGGTGGAACACCGGTGCCGACTCGAGCACACGATAGTCAGAGTAGGCGTTGCGCTCGCCCCAGTTGCCGCCCAGCTCCGCGGGCCAATGGTCGGGCGCCGCCGACACGCGATCCACTTTGGCGCGATACAGGCGCATCGCGGCATCGCGGGGCAATGCGGCCAGGCCTTCCGGCGTCCACTTGCGGTCGGCCGACAGCTTTTCCAGTTCATCCTCGGCCAGCAGGCCGATCCAGGCGCCCGGGGTCGCAAGCGGCATTCCGCGGGTAACGGTGCCGTAGGCGTCGTGCACATGCGTTCCGGCCGCGGACAGCCGTTCGCCCGCCGGCTCGGGCAGCACGGCGCCATCGAGGGCCGACACCCGCAGCGGCTCGCGCAGCTCCAGGCGCAGGACGTCGCCCCCGGCGGTGACGATGTCGGAGGTCGAGGCCATGGCCGCACTGCCGTTGTCGGGCAGGCGCCGGCGCCAGAGCACGCGGCCATCGCCGGCATCCAGTGCCCACAGCTCAAGGTGCCACTGCTCTTCCGAGGCCTTGCGGCCACCGAAACGGCCGCGGTTGTTCCAGTACCAGTGCCGCACGCGCTGTTCGCTGAGCAGCAGCACGCGATCGCCTGCCGAGGTCTGCAGGCGCAGCGGATGTCCAAGCAGGGTCGCCGGGAACGGTTCGTCGGGCGGCAGCGGCGTGCGGTTGAGGTGCATCACCACCGGCAATCCCAGCAGCACCAGGGCCACGACCACGGCCGCAAGCACCTGCCAGGCCTCCCAGCGTCGTTTCGGGTCCTGTGTGCGCACGCTCGACTCCCCTGCCCCGGTGGTATCGGTCCGACCCGCGGTTCCGCGGCAACTCTCCGAGCCGGTCCTGCATGGAACCAGCAACGGGGCGGCACGCCCGCGCGGGACAGCGCGCCCCGGGCCGTCCGGCTTATCATGGCGCATGGCCGACATCCTGATCCTGTACTACAGCCGCGGCGGTTCGGTCGCGCAGCTCGCCCGCCAGATCGCCCGCGGCGTCGAGGAGGTGCCGGACATGCAGGCGCGCCTGCGCACCGTGCCCCCCGTGGCCCCCGTCACCGAGACCGCGGCGCCGCCCGTGCCCGAGGACGGTGCGCCCTACGTCAGCAAGGCCGACCTGGCCGAATGCGCCGGCCTGGCCCTGGGCAGTCCGACGCGTTTCGGCAACATGGCGGCGCCGCTGAAACATTTCATCGACACCCTGGGCGCCGAGTGGGCCTCGGGCACCCTGGTCGGAAAACCGGCCGCGGCGTTCACATCCACCGCGACGATGCACGGCGGCCAGGAGTCGACCCTGCTGACCATGCTGGTGCCGCTGATGCACCACGGCATGGTCCTGGTCGGCATCCCCTTCACCGAGGCGGCGCTCAACACCACCCGCAGCGGCGGCACGCCCTACGGCGCCAGCCACGTCGCCGGCGCGCAGGACGATCCGGCGCCCAGCGACGACGAGAAACAGCTGGCCCGCGCCCTGGGCCGGCGCCTGGCCGACGTCGCGCGGAAGCTGCAGGCATGAGCCTGGCCACACGCGTGGCCGCGGCCACCATCGTCGCGGTGTTCGGGCTGCAGCTGGCCTGGCACGGCTGGCTGGCGCCGCCGGCGCGCAGCGCGCCCTGGG
>CBFGOZ010000203.1:0-4593 GCA_965650505.1 uncultured Arenimonas sp.
TCGCCGGCGGCGGTGAACACCGCCTGGCCGTGGCGCAGCACGCCCTTCTCGTCCAGCACCAGGCCGATCATCTGGCGCGCGGCGCCGCTGGCCTTCTGCTGTTCGAGCCGGGCGCGGCCGGTGAAGGCGCGGCCTTCGTCCAGCGCCACCGTCCAGGCCAGGCCGGCTTCATAGGGCGTGGCGCTTTCGTCCATGTCCTGGCCGTAGAGCGCCATGCCCGCCTCCAGGCGCAGCGTGTCGCGCGCGCCCAGGCCGGCCGGCTTCACGCCGACGGCCAGCAGGCGGTTCCAGAAGTCCACCGCCAACGCTTCCGGCACCATGATCTCGAAGCCGTCCTCGCCGGTGTAACCGGTGCGGGCGACAAACAGCCCGTCCGCCTCGCAGGCGACGAACTTGCCGAGCTTGCCGGCGGCCTGGGCGGCCTCCGGGCTCAGCAGTCCCAGCACCTTGGCGCGGGCGTTCGGCCCCTGCACCGCGATGATGGCCAGGTCGCGGCGCTCCGTGATGGTGATGCCGAAGGGAGCGGCCTGGGCGGTGATCCAGGCCAGGTCCTTGTCGCGGGTGGCGGCGTTGACCACCAGCCGGAAGAAGTCCTCGGCCATGAAATAGACGATCAGGTCGTCGATGACGCCGCCGTCGGCGTCCAGCATGCAGGCGTACAGCGCCTTGCCCGGCGTCTTGAGCTTGTCGACCGAGTTGGCCACCAGCTGGCGCAGGAAGGGCCGCACCTGGTCGCCGCGCAGGTCCAGGATGGTCATGTGCGAGACGTCGAACATGCCGGCGTCGCGGCGCACCTGGTGGTGCTCCTCGATCTGCGAACCGTAGTTGATCGGCATGTCCCAGCCGCCGAAGTCCACCATCTTGGCGCCGAGCGCGCGGTGGGTGTCGTTGAGGACCGTCTTCTTGCTCATTGCCTGCCCAGGGTGTGCGGGGAAAGGCGGGCATTATCGCAGACCCGGCCGGGCCGGACGGCATGGCCTCAGCGCTGCTGTCTTACAAGCCACCAGACCGGCAAAAGGCCGACCGCGCACAGCCACAGCGCCGGCCACGCCGCCTGCTGCCACAGGCCCTCGGTGGTGTGGCTGTAGATCTTCACCGCCAGCGTGTCCCAGCCGAAGGGACGCAGCATCAGGGTGGCCGGCAGTTCCTTCACCGTCTCGACCAGGACCAGGAGCACCGCCGCGACCAGGCCGGGGCGCAGCAGCGGCAGCACGATCCGGCGCAGGCGTTCCCCCGCCGGCACGCCCAGCAGGCGCGCCGATTCCAGCAAGGAGGGACGCAGCGACTGGAAAGCCGACTCGGTCGCTTCATGGCCGACCCGGAAGAAGCGCACGCACAGCGCCAGCAGCACGCCGGCCAGCGAAGAGCTCAGGGCCAGGCCCGCCAGCCAGGGCGCCGCGCGCTCGGCCGCCACCAGCAGCCACATCGCGCCCACCGCGAGCACGGTGCCGGGCACCGCATATCCCAATCCCGCGGCGAAACCAGCGGCGTGCACGCCGCGATCGCCGCCACTGCGGCGGCCCAGCAGGGCGAAGGCCAGGGACAGCAGGAGCACGCCGGCCGCCGCCATCAGGGCCAGCAGCAAGGTGTTCCAGGCGGCCTCGCCGACCTCGGGCAAGGACCCACGCACCTGCCACGACCACCGCAGCAGCTGCGCCACCGGCACCACGAAGCCCACGCCCACCGTCAGCGCCGCCAGGAGGGTGATCGTCCAGGCCCGCAGGCCGCGCAGCTGCCGGCGCGGCGGCGCCACCAGCTGGCGGCCGGCGTGGCGGGCGCGGCCGCGGGCCAGGCGCTCGAGCACCAGCACCAGGGCGACCACGCCCACCATGCCGAAGGCCAGCTGCGCGGCCGCCGGCAGCGAGTACAGGCCGAACCAGGTCTTGTAGATCGCCGTCGTCAGGGTATCGACGCCGAGGATGCTTACCGCGCCGAAGTCGGCCAGCGCCTCCAGCAGCACCAGGCTCAGTCCCGCGACCCAGGCCGGCCGCGCCATCGGCATCGCCGCCCGGAAGAAGGCGGCGACCGGGCCGTGGCCGAGCGAACGGGCGGCGTCCATCGCCGCGCTGCCCTGGCGCAGGAAGGCCGCGCGCACGATCAGGAAAACGTAGGGATAAAGCACCGTCGCCAGCACCGCGGCCGCGCCGGGCACGCTGCGCAGCTCCGGGAAACCGGCCGGGGCTCCGCCGAGCGCGCGCCAAGCGGTCTGCAGCGGACCCGCGTAGTCGGCAAGGCCGACATACACGAAGGCCACCACGTAACCCGGCAGCGCCATCGGCAGCACCAGGGCCCAGTCGAACAAGCGCCGTCCCGGCCACTCGTAACGCGCGCTGGCCCAGGCGAAGCCGACGCCCGGCAGCAGGGCGAACAGCGCCAGCAGCGCGAGCAGGGCCAGCGTGTTCCGCAGTGCCAGGGGCAGCACCTCGCCGAACAGGTGCGGCCAGACCTCGGGCTGCGGCGTCGCGAAGGCGCTGGCCAGCCACAGCGCCGGCAGCAGGACCGGCAGTGCCAGTCCCCAGGCCAGCAGCCGCGGCCAGGCGCTGCGCGCGACGCCTTGGCTCATGGACTCAGCGCCAGCCGGCGCGGTCCATCAGGCGAACGGCTTCGGCCTGGCGCTGGCCGGCGACCGAAACGTTCACCGGATCGGCCTTGAACGGACCCCAGGCGGCGACCACCGGATCGAGCTTCACGCCGGGCTTGGCCGGGATCTCGAAGTTGACGCTGGCGAAGTCGGCCTGCACCGCGTCCGAGGCCAGCCACTCGAGGAACTTCTGCGCCTCGGCCTTGTGCTTGGACGCGGCGACGATGCCGGCGCCGGAGATGTTCACGTGCGCGCCGCTGCCGGCCTGGTTGGCCCAGAACACCTGCACCGGGAAACCGGGCGTGTCGTGCTGCAGGCGGCCCAGGTAGTAGGTGTTGATCAGGCCGACATCGCACTGGCCGGCGGCGATCGCGTTCGCCAGCAGGGTGTCGTCCGCGAAGGGCGCGGTGGCCAGGTTGGCGACCCAGCCGCGGACGACCCGTTCGGTGCGCTCGGCGCCGAGGCGCTCGATCAGGGTCGCGACCAGGGACTGGTTGTAGACCTTCTTGGACGATCGCAGGCAGAGGCGGCCCTTCCACTTCGCGTCCGCCAGGGCTTCGTAGCTGGAGAGTTCCGCCGGCTTCACCCGCTCGGTCGAATAGACGATGGTGCGGGCGCGCTGCGACAGCGCGAACCAGCGGCCCTGCGGGTCGCGCAGGTTGGCCGGCACGGCGGCATCCAGCACCGCCGACTTGACCGGCGCCAGCAGGCCGCGCTCGGCCGCCTGCCACAGGCTGCCGGCATCGACCGACATGAACAGGTCGGCGCGGGTGTTGGCGCCTTCGGCCGCGAGGCGTTCGATCAGCACCGGGGCGCCGTCCGACAGCAGGCGGATCGTGGTGCCGGTTTCCTTCTGGTAGCGGTCGAAGATCGGCCGGACCAGCGGTTCCTTGCGCTCGGTGTAGACCACCAGCTCGGCGGCGGAGACGCTGGACACGGCCAGGCTGGCGAGCAGCAGGCAATAAAAGAGACGCGGCATGGGGACTCCAGGATGATCGGCCCGTGGGCGGACGCCGCAAATGATAACGGTTCTCATCTCAAAGGCAAGGAAGCGCGGCCGGCCCGCCACCCGCCGTTCAGTCGACCGGCAGGACCTGGAGCGACATGTTCCGGGCCGCGACCACGCGCACGCGCTGGCCCTGCGGCAGCTCGGGGCCCTCGGCCACCCAGAAGGCGTCGCCGATCTTCAGCCGCCCGCGGCCGTCGACGATCGCCTGTTCGAGCACGAACACCTGGCCCACCAGCTGGTCGCCGCGGCGGTTCAGCAGGGGCTGGTCGCTCTCGCGCTCCTGGCCCCGGAAGAACTTCACGTACACGGCGATCGACACGAAGGCCAGCACAATGAAGGCCACCGCCTGCCAGACCGGCGGCAAGGGCACCACCAGCAGCAGCGCGAACACGGCCGCCGCCGCGAAGCCCAGCCACAGCAGGAACACGCCGGGCGCCAGCGTCTCGGCCGCCATCAGCAACAGGGCCAGGGCGGCCCAGACGATCAGTTCGGTGCGCATCTCAGCCCCCGACCCGCGGCGGCGCCTTGGCGGCGCTGCCCTGCGCCTGCTGCAGGCCCAGGCTTTCCTTGGCCAGTTCGGCGATGCCGCCCAGCGAACCGATGATGCCGCTCGACTCCATCGGCATCATCACGAACTTCTGGTTCGGCGCCTCGGCCAGGGCCTTGAAGGCCTCGATGTACTTCTGCGCGACGAAGTAGTTGATCGCCTGCACGTTGCCCTTGGAGATCGCGTCGGAAACCATGCGGGTCGCGTTGGCCTCGGCCTCGGCCAGGCGCTCGCGGGCCTCGGCGTCGCGGAAGGCGGCCTCGCGCTTGCCCTCGGCCTCCAGGATGGCCGACTGCTTGTCGCCCTCTGCGCGCAGGATCTCGGCGGCGCGCTGGCCCTCGGCCTCCAGGATGTTGGCGCGCTTCTCGCGCTCGGCCTTCATCTGCCGGGCCATCGAGTCCACCAGGTCGCGCGGCGGCTGGATGTCCTTGAGCTCGATGCGGTTGACCTTGATGC
>CBFGOZ010000204.1:0-4522 GCA_965650505.1 uncultured Arenimonas sp.
AACGTGCGCGGCAGCGCCGGCTACGGCAAGAGCTACCTGCTGCTCGACAACGGCTTCAAGCGCGAGGACTCGGTGCGCGACATCGGCGCCCTGCTCGACTGGATCGCCGCCCAGCCCGAACTGGACGAGGAGCGCGTCGGCGTTTCCGGCGGCAGCTACGGCGGCTACATGGTCCTGGCCAGCATGGTGAACTACAACGAGCGCATCCGCGCCGGCATCGACGTGGTCGGCATCTCCGACTTCGGCACCTTCCTGAAGAACACCGAGAGCTACCGCCGCGACCTGCGCCGCGCCGAATACGGCGACGAGCGAGTCCCCGAGATGAAGGCCTTCCACGACCGCATCGCGCCGCTCAACAACGCCGGCAGGATCAGCCGCCCGCTGTTCGTGGCCCAGGGTTACAACGACCCGCGCGTGCCCTGGACCGAAGCCGAGCAGATCGTGAAGGCGGTGCGCGGCAATGGCGGCGAGGTCTGGTACCTGCTGTTCAAGGACGAAGGCCACGGCTTCCGCAAGAAGACCAACACCGACTACTTCGGCGCGGCCAGCGTGCTGTTCTGGCAGCAGCACCTGCTCGGCGGCGAATAAACGGCGCCTCAGCAGATAGGGCCCGGCAGTCGCCGGGCCCTTTCCTGTTTCAACCGGGCACGAACTCGAGGGCCGGAGCCGTGATCGCCTCGACCGGCGGCAGCAGCCAGTGGTCGGCCAGCAGGAAGGCGAACAGGGCCATCAGGTAGATGATGGAGTAGTTGAACACCTGCATCGCATACAGCTCGCTGGGCGGGTCCAACAGCCGGACGGCGTAGTAGAGGAAGACGCCGCCCAGCACCAGGGCGCCGCCCAGGTAGAACACGCCGCTCATTTTCGTGGCCCAGGGCAGCACCGTCACCGCCACCAGCAGCACCGTGTAGAACAGGATCTGCCAGCGCGTGTAGGTGACGCCGTAGACCACCGGCAGCATCGGAATGAGTGCTTTGGCGTAGTCGTCGCGGCGGAAGATCGCCAGCGCCCAGAAATGCGGCGGCGTCCAGACGTAGATGATCAGCACCAGCAGCAGGGCGTGGTCGTAGTGCAGCGGCGCGCCCGCCAGGTCGGCGAAGCCCAGGCCCGCGGGCCAGCCCTTCACCGCGGCCCAGCCCAGCAGCGGCGGCGCGGCGCCGGCCAGGCCGCCGATGACGATGTTCTGCGGCGTCGCACGCTTGAGCCAGCCGGTGTAGATCACCGCATAACCGATCAGCGAGGCGAAGGTCAGGGCCGCGGTGAAGCCGTTGACGCGCCAGGTCAGCAGGGCCATCGACACCGCGCCCAGCGCCAGGGCGAAGCCCAGCACCTGGGCCGGGCGCAGCGAACCCACGGCCAGGGGCCGGTGCTGGGTGCGGGCCATCAGGACGTCGATGCGCTGGTCGAGCAGGTGGTTGATCGCCGCCGCCGAAGCCGCCGCCAGCCAGATGCCGATCGCGCCCAGTACGATGCGCTCCCAGGGCCAGGCCTGGCCCGGCTCGATCGCCAGGAACATGCCGATGATCGCGGTGAACACGATCAGCGCCACCACGCGCGGCTTGGTCAGCTCCCAGTAGGCGGCGAAGGGCAGGCTCATTCCGGCGCCCGCAGGCGGGCCAGCAGGCCGACCACGGTGAACAGCAGCAGGGCGGCGCCGGCGTTGTGCGCGGTGGCGACCCACAGCGGCAGGCCCAGCACGACGTTGCTGATGCCCAGCGCGACCTGGGCGGTCAGCAGCACCAGCAGCACGCTGCCCCAGAACACCAGCCCGGGCGTGCGCACCATGCGCAGGCCCACCACCAGCAGGTGGCCGACGACCAGCAGCGCCATGATCCGGTGCGCCATCTGGATCGCGACCCGGGCCGGGCCGTCGAGCACGCCGCCTTCATAGTCCACGCCGATGCCGCGCCAGAGCACGAAGCCTTCGCGGTAGTCCTGCACCGGCCACCACTGGCCCAGGCAGGTCGGGAAGTCGGTGCCGCAGGCCAGCGCCGCGTAGTTGGCGCTGGTCCAGCCGCCCAGCGCGATCTGCACGACCAGCAGGCCCAGGCCGATCCACAGCAGGCGGCGCAGCCGCGGCGCTTCGGCGAACACCAGGGCCGGCCCGGGCGTGGTCTTCCAGGCCAGCCAGGTCAGCAGCGACAGGGTCAGCAGGCCGCCCAGCAGGTGGGCCATGACGATGATGGGTTTCACCAGCCAGATCACCGTCCACATGCCCAGCACGGCCTGGAAGATGATCACCATCAGGATAAGGGTGCTCAGGCGCGCGGCATCGGCGTTCGACCAGCGCAGGGCCTGGATCAGCAGGATGGTCTCGGCCGCCAGGAACAGGGCCACCGCCATGACGTGGTTGGCGGCGTAGAGGCCGTCGACGCCCATGTAGACCGGGATCGACAGCGCCACCAAGCCGGCCGCGATCAGCACGCTGGTGGCGCCGAATGGCCGCTTGCGCACGGCCAGCAGGGACAGCACCAGCACGAACACGCCCAGCAGGGCCGCGATGTGGCGGTGGAACTGTTCGCGCCAGGCCTTGCCGACCTCGACCGCACGCTCGTAGCTTTGATTGGCGCTGGCGATCTCGTGCTCGAGCGTGGGCCAGGTGGCCTTGCCGTAGCAGGTCGGCCAGTCCGGGCAGCTCAGGCCGGCGTTGGACAGGCGCACGAAGCCGCCGAACACGATGACGCACAGGGCCAGCAGCACGGCGGCCCAGGCGAGGCGGTGGTAATGGCGATGCGGGCTGTTCATGGGGCGCCTACTTCAGCACACGTCCGAGGTCCTTGCGCAGTCCCGAAGGATTGAAGCCCGGGGGATAACGCAGGACGAGGTAACCATTGGGGTCGGCCAGGTAGACCGGCAGGGCGTCCGGCCGGGCCAGGTCCGGGAGCCTGGCCTGCAGTTCCGCGCTGGCCTGCATCGGCACCAGGCCGGGGAAGCTGGGCGCGCGCGGCGGCAGTTCGCCGAACCACAGCACCTGCAGCTTGTCGGCGTGGCGGCCTTCGGACAGCCAGACCCGGTTGAGGGCCTCGAGCAGCTGCCAGCAGGGCGCGCCGCAGTCGGCCGGCGGCGCGACGATGACGTGCCAGTGGCGCAGGGCCGGCTGCCAGGTCCAGGGCTGGCCGTCGGCGCGGACCAGGGCCAGGTCGCGCAGGTCCGGATACGGATCGAGCATCTCGCCGACGTTGCGGGTCTGGTGCGGTTTCCAGCCGCCGAAGAACAGCGCCGCGGCGACGCCGAAGCTGCCGAGGAAGAACACCGCGATCAGCAGCAGCGTCAGGCGGGAGCGGGTTTTCTGGGAGGAGATCATGGGCGTCGTCGCAGGTTGAGCACGAGGAGGAGGACGGCGGTGGTGGCGGCCAGGCCGAACCACTGCAGCGCGTAACCGCGGTGTTTTTCCGGGGGCAGTGTATTGGCGTGCAGCTCAAGGTCGCGTTCATGGCCCAGGGGCAGCGTGGGGTCCAGGCGCAGCACGCGCGGCGCCAGCGGCACCGGCAGCGCCCAGGCGGCCGACACCGCGGCCGGCTCGATGCGCGTCGCCAGCCAATCGCCCGCCTGCGGCACCAGTCCCGGGCCCAGGCGCAGGCCCACCGACGGCGGCGGCACCAGCAGGCCGGCGAGGACCTGTTCGCCTTTGGGGCAGGCCGCGGCCGGCAGGGCGCGGTCGCCTCCCACCGGCAGCCAGCCCAGGTCCACCAGCAGCGGCGCGCCCGACGCCGGCTGGGCCGCGCAGTACAGGCGCATGCCCACCTGCTGGCCGCGGCGCTGGTTGTCCAGCCACAGGCGCGGCGTGGGCAGGAAACGCGCCCGTCCCGCCACCCGATCGATGCCCTCGGCCGATGCCGTCGCGCGCGCCAGCGCCTGCGGAGGCGCGGCGAGCGCAGCCGCGGCCTGGGCCAGCTGCCCGCGCTTGACCTGCTCGCGGCCCAGCTGCCAGTTCCCCAGCGCGGAGAATCCCAGCACCAGGCACAGGCCGAGCAGACTCAGCAGGACGCGGCGTTTCACCTCCGCGGGCCTCCGCCGGCGGATAATGCCGGCCTTGCCAACGAATGGACGCCTGTCGTGCAGAAGCTGCTCATCATCGCTTTCCTGATCCTGATCGTCTGGAACCTGGGCGCGGGCCTGTATTACATGATGGTCGACAAGGGCAAGACGGAACGTACGGTGAAGTCGCTGACCTGGCGCATCGGCCTGTCGGTGGCGCTGATCCTGCTGGTGATCGCCGGCATCTTCACCGGCGTCATCAAGCCGCACGACATCGGCGGCTGAGCGCGGAGAAAACGAAGGGCCGGCACGATGGCCGGCCCCGCGTGGTCAGGCCCGTTCGGTGCGCTTAGAGCACGTACACGAACAGGAACAGGCCCAGCCAGACCACGTCCACGAAGTGCCAGTACCAGGCCACCGCCTCGAAGGCGAAGTGGTGGTCCTTGCTGAAGTGGCCCTTCAGGCAGCGCAGCCAGATGATCGCCAGCATCAGCGTGCCCAGGAACACGTGCATGCCGTGGAAGCCGGTGAGCATGAAGAAGGT
>CBFGOZ010000205.1:0-4517 GCA_965650505.1 uncultured Arenimonas sp.
CGAAGTACTCGCGCTGCATGGTCGGCCGCTCCCGCGTCCTGGCTCTTACCCTTGGGTACGAGCCGGGGCGCGGGGGCAGGCCATGGTTCTCGGAAAACCGGTACTCCGGCCGGCGCTGCCGGCGCCCAGGCGCAGCGGCGCCTGCGATTCCCGCCCCGGTTCAGGTACCGCAGAAGGTCTGGCGCACCCGTTCCGCCGCCTGCGGTGCCGCCATGAACGGCGCCGCCGTGGGACCGTCGTCGAAAGGCCGGCGCACGGCCGCCAGCAGGGCCTCGAACGGCGCCAGGTCGCCCTGCTCCGCCGCCTGCAGTGCGGCATGCACGAGGTGGTTGCGCGGGATCACGGCGGGATTGGCCGCGCGCATGGCTTCGGCGCGGGCCGCGGGGGCCTGCGGATCACGGGACAGACGCTCGGCCCAGCGCCTGCGCCAGGCGTCCATGGCCGGCGTTTTCGGCAGCGCCAGCGCGCCTTCCGGCTCGCTTCCGGCGGCGGCCGCGCACAGGCCGCGGAAGGCCAGGGTGTAGTCGGCCTCGACCGCCTGCAGCGATTCGAGCAGGTCGTGCGCCAACGCGGCGTCCCCGGCCTCTTCCGACGCCAGGCCGAGCTTGCGGCGCATGCCCGCCAGCCAGTGGTTCTCGAATTCCGCGGGGAACGCGTCGATGACGGCGCTGGCCGCGGGCAGCGCGTCGGCCGGGTCCTCCGAGATCAGCGGCAGCAGGCACTCGGCCAGGCGCGCCAGGTTCCAGCGCATCACCGGCGCCTGGTGGGCGAAGGCGTAGCGGCCGTGGCGGTCGATGGAGCTGAAGGTCTTGGCCGGATGGTATTCGTCGAGGAAGGCGCAGGGGCCGTAGTCGAGCGTTTCGCCCGAGACCGCGCTGTTGTCGGTGTTCATCACGCCATGCACGAAGCCCACGTGCATCCAGGCGGCCACCAGCGCGGCCTGGCGCCCGGAGATGGCCTCGAGCAGGCCCAGGTAAGGGTCCGCGCGCTCGGCCAGCGCCGGGTAGTGCCGCGCGATGACGTAGTCGGCCAGCGTGCGCAGGGCCGGCACGTCCTCGCGCGCCGCGAAGAACTGGAAACTGCCGAAACGCACGTGGCTGCCGGCGATCCGCGTCAACACCGCGCCCGGCAGCACGCCGTCGCGCAGCACCGGTTCGCCGGTCGCCACCGCGGCCAGTGCGCGCGTGGTCGGCACGCCGAGCGCGTGCATGGCTTCGCTGACCAGGAACTCGCGCAGCACCGGGCCGACGGCGGCGCGGCCGTCGCCGTTGCGCGAGAACGGCGTCGGGCCAGGGCCTTTCAGCTGCAGGTCGCGGCGCTGGCCGGCGCGGTCGATGACTTCGCCCAGCAGGATCGCGCGGCCATCGCCCAGCTGCGGCACGAAGTGGCCGAACTGGTGGCCGGCATAGGCCATCGCGATCGGGCGCGCGCCGGGCAGCGTGCCGTTGCCGGCCAGCGCGGCGATGGTCGTTTCGTCGGGCTCGGATGCGAAGCCGAGCTCGGCCGCCAGCGGCGCATTCCAGGCCAGCAGGCGCGGCGCCGCCACCGGCGTGGGCGCGACCTCGCGCCAGAACGAGGCGGGCAGCGCGGCATAGCTGTGTTCGAAGGATGGGGACAAGGGGATCGGCCAGGTCGCCGGGTACGGCGTTTTCGCCCTCCAAGATGGGGCCGCGCGGCGGTCGAATCAACGACGGCGCCGCGCCGCGGCGCGAACCCGCGTAAAGTGCGCGCTCCGGCCCGCACCCGCGGGCCGCGGGACCGGCCATGATCAACAACGACGTACTGCGCAGCATCCGCTACATGCTCGACCTGGGCGATCCGAAGATCGTCGAGATCGCCCGGCTCGCGGACGAGTCGCTGGTCCTGGACCGCGACCAGGTGCAGGCCTACCTGAAGAAGGACGGCGACGCCGGCTACGTCGAATGCCCGGATGCCGTGCTGGCGCATTTCCTCGACGGCCTGGTGCTGCACTTCCGCGGCCGCGACCCGAACCTGCCGCTGCGCCCGGTCGAAAAACGCATCACCAACAACCTGGTGCTGAAGAAGCTGCGCGTGGCCTTCGAGCTCAAGGACCTGGACATGGCGCAGTGTTTCAAGGACGCCGGTTTCCCGGTGACCAAGCCGGAACTTTCGGCCCTGTTCCGCCAGCCCGGGCACAAGAACTACCGCGCCTGCGGCGACCAGATGCTGCGCAACTTCCTCAAGGGCCTGACCCTGCGCCTGCGCGGCGGCTGACCCCGCGCCGCATCAGAAGGTGATGTGCACCGAGGCCGCGCTGCGCTGCGCCGGGCCGTGGTAGACGGCCTCGATGTTGTTGCCGTCAGGATCCAGGGCGAAGGCGGCGTAGTAGCCCGGGTGGTAGGGCCGCTCGCCGGGGGCGCCATTGTCGGTACCGCCGTGCGCCAACGCGGCGCGGTGGAAAGCGTCCACCATGGCGCGGTCGCGGGCCTGGAAGGCCAGGTGCACGCGGCCGGTGACCCGGCCCTGCGCGGCCGGGCTGTCGGCGCTGGACACGAACAGCTCATCGGCCCAGAAATAGCCTTCCTCCTGCCCGCCGATCGGCACGTCCAGCGCGTCCAGCACGGCGCGATAGAAACGGAAGCTGGCGTCGAGATCGCGCACCACCAGCTGCAGGTGGTCGATCAGGCGGCCGCGGTGCAGTTCCATCGTTTCCATGTCTCTCTCCTCGGGCGTCGGCGGCCGGCGAGGGCGCGCCGGACCCGCGCAGCGTAAAGGGGCGGCGTCGCCACGGGTACGGCGCGCGGGTAATGGATCCACGGCCGGATGGCGCCGGGTTTGGAAACGTTCAGCCGCGGCGCCCGCGTTCATCGCCGCTGAACGTCCGCGTCGGCTAGGCTCCCCGCCAGTACCTTCTGGAGACAACCCGTGAGTGACGTGCACAGCGAATCGGCGCGCCAGCGCGAACTCGACACCTACGGCGTGGTGGACAGCCTGCCGGAAGCGGCCTACGAGGACATCGTGCGCCTGGCGTCGGCGCTCTGCGGCGCACCGATCGCCCTGGTGTCGCTGATCGACCGCGACCGGCAGTGGCTCAAGGCGCGGGTCGGCTTCGAGCTGGCGGAAACGCCGCGCAGCGTCGCGTTCTGCGACCACGTTATCCGGAACCCGGACCAGCTGATGGAAATCCCGGACGCGACGCGCGACCCGCGCTTCCGGGAAAACCCCTTCGTGACGGGCCAGGACCACGTGCGCTTCTATGCCGGCATGCCCCTGGTCACGCCCTCGGGCGCGGCGATCGGCACCGTCTGCGTGCTCGACCGGCAGCCGCGCGACCTCACCGACACGCAGCGCGAGGCGCTGGCGTCGCTGGCCCGCCTGACGATGAACCTGCTCGAGGCCCGCCACCGCGAACGCGCCCATGAGCGCGCGGCGTTGCTGGCCGAGGCCGGCGCCGCCGAAGCCGCGGCGGTGACGGTGGCGGTGGCCGTGCCGGAACCGACGGCCCCGGTCGCGCGCACCGTCGCGTTGGTCGAGCTGCAGGACTTCGCCGGCAGCGTCGCCCGCCGCGGCGAGCGCGCGGTGGAGCGCCAGCTGCAGGAGCTGGAGGCCAGCCTGTCCGCCTGCATCGACCCCCGCGCCGGCGACAGCGTGAGCCGCGTCACCGGCAGCCCCGAACTGATCCTGGTGCTGCATGGCGATGAAGCCGCCGCGCTGCAGTCGGTGCAGTCCACGCTGGACCGGTTCGCGCAGGACACATCGCTCCAGGCCCTGTGCGCCGCCTCCACGACACGGTCGGCGGAGGAACGGCTGGATGAAGTTTTCCTGCGCGCCGACGCGCGCTTGAGCGCGCTCAAGGACGCGGCGCGCAGCCCGCACTGAGCCGCGCGTCGCCGCCCGCTCAGGCCTTTGTCGGCACGGCGGCGGCCATCAGGGCCGCGTCCAGCTCCGCCGCGCGCACGAAGGCCGGCAATGCATTGACGCGGTCGATATAGGCGGTGATTGCCGGCAGCTTGGGCACGATGCCGAAGCCCGTGGTCCAGCGCAGCGCCGTGCCCCAGAGCACGTCGGCGGCGGTGAAACGTTCGCCCAGCAGCCAGGGCCCCTTCGAGAGCTGGGTCGCCACCATGTCGATCACGGTGTCGTAGTCGCGGTAGGGGGCGGCGCTGGCCTCGATCGGCGCGCGCTTGTAGGCGTGGTCCACCAGGGCCGGCTCGAAGCAGGCGCCGTAGAAGGCCAGCCAGCGCAGGTAGGGGCCGCGCAGCGGATCGTCCAGCGCCGGCGCCAGCTGGCCGGGCGAAAAGCGGTCGGCCAGGTAGATGGTGATCGCGACCTGCTCGGTGACCACGGCGCCGTCGTGCACCAGGGTCGGCAGCTTGCCCAGCGGATTGAGGGCCAGGAACTCCGGCGTGCGGTTCTGGCCGCTGGCGAAGTCGATCGGCTCCACGGCGTAGGGCAGGCCCAGGACTTCGAGCAGGATGCGGGCGCCGGCGGAGCGGGAGGTGGGGTTGTGGTAGAGCGTGAGCGCGGGCGTGGTCATCGCGGAACCTCGTCGGTGG
>CBFGOZ010000206.1:0-4505 GCA_965650505.1 uncultured Arenimonas sp.
CCGCAAGGATACCGCGCCGGCCTAGGGGCTGACGATGTCCCGGTGCATCGGGGCCAGTCTGCCCAGCAGCCGGTTCTGGGCCCGGCGCGGGATGCCGCGGGCGTCCATGGCGTCCACCAGGTCCTCGACCAGGGCGTTGAAGTCGGCCTCGCTGACGGCCAGGCCGGCGTGCGATTCGGCCATGCTGCGGCCGGTGTAGGTGCAGGGCCCGCCCACCTCCTCGCAGATCTGCTCGACCAGGCGGTGGTTGAGGTTGACCAGGTCCACGTCGGCGAAACCCGCGTTGATGCGCGGGTCCTCCAGGATCCGGACCAGCAGCTCCTCGACCAGGGCCTCGATGCCCGGGCGCTCGCCGAACTGCTGGTACAGCGTCGGCCGGGGCGCCGGCGCGGCGCAGGCCGCCAGGAGCAAGGCCAGCAGGAGGGCGCTGGAAATCCGGTGCGGCGTGTGCATGATCGGCCTCAATAGCTCAGCTGAACGGACAGGTAGGGCCCGCCCTGCCCGTCCAGGCCGGCGATCGAGCCCAGGTCGGCCCAGGCTCCGACGACCGCGACATGTTTGTTGGGAAACCAGGCCACGAATGCGTCCAGCCAGCGGTCCTCGCCGGCGAAGCCGAGGTTGTCGGGCTTCTGGCGGTATTCGATCCCGACCACCCAGCCCGGATCCCAGACCACCGCGGCCGAGCCCTCGAACACCAGCGACCGACGGTTCCGGCGGTCGCCGCCATGGCCGAGCAGGCCCATCTGGTTGGCCCGGGTCGAGCGCAGGGTGGCGTTGAGCAGCAGCTGGTGGCCCGCCGCCCCGTCCAGGAACAGCTTGCTGGCGCTCAGGTAGACGTCGGTCCCGGCGTCGTCCCGGGCACCCACGGCCAGCGGCAAGGCGCCGTCGCGCAGGCGCTTGCGCTGGACGCCGAGGCTGAGCTGGGGCATCGCCGTGTACACCAGGTCGCCGCCCAGGCGCAGCTTCGCGCCGAAGACGTCCTGCTCCAGCGCATCCCAGGGCAAGGCCAGCCGGCGCTGCAGTTCGCCCAGGTCGAAGCGCTGGCGCGCCAGGGAAAGCTCGAGCCGGTTGCGGAAGGTCCAGGCCACGCCCCAGGCGTCCAGCGCGTAATCGCCGGTGTCCACGCGGGTGTAGAAAGCGGTGCCGCCGTCCTGGTCGCGGGTGCCGTAACCGGCCAGCACGGCCCAGGGCACGATGCCGCCGCCGGCCGCGCCCTCGACCTGGGTCGCGCCGCCGGTGGCCAGCAGCCGGCCATCGCCGGCCTGCGCCGCCATCGGCAGGCCGGCCCAGCACAGCATCGCGGCAAAGGCGCCGGCGACGCCCGCGGACGCGGGCCTCACGCCTCGGCCTCGCTGAAGTTGCGGCACCAGTCCAGCAGCGCCTCGCCCTCCAGCGGCGCGCTGAACAGGAAACCCTGCACCATGTCGCAGCGGTAGCGCCTGAGCAGGGCGAGGCTGGAGTCGTTCTCCACGCCTTCGGCGATCACCGACAGGCCCATGTTGTGGCCCAGCTCGATCGTCGAGCGAACGATCACCGCGTCGTCGCTGCCTTCGGTCATCTGCATCACGAAACTCTTGTCGATCTTCAGCTCGTCCACCGGCAGCCGCTTGAGCTGCGCCAGCGAGGAATAACCGGTGCCGAAGTCGTCGATGGACAGGCGCAGGCCGGAGGCGCGCAGCCGGTGCAGGGTCCGCACCGCGTAGTCGACGTCGCGCATCAGCGCGCTTTCGGTCACCTCCAGGATCAGCCGGGCCGGCGGCACGCGGTGCCGGCGCAGGCAGGCCTGGATGAAGTCCGGCAGGTCGGCGTCCATCAGGTCCATCGCCGAGAGGTTGATCGCCACGCCCAGGTCCAGCCCCTGCGCGCGCCAGCGGCTGTTCTCGCCCAGCGCCTGCTCCAGCACGAACCGGGTCAGCTCGTGCACGAAGCCGGAACGTTCGGCCAGCGGGATGAACTCGTCCGGCGGGATCGGCCCCAGCTCGGCGTGACGCCAGCGCAGCAGGGCCTCGGCATGCTTCACCTGGCGCGTGGCCAGGTCGACCTTGGGCTGGAAGCGCAGGCTGAGCTGGCCGCGCTGGATGGACTGGCGCAGGTCGCCCATCAGGGTCAACTGGCGCAGATGCACCTCGTCGCGCCCGGGCTGGTAGACGGCGACGCCGCTGCGGGCCTGCTTGGCGTCGTAAAGGGCGATGTCGGCGCGGCGCAGCAGGGTCTGGGCGTCGGCGCCGTGGTCCGGGTGCAGCACCAGGCCGATGCTGCAGTCGAGGTTGATGCGGGTGCTCGGCAGGTCCAGCGGCAGGCGCAGGTGTTCGAGCAGGGCGCGGGCCCGGCGCGGCGCGTGTTCGCGCTCGACGTCCTGCATCAGGACCATGAACTCGTCGCCGCCCAGCCGCGCGACCATGTCCTCCGGTCGAACGGCCTGCCGCAGGCGCTTGGCGACCTCCTTCAGCACCTGGTCGCCGAAGCCGTGGCCCAGGGTGTCGTTGATCTCCTTGAAACGGTCCAGGTCGAGCATCAGCACCGCGCAGCAGGCGTCGCCGCGCGGCTGCGCGATCGCCTGCTCGAGCCGGTCGCGGGCGTGGCCCCGGTTCGGCAGGCCGGTCAGGCCGTCGTGGTTGGCCTGATGCAGGATGCGCTCCTCGCGCGCCGCGATGCCCCGCTGCATCAGCGCGAAGGCACTGGCCAGGCCGGAAATCTCGTCCCGGCCGCGACCCTCCTCCACCGGCTGGGAATAGTCGCCGGACTGGATGCGCTGGGCCGCCCGCGCCAGCCGGGTCACCGGGCGGCTGATGCCGCGACCGACCAGCACCGCGACGATCACCGCGATCAGCGCCGCCAGGCCCGACAGCATCAGGATCCGGGCCTTGAGCGCGCCGTATGGTGCCATCGCCTGGTCCAGCGAGCCCTGCAGCATCACCACCACCGGATCGCCGCCGGTGCCGGGCAGCGGCTCGGACAGCACGAAATACTGGTCGCCGCCCAGGTCCACCGGCCGGATCGCCTTGTCGGCCGGCAGGCGCCCGGGCGGCAGGACCTCGAGTGCGGCCCGCGCCGGGGCCGGCAGGCTGGACGCGTAGACCGTGAACCGGCCCGCCCCGGGCCGCGCGAAGCTGGCGTCGAGCCGGGTCAGGGCGCGGAATTCGCCGGCATAGGCGTCGCCGAAATCGGAGCCGATCGCCACCCAGGCGATCTGGTTGGGCGCCATCACCGGAATCAGCGCCATCACCCGCAGTTCGCCGGCCATCGGCACCACCGACAGCGCGAAGCCGTTCCCGCGGGCGTCCGCCAGCAGCGGCGCGATCGCGGCGCGCTGGGCGTCAGGCGTGCCGCCGTCGGCCAGGCCCGCCAGCCAGTCGCCGTCCGGACTCAGCAGCAGGGCCGCGTCGGCGCCGATGCGGCTGGCCTGGTTGCGCAGCGCCGACTCCATGGTGGCCTGGTCGCCGCTGGCGACGGCGGCCTTGAAGCCGAAGTCGTCGGCCAGCACCAGGGCGGTCTCCAGCAGCTGGCTGCTGCGGTTGTCATAGAAGCGCCGCCAGACCCGTTCGCCGACCTGCAGCTCTTCCGACAGCTGCCGGCCGACGCTGCGTCCGGTGGCGACGTGCACCACGGCGAAGGTCGCCAGCTGGGCCGCCAGCACCACCAGGATCAGCAGCGCGATGATCTTGCTCTGCAGGCGCGACCGCATCACGGTTCCCGCTTCAGGCTGCGCAACTTGTCCTGCAGGGCGCGCAGGCGCTCGCTGCCGCGGCGCTCCGGCGGCGGCGGACCGAGAGCCAGGCTGACGGCCTGCTCGTCGCCGGCGGCGGCCAGCGTGATCTCGCGCTCCAGCGCCACCGGCAGACGGGCATGCCAGATCCGCAGGCGGTAGACGCCCGGCGGCGCCTGCAGGCGGACGCGGCCGTCGGCGCCGGTCTTGCCGAAATGCGGGGTGTCGAGCACGACGATGTGGCCGATCATCCAGTCGTGGATGTTGCAGCCCACCACCACCACGCCCGGCGTGTCGAAACGCACCGGCTCCAGCGGCGTGCCGGCATACAGCGGCAGCTCGAAGGACTTGGGGGCGGAAAAGGAATACACCTGGTGCTGCACGCTGTCGCTGTTCGGGAAACTGACCGAGGTGCCGGCCTGCACCGGCAGCACCCCGGGCACGAAGGCGGTGTTGCGCTGGTCCATCACCGCGCGGGTGCCGGCGGCGGCGGGGGCGGCGGCGGCATGCAGGCTGGCCACGGCATCGGCCACCGGGGCGGCGCCGTCGTCGATCCGCAGCTGCAGCGGGGCGGCCGGGGCCAGCGCCGGCAGCCACAGGCATAACAGCAACGGGGACAGCCGAGGGCGGCCCCGTCGTTCACGCTTCGATGTCGTGGGCTCCATGGCACCCCCTGTCGGGCCAGTCGCCGGATGTCAGCCGCGATTAGGGCCCGCGGAAAGTGATAATGGCGCGAAGCCCTGTCCCGGACCCCCCGACATGCCCGACGCCTCCCTCACCGGCCACGCCCTGATCACAG
>CBFGOZ010000207.1:0-4448 GCA_965650505.1 uncultured Arenimonas sp.
CCGGTGCCCGACAGGTCGCCGAACAGGAAACCCGCCACCACCACCACCGCCGAACTCTGCAGCGCCTGGCGCATGCCGTGCCGGTGTTCGTGGTGGCCGGCTTCGTGCGCCAGCACCGCCAGCAGTTCGTCCTCGTGTTCGCCGACCATCGCCACCAGCTGGTCGGTCACCACCACGTGGCCGTCCGGCAGCGCGAAGGCGTTCGGGCCCAGTCCGGGCGCGTCGCGGAAGCTCAGGCGGTAGTCGAGTTCGCGCGGCAGCCCGCGCGTGAGCTCCTGGAACCGGAACTGCAGGGCCGTGCGCCGATCGGCCGGGAGCTTGCTGGGCCTGAGCTGCAGGTTGTCGATCAGCGACAGCGCCTGGTCGCTGATGGTGCGCTCCATCGCCCGCGGGATCACCGGCGCCAGCCGGTTCGCCATCCAGGGCAGGCCGACCTGGAAGAACAGGACCACGCCCAGCACCGTGGCGATGCCGGCGCCGATGGCGGCGCTGCGCCGGCGCTCGAGCCAGTCGGCCCAGGCCTCGATGCGGTTCGGCGTCGGCAGCCACTGGTCCAGCAGGGGCGAATCCGCCAGCTGCAGCTGGCCCTCGCCCGGCAGCTTGAGCACGCGCACGGTGCGGCCCAGGCGCGGGCTGAGCGTGACCTCGGCGACGGCGAACTCGATCGCCTCGCCCTCGCTGTCCACGCGCAGCACGCCGGCCGCAGGCTGGCTCAGCGTGGCCGGGCGGCCGCGGCTGCTGCGGCCGTCGTACCAGATGGCGTCGAGTGCGTTCAGATGCCGATGTCCACGTCCATGTCCAGCGCGTCCACCAGC
This sequence comes from uncultured Arenimonas sp., assembly GCA_965650505.1. Taxonomy (GTDB): domain Bacteria; phylum Pseudomonadota; class Gammaproteobacteria; order Xanthomonadales; family Xanthomonadaceae; genus Arenimonas. Next base: position 816 of record CBFGOZ010000207.1, read on the forward strand.
TCGGCGCCGGTGGCGTCTTCCCGACGCTCGGTCTCGGCAATGAAGCTGTCCAGGTCGCCCTGCACCAGCACCGCGAAGTGCTGCGCACGGTAGCGGGCCAGGCGCACCATCGCCCAGGGCACCATCAGGCCCAGGGTCAGCACGATCAGCAGGCCGTTGCTGAAATAGATCCAGATCACGTCGCGCGCGCGCAGGGTGGATTCGAACCGGTGCGGACCGAACTGCGTGAACTTCCACATCAGGTTGACGTAGCGGGTACGCAGGAACACCGGCAACGCCAGGAAAGCCAGGTAGACCAGCATGAAGGGCACCATCACCGCCAGCATGAAGCTGTCGGACGGCTGGCCGTCCGGGCCCTTGCTTTCCAGGCCCATGGCGCCACCCAGCAGGGCGCCGCCGAAAAGGGCCACCACCATCAGGATGTAGCCGCCGAAGCCCAGGCCCAGGCAGATCGCGAAGGGCACGAAATAACTGCCCAGGTCCCCGCGGAAGGAGAATCGCTTGCCGCCGAAACGGTGGCCGGCGACCAGGTACTCGTGCTGGCCCATGCGCACCCAGGGCAGGGTCATGTACAGCGTGGGCAGCTGCAGCATGGGCTTGAACAGGAAGTTCACGTAGGCCTCGTAGACGCCGTCGACGAAGCGGAAACGCAGCCCGCGCCATGCCGAATAGCGCGCCCGGAAGCGCAGCGTGCGCTGGATCAGCCAGGGCAGCACCAGGAACACCGCCAGGATGAGCGGGATGTAGACCGCCCAGAGCTGGAAATGCGCGCACAGGCCCAGGCCGATCACCACCACGTAGGCGATCAGCCGGCCCTTGAGGATGGCGATCGGGTCGGCCAGGTATTCGAAGCTGGCGCCGCCGAAATGCGTGTTGCCGTAGAAATAGCGCTCGGTGCGCACCTTGGCCCAGGCCGAGTAGATGCCCAGGGTCAGCACCGACAGGACCAGGTTGACGAACCAGATGCCGAAGAACTCGCGGGCGGTGCCGGTGAACTCGAAACCGTGGCGCTGGGGCGGCGCCAGTGGCTGGAAGGACGGGAGCGGCGGCGGCAGGGGCGGTGGCTGGACGCCGGTCCCGGCGTCCATGGTGTCGTACGGCATGCAGTCCCCTGGTCTGGTCCGGCTCCCCGCCGGCCTGCCAATCTAACCGCAGCCCCGCGCCGAAGTGAAGCCGGGCCGGTTCAGTGGTCGACGACGCCCAGTTCGTCCAGCGCCGCCCGCATCGCCGCGCGCGCGCCCTCGCTCAGCGCCTCGTTGTCCAGCGCGAAGCGGATGGTGGCTTCGATCAGGCCCAGGTGGCTGCCGCAGTCGAAGCGGGTGCCTTCGAAGCGGAAGGCGTCGACCGTGCGCTCGCGGGCCAGCTGGGCGATGGCGTCGGTGAGCTGGATCTCGCCGCCCTTGCCCGGCGCGGTGTGTTCCAGCAGTTCGAAGATGCGCGGCTCCAGCACGTAGCGGCCGACCACGGCCAGGGTGCTGGGCGCCTCGTCGGGCGAAGGTTTTTCGACCAGGGCGCGGATGCGGCCGTGGCGCCCGGCGAAGGCCGGCGCATCGACGATGCCGTAGCTGCCGGTCTGGGCCCGCGGCACGTCCTCGACCGCCACGGCGCTGCCGCCGCTGCGCTGCGCGTGGTCGGCCATCTGCTTCAGGGCGCCGTCGCCGGCACGGTTCCAGATCAGGTCGTCGGGCAGCATGACCGCGAAGGGCTCGTCGCCCACCACCGGCCTGGCGCACAGCACGGCATGGCCCAGGCCCAGCGCCTCGGCCTGGGTGACGAACACCGCGCGCACGTGCGGCGGCAGCACGTTGCGCACCAGGGCCAGCTGCTCGTGCTTGCCGGCCTTCTCCAGCTTCTGCTCCAGCTCGTAGGCCTTGTCGAAATAATCGGCCACCGCATGCTTGTAGCGGTTGGTCACGAAGATGAGCGTGTCGCAGCCGGCCTCGATCGCTTCGTCCACCGCGTACTGGATCAGCGGCTTGTCGACGATCGGCATCATCTCCTTGGGCACGGTCTTGGTGGCCGGCAGGAAGCGGGTGCCGAGGCCGGCGACGGGAAAAACGGCCTTGCGGATGCGGGGGGTCATGCGGGCCCTTGATGGCTTCGGGACGGTGTCGATTCTAACCCTTCGACATGACAGCGTCAGGGCGCGGGCCGATCCGCCGACAGCGACGCCGCCAGCGCCTGCTCCAGCGCCGGCGCAAGCAGCGGCGCCAGGCCGCGCGCGTAGCTGGCGGTGAGATGGTGCTGATCGCGCCACACGACCTGGCCACCGATGATCGCGGGACAGGCGGCATCGCTGCACAGATGCGGGTTAAGGTCGGCGAACACGACACCCGGCGACGACGGCATCGCCATCAGGATCGTATCGGGCATGCCGAAGGCCTCGGCCACCGGCGTGTCGCAGGCGTCGCCCCGCTCCGGGCCGGCGGCCAGGCAGTCGGGCACATCCGTGCGCATCCACGGCGTGTCGGCGATCACCAGAACGCGCATGCCGGCGTCGCGCAGCGTGCGCCAGCGCGAGCGCAGTCCGTCGGCGAGCGCGCGCCGGCCCGCTTCGATGTCGCGGGCACCGTGGGCCTGGTGCCCGCGCGACTGGCTGGTGACCACCAGGGCCGGGCCCAGGTCGCGCAGGGCCGCGACCAGGTTGCGGTTCCATTCGGTGCAGGCGCGGTACTCGCGGCCTTCCAGCACGACCACGGCATCCGAAAAGGTGCAGGCGGACTTGGTGTAGCTGTAGAGCGCCCAGCCTTCGCGCTCGGCGTGGGCCTGCAGCAGCGGCAGCCACTGCGCGGCGTGGGAGTCGCCCACCAGGGCCACCCGGACCGGCGAGGCCGGATCGCCGTAGAGGCAGAAATCCGGCTGCACGGACTCATGGTCGGCATGGCAGTCGTCGCGGTAGAGGTCCGGATCGTCGCGGCCGGCGCGCTCGGCCAGCACGCCCAGGTTCTCGTAGCGCACCAGTCCCGCGGGCGCCGGGGCGCTCACCGCGCCCAGCCCGGCCAGACCTTGCAGCCGGTCCGCGAACGCGGGCGCCAGCGTGCGCGCATAGGTCGCAGTCAGGCCGCCATCGCTGCGATAGACGACCACGTTGCCGACGACCCCGGCGCAGCGGTCGACGGCGCAGAGCGCGTCGGTGAGGTCGAGCAGCGCGGCCCCGGGCAGGCGCACCGCGGCGTGCGCGGCCGGGTCGTCCGCGGACATTGCCTCCGCGCGCGCCACCCGGCACTCCTGCAGGCGCGCGGGATCGGTGCAGCCCGCGGCCACCGCCGGCACGCCGCGCACCAGGGCCACCGGCAGCCCGGCCGACGCCAGCGGGGCGGCGAAATCCCGAAGCCCGGACGCCAGAGCCGCGACCCGCTGCGGCTCGTCCTCGGCGCCTTCGACCGGAAGGTCGGGCGACTGGGCGACGAGCACCAGGCGAAACCCTCCGGTGAGCAGCGCCGACTGCAGCTTAGCCAGTCGACCGTCGCAGCCCAGGTCCGTCTCGTCCCGGGCGCCGGCACGTGCGGGTCTACCCAGTGCGCAGTCCAGGCTCGGCAGCAGGTGGATGCGCCAGCCGTTGCGCGAGGCCAGGGCCGCCAGGGCCGGCTGCCACTGCACCGCCTCGGCATCGCCGACCAGCGCGATGCGGAC
>CBFGOZ010000208.1:0-4391 GCA_965650505.1 uncultured Arenimonas sp.
CCCAGGCCTCGAACAGGTCGCCCAGGATGTAGAGCGCCTCCGCGCCGCGCGCCTCGCCGGCCAGGAAATCCAGGAACAGGGCGGTGGTCGCCGGACGCGCGGCGTCCAGGTGCAGGTCGGACACGAACAGCAGGGTCATGGCGTGGACGGCTCCGGTTCGAGCAGTTCGACCCGTTCGATCACCACCGGCGTCTGCGGCACCCAGGCCGGGAACGGCCCGCGCGCCGAGGTCGGCAGGGCCGCGATGCGGTCGACCACTTCCAGGCCCTGCAGGACGCGCCCGAACACTGCGTAACCGGCGGTGTAGGCGCTGTCGCCGTCCTGGCGGTCGAACTTCGGGTTGTCGGCCAGGTTGATGAAGAACTGCGCCGTGGCCGAATCGCTGACGCCGCGGTCGCGCGCGGCCGCGAGGGTGCCGCGGCGGTTCGACAGGCCGTTGCCGGCCTCGTTGGGCACGGGCGCGCGGCTGGGTTTCTGCTGCAGGTCGGGCGTGAACGCGCCGCCCTGCACCAGCAGGCCCGGCACCACGCGATGGAAGACGGTGCCGTTGTAGTGGCCGTCGCGGGCGTAGGCCAGGAAATTCTCGACCGTCCGGGGCGCGGCGGCGGCATCGAGCTCGACGACGATCTCGCCCATCGTGGTGACCAGCCGCACGCGCTGCGGCGGCGCGGGCGCTGCGGTTTCGGGCACGGGCGGCGTCGCGGCGGGCGCCGGCACCGGCGTGGCGTGCGCGGAGAACGCCAGCAGCAGGCAGGCGGACAGCAGGATCAGACGGACCGGCATCCGCGGCTCCGGGGCAGGACAGGATCGGCCGCCATGGTACCGCAGGCGCCGTCCCGACTTGGCCTTGACCCCGGGCCGGTTAGGATGGGCGCCCCTGTCAAGGAGGTGTCCCGATGAAGATCCGTTTCCTGCTGGTGGCCGCGGCGATCCTGGCGACCGGCGTCGCCCACGCCGCCGGGCTGCCGCGCAGCGTGGCCCCGGCCGACGCCGCGGTTTATTTCATCAGCCCCAAGGATGGCGAGACGGTGAGCGGCCCGGTGACCGTGCGTTTCGGCCTGCGCGGCATGGGCGTGGCGCCAGCCGGCACCGTGGCCGAAGGCACCGGCCACCACCACCTGATCGTGGACGCGCCGCTGCCCCCGGCCGGCCAGCCGATCCCGAACGACGCCAACCACCTGCATTTCGGCAAGGGCCAGACCGAGGCCACGGTGACGCTGGCGCCGGGCAAGCACACCCTGCAGCTGCTGGTCGGCGACCACAGCCACATTCCGCACGATCCGGTCGTGGCGTCCGAGGTCATCACGATCACCGTCGAGTGAGGCATCCCTCGCGTCCCCTGCCAGCCCGGGCAGGGGGCGAAAGGCGTAAAATGCGCGGCTTCCCGCTTCCGAGCCTGGCCAGATGACCTGCCGCACCCGCTTCGCCCCCAGCCCGACCGGCTTCCTGCACATTGGCGGTGCCCGTACCGCGCTTTACTGCTATCTGGAGGCGCGCCGCCGCGGCGGCCAGTTCATCCTGCGCGTGGAGGACACCGACCGCGAGCGCAGCACCCAGGCCGCGATCGACGCGATCCTGGAAGCCATGGACTGGCTGGGGCTTGAGTACGACGAGGGCCCGGTCTTCCAGACCGCGCGCCTGGACCGCTACCGCGAGGTGGCCGAGCAGATGGTCGCCGCCGGCACGGCGTATTACGCCTACGAGACCAAGGAAGAGCTCGAGGCCATGCGCGAGGCGGCGATGGCCGCGAACCTCAAGCCGCGCTACAACGGCCACTACCGCGACCGGAACGAGCCGTATCGCGACGATCCCAACCGCGTGATCCGCTTCAAGAACCCGATCGGCGGCACCGTGGTGTTCGAGGACAAGATCAAGGGCCGCATCGAGTGGAGCAACGACGAGCTCGACGACCTGGTGATCTTCCGCTCCGACGGCTACCCGACCTACAACTTCGCGGTCGTCGTTGACGACCTCGACATGGGCATCACCGACGTCATCCGCGGCGACGACCACGTCAACAACACCCCGCGCCAGATCAACATCTACAAGGCCCTGGGCGCGCCGGTGCCGCACTTCGCGCACATGCCGATGATCCTCGACCCCGAGGGCGCCAAGCTGAGCAAGCGTTCGGGCGCGGCCAACGTGATGTCGTACAAGGAAGAGGGCTACCTGCCGCACGCGCTGGTGAACTACCTGGCGCGCCTGGGCTGGTCGCACGGCGACCAGGAGATCTTCAGCCGCGACGAACTCAAGTCGCTGTTCGCGATCGAGGACGTGAACCAGAAGGCTTCGCGCCTGGACCCGGCCAAGCTGGGCTGGTTGAACCAGCACTACCTTAAGACCGACGACCCGGTCGAGGTCGCGAAGCATTTCGAACCGCAGCTGCTGGCCCACGGCTACGACCTGGCCAAGGGCCCGAAGCCGGCCGACGTGGTGGTGGCCCTGCGCGACCGCGTGCAGACGCTGAAGGAAATGGCCGAGCGCGCCCACGTCTGGTACTGCCCGCTCACCCAGTACGACGAGGCCGCCGTGGCCAAGCACCTGGTGGCCGCCGCGAAGGCGCCGCTGGAGACGGTGCGCGGCGAACTGGCCAGGCTCGGCGAGTGGTCGGCGCAGGCCGTGCATGGCGCGCTGGAAGCCACCGCCGCGACGCTGGGCGTGGGCCTGGGCAAGATCGCCCAGCCGCTGCGCGTGGCCATCACCGGCACCCAGGTCAGCCCCTCGATCGACCACACCGTGTTCCTCGCCGGCCGCGAGGCCGCGCTGGCGCGCATCGACGCGGCGCTGGCGAAGATTCCCGGCTGAACCCCAGCCCCCGCACGGCCGGTCGCGAATTGATTTCGCCCCGGCCAAGGCCCACCCTAGACCCATGTCCGCGCACGCCCACGACCCCGACTGCACCAGCCCCGAGCACCACGTGCACGACGCCGGCGGCTATGTGCATGCGGTCGAGAAGGCCTGCGAAGAGCGCGGCCTGCGGCTTACGCCGCTGCGGGCCCAGGTGCTGGGCCTGATCGCCGCCGCCGGCAAACCGGTGAAGGCCTACGACCTGCTCGATTCGATGAAGACGAAGAACGGCAGCAGCGCGCCGCCCACCGTCTACCGCGCGCTGGACTTCCTGCTCGAGCAGGGCTTCATCCACCGCCTGGCCTCGGTCAACGCCTTCGTCGGCTGCCACCATCCGCAGGCGCGGCATTCGGTGCCCTTCCTGATCTGCGACAACTGCCAGGCCGCGATCGAGCTGGAAGACGAACGCATCCCGCGGCTGCTCGACAGCCAGGCGAAGTCGCTGGGCTTCGTGCCGCGGGCCCAGACCCTCGAGGTGCACGGCCTGTGCGCAAGCTGTTCGGCGGCATGATGCGGATCCGCGGGGTGGTGCTTGCGCTGTCGCTGGCTTCGGCCGCGGGCGCCCAGGATTTCCCGGTCGACCCGCCCGGCGGCGAACCGACGCGGCCGACCACGCCGCCGGCCGGCATCGCCCTGCCGGAGATGCTGCCGCCCGCCCCGGAGCTGGTGACGCCGCTGGCCATCCTCGACCGCCTGGTCGTGCCTGGCACCCGGCTGCAGCTGGAATGGCGCCCGGCGGGCGGCATCAGCAACGCCGAGATCGCCAGCCCGGTGGTGGTGGCGCGCGGCGCGATGGCCGGCCCGGTGCTGTGCCTGGTCGCCGGCATCCACGGCGACGAGATCAACGGCGTCGAGATCGTGCGCCGCATCGCCCACTCGGTGGATCCGACCCGGCTGTCGGGCACGGTGATCGGCGTGCCGATCGTCAACGTGTTCGGCTATTCGCGCGGCTCGCGCTACCTTCCGGACCGGCGCGACCTGAACCGTTATTTCCCGGGCAGCCGCCAGGGCAGCATCGCCTCGCGCATCGCCAATGGTTTCTTCCAGGACATCGTGCGCCACTGCGACGTGCTGGTGGACTTCCACACCGGCAGCTTCGACCGCAGCAACCTGCCGCAGGTGCGCGCCGACCTCACCCAGCCCGACGTGCTGGAATTCACCCGCGGCTTCGGCGCCACCGTGGTGCTGCACAGCCCGGGCAACAAGGGCATGCTGCGCGTGGCCGCCACCGCGGTCGGCATTCCCGCCGTCACCTTCGAGGCCGGTGCGCCGACCCGGTTGGAGCCGGCCGAGATCGCCCAGGCCGTCGCCGCGATCGATCGGCTGATGCTCAAGCTGGGCATGCGCCAGGCCGAGCCCGACGTGGTGGAGATCAATGCGGTGCCGCTGGCGGCGCAGGCCGAGCCGGCGCCGATCTTCCTGGATTCGCGCTGGGTCCGCGCCAATTCCGGCGGCCTGCTGATCAGCGAAGTGGCCCTGGGCCAGCGCGTGCTCGCCGGCCAGCGCCTGGGCCGGGTGGTCGACCCGGTCAGCAACATCGAGCG
>CBFGOZ010000209.1:0-4335 GCA_965650505.1 uncultured Arenimonas sp.
ACCTGCGGGATCAGCATCGAGCTCGGCTGGCCCAGCATCGCGGCCTCGGCCTCGATGCCACCCACGCCCCAGCCCAGCACGCCGATGCCGTTGATCATCGTGGTGTGCGAATCGGTGCCGAACACGGTGTCCGGGAAGGCGTAGCGCACGCCGTCGATCTCGCGCTCCATCACCACGCGCGCCAGGTGCTCCAGGTTCACCTGGTGCACGATGCCGGTGTTGGGCGGCACCACCTTGAAGTTGTCGAAGGCCTTCTGGCCCCAGCGCAGGAAGCTGTAGCGCTCCTGGTTGCGCTCGAACTCGATCTTGCCGTTGAGGTCCAGCGCCTCGGGCTTGCCGAACACGTCCACCTGCACCGAATGGTCGATGACCAGTTCGGACGGGATCAGCGGGTTGATCTGGTCGGCCTTGCCGCCCAGCTTCACCACCGCGTCGCGCATCGCGGCCAGGTCGACCACGCAGGGCACGCCGGTGAAGTCCTGCAGCACCACGCGGGCCGGCATGAAGGCGATCTCGGTGTCCGGCTCCTTCTTCGCGTCCCAGGTGGCCACGGCCTCGATGTGGTCCTTGCCCACGGTCATGCCGCCGTCTTCGCAGCGCAGCAGGTTCTCGAGCAGGATCTTCATCGAATACGGCAGGCGGGCCAGGTTGAAGCGCTGGCCGAGCTTGGCGAGGCTGAAGTAGGTGTAGGTCTTGCCGTTGACGGCAAGCTGGTCGCGGGTCGCGAAGGAGTCGCTCATGGACAGGCTCCGGGCTGGATCGGGGAGAGGGCTGGGAGAGGCGCGCAAGGCAGCCGCGTCAGCCCGGCATTATGCCCGAAACCATACCCTCCCGTCCGCTGCCGCGGCCCCCGACCAAGGTCTAGGCGCGCGCGGATTCCTGCCATTCGCGCGCGGCTTGCACCAGGGCGCGGCGCCCGAACAGGAAATCCCAGTAGCTGCCGCCGAGCTGGCGCCAGAGCACCGCCGCGCGGATGGCCGCCAGCAGGGTGGCGCGCACTTCGCCGACCAGGTCGGGCTGGCCCAAATAGACCGGGTTGCCCTGCACCAGCACGCGCGGCCCGATCGGGCTGAGCTCGGCGGCGTACAGGTCGCCCAGGCGCGACAGCACGGTGGGGTGGGTCGGGCCGAAGTGTTCGCGCTGCCGGGCGATGTCCTCCAGCCCCTTGCGCACGGCCTCGACCGCGGCGTGGTTGGCGATGAAGCGCCGCTCCAGGTGCAGGACCGTCATCGCCATGCGGGTGACCGCGGCGTCGCGGCCGCCGCCGCCCTCGAGCTGGTTGACCAGCCGGGCGAGGCCGACCTCGAGCTTGTCGGCGCCGTCGAACACGGCTTCCGGCGTCTCGGCGTCGAACCGGAACAGGCTGTCTATGCAGGCGCCCAGGGGCCTGGATTCGGACTGTCCGGTCTGGGCCATCTGCTGGACCAGGTGCACGGCCTGGAGCAGGCCGGCGAGGGCGAGGGCGCGATCCTTCATTCGGGGCGGGACTTCGATTCGAGGGGGGCGTCGGTGGCGGCGATCACGGCACCGCCCAGGCATTGCTCGCCAAGGTACAGGACCAGGGATTGGCCCGGGGTGACGGCGCGCTGCGGGGACGCGAAGGCTACGGAAAGTCGGCCCTGCGCGTCCAGCGCCACCTCGCAGTCCTGGTCGGGCTGGCGGTAGCGGGTCTTGGCGGTGCACTGGAACCGCGCCGCGGGTGGCGCGCCGGCGACCCAGTGCGCTGCCTCGGTCCAGAGCCGGTTGGACATCAGGAACGGACTGTCGCCGCCCTGGTCGACGTGCAGGATGTTGCGGGCCACGTCCTTGCCGACCACGAACCAGGGCGCCGCCGGCCGGCCGCGCACTCCCCCGATCTGCAGGCCCTCGCGCTGGCCCAGGGTGTAGTACCAGACGCCGGCATGCCGGCCGACCACGGTGCCGTCGACGCTGCGGATCTCGCCCGGCTGCGCCGGCAGGTAGCGGCCCAGGAACTCGCGGAAATCGCGCTCGCCGATGAAGCAGATGCCGGTCGAGTCCTTCTTGGCCGCGGTCGGCAGCTTCGCCTCGGCGGCCAGCCGGCGGACTTCGGCCTTGGGCAGGTGGCCGATCGGGAAAAGGGTGCGGGCCAGCTGCTCCTGGCCCAGCTGGTGCAGGAAATAGCTCTGGTCCTTGCCCTCGTCGGCGCCGCGCAGCAGGAGCCAGCGGCCGTCGCGCCGGGCCACCTGCGCGTAGTGTCCGGTGGCGATGGCTTCGGCGCCCAGGGCGCGGGCCTCGTCCAGGAAGGTCTTGAACTTGATCTCGCGGTTGCACAGCACGTCCGGGTTCGGCGTACGGCCGGCCCGGTATTCGGCGATGAAGTGTTCGAACACGCCGGCCCAGTATTCGCGGGCGAAATTGCGGGTGTGGAAAGGGATGCCCAGCCGGCCGGCGATGCCCAGGGCGTCGCGGCGGTCGTCTTCGGCGCGGCAGCCGGTGTCGCCCTCTTCGTCCCAGTTCTGCATGAACAGCCCGGCGATGGACTCCCCCTGGCGCTGCAGCAGCAGGGCAGCCACCGAGGAATCCACGCCGCCGGACAGACCGACGATGACCCGGGCGCCGCTCATGGGCAGTGGGTCAGGGCCTGGAGCGGGAAGCGGCGGCCGGACAGGAAGTCCTCGACCGCGCGCCAGACCAGCGGGCTGCGGTGGCGATGGCTTTGCGCCGACAGCTCGGCCGGCGTCAGCCACAGCGCCTGCACGATGCCTTCGTCCAGCGCCCGCTCCGGATGGTGCCGCAGCGGTTCGGCCGCGAAGGCCAGCCGCAGGAAGTGCCGGCCATCGGCCGGCGCCTTCCACTGGTAGGCGCCGATGAAGGCGGTCAGGGTTACTTCCCAGCCGGTTTCCTCCAGCGTCTCGCGCAGGGCGGCCTCCAGCAGGCTTTCATCGGGCTCCAGGTGGCCGGCGGGCTGGTTCAGCACCCGCGCGCCGCGCACCGTTTCCTCGACCATCAGCAGGCGGCCGTCGCGCACCACCACGGTGGCGACGGTGACGTCAGGCTGCCAGAAGCGCCCCTCGCGATAGGTCAAAGGTCGTCCTTGCCGGTCAAGTCCAGCTCGACCTCGTCCGCGGCGGTGGCGGTCAGGTCGATGGCCTCGTCCAGCTCGTCGGCGCTGGCGTCGGCGGCGATCTTGGTCACCAGCATCGCCACTTTGTCCTGCTTCACCCAGGAGCCGAGCTTGAGCATGTTGCTGCGCTCGAGCAGGTCGTTGGCGATGGCGGCCGGGAAGGCGGCGCCTTCGGACTGGTAGCCCGGCGACCAGATCTCGCGCACGCGCATGTGGGTGGTTTCCTCCACCGCCGAGCGGACCCAGACCAGCTGGGTGCGGTCCTCGTCGATGCGCACGGTGATCTGGAAGTCGCCGTCCTCGTCGATGGTGAACGGGGTTCCCTTCTTCTCCAGCTGCGCCTTCACGACCGGGTCGGCGTCGGCGGCGTGCGCGGCGGTGGCGGATACGGCAAGGCAGGCGAGGGCGAGGCAGGCGGCACGCATGTTCATCGGGATTCCCCTGGATAGAGTGTCAGGCCGGCGGTCCGGCCCACACATTGTCGTCACAAACGCCGCAGGGCGTCCATGTCGGCGCCGGACTTGCAACCCGGGCGTCCCGGCCCGATTTATACTGCCGGCATGCCCCAAGACCCCCATCCCGAACGCGGACACGACCACGGCCTGGCGGTGGAGACCGCCAAGCCCGAAGTGGTGCGTCCGCCGCTGTACCAGGTGGTCCTGCTCAACGACGACTTCACCCCGATGGATTTCGTGGTGGAGGTCCTGCAGGTCTTTTTCGCCATGAACCGGGAAAAGGCCACCCAGGTGATGCTGCACGTGCATACCCGGGGCAAGGGCGTTTGCGGCGTCTACACGCGGGAAGTGGCTGAATCGAAAGTGACGCAGGTCAACGAATTCTCCCGCCAGCACCAGCACCCCCTGTTGTGCACCATGGAAAAGACCTAGGCTGGCCCCATATCGGAGCAAACGTTCCGGAGTAGCCCATGTTCAGCAAGGATCTCGAGTACACCATCGGCCAGTGCTACAAGCAGGCCCGCGAAGCCCGCCATGAGTTCATGACGGTCGAGCACCTGCTGCTGGCCCTGCTCGACAACCCGTCGGCGGCCAGCGTGCTCAAGGCCTGCGGCGCCGACCAGCCCAAGCTGGCCACCGGGCTCCGGCAGATCATCGCCGACACCGTGCCGGTGCTCCCGGCCGACGACCCGCGCGACACCCAGCCCACCCTGGGCTTCCAGCGGGTGCTGCAGCGTGCGGTCTACCACGTGCAGTCCTCGGGCAAGAAGGAGGTCACCGGCGCCAACGTGCTGG
>CBFGOZ010000210.1:0-4330 GCA_965650505.1 uncultured Arenimonas sp.
ACCAGCAGCAGCAGCACCAGCGGCAGCGCGATCACGTGCAGGGCGAAGAAGCGGTTGAGGGTGGCGTCGGCCACCAGGTAGTCGCCGCGGATCCACTCGGTCAGGTCCGGGCCGATCACCGGGATGGCGCCGAACAGGTTGATGATCACCTGCGCGCCCCAGTACGACATCTGGCCCCAGGGCAGCACGTAGCCCATGAAGGCCTCGGCCATCAGCACCAGGAAGATCACGCAGCCAAGCACCCAGACCAGCTCGCGCGGCTTCTGGTAGGAGCCGTAGATCAGGCCGCGGAACATGTGCAGGTAGACGACCACGAAGAACAGCGAGGCGCCGGTGCTGTGCATGTAGCGGATCAGCCAGCCCCACTCGACGTCGCGCATGATGTACTCGACCGAGGCGAAGGCCTCGGCGGCGGACGGCTTGTAGTGCATCGTCAGGAAGATGCCCGTGACGATCTGGTTGACCAGCACCAGCAGGGCCAGCGAACCGAAGTAGTACCAGAGGTTGAAGTTCTTCGGAGCGTAGTACTCCGACATGTGCTTCTTGTAGAACGGCACCAGGCCCGGCGTGCGGTCGTTGAACCAGCCGGTGACGGTTTCGACCGAGCGGTTGATCAGGTTGGCCATTACGCGGCTCCCTCGGGGGCGACGCCCACGATCAGGTGGTTGTCGTCGACGAAGTGGTAGGGCGGCACCTCGAGGTTCGAGGGCGCGGGCACGCCCTGGAACACGCGGCCGGCCAGGTCGAAGCGCGAGTTGTGGCACGGGCAGTAGAAGCCGCCCTGCCACTCGCTGTCGAAGGCCTGCGGCTGCAGCTCCGGCACGTAGGTCGGCGAGCAGCCCAGGTGGGTGCAGATGCCGACGATCACGGCCAGTTCGGGCTTGAGCGAACGGGTCGGGTTCTTGGCGAACTCGGGGGTCTGGTCCGGGTTCTCCGACGCCGGGTCGCGCAGCTGCGCGTCCAGGCCCGGCAGCGCGGCCAGCTGTTCCGGCGTGCGCTTGAAGATCCAGACCGGCTTGCCGCGCCACTGGACGATCATGCGCATGCCCGGCTCGAGGTCGATCTTGCTGATGTCGACCTCGACCGGCGCGCCGGCGACCTGGGCCCGCGCGCTGGGCTTCCAGGAACTGATGAACGGCACCGCGGCACCCGCCACGCCCACGGCGCCGACGACGGCGGTGGTTGCGGTCAGGAAGCGGCGACGGCCTGAGTTGACCCCTTCGTTAGCCATCCGGCTCTCCGAAAATCTTGCTAAGTGGCTGAAAACAGAGCTGCGGAACCCGAGGGGGCCCGCAAAGACGCGCAATTGTAGCGGAGGGAGCGCGGGGCTCACAACGGCGGCCGGGATCGGCCGTGAAGGCGCTCAGTTCGCGGCCAGCGCCCCGCGGTAGCGCTCGGCCAGCTGGCCTACGCGCTGGACGTAGCGCTGGGTCTCGGCGTAGGGCGGCACGCCGCCATAGCGGTCCACGGCCCCTTCGCCGGCGTTGTAGCCGGCCGCCGCCAGGGTCAGGTCGTTGTCGAAGCGCTTGAGCAGCCAGGCCAGGTACTGCACGCCGCCGCGGATGTTCTGGTTGGGGTCGAATACGTCGGCGACGCCGAACCGGGTCGCGGTGTCCGGGATCAGCTGCATCAGGCCCTGGGCGCCGGCATGCGAGACCGCATTGGGCCGGAACGCCGACTCGGCATGGATGATCGCGCGCACCACCGCCTCGTCCACGCCGAACTCCTGGGCCGCGGCCCGCACTTCCGCGGCGTAGGCGTCCATGTTCAGGCGCACGGTGCCGAAGTCCACGCCCGGCAGGGCGCCGCAGGCGTAGCAGGTCTCGACATAGCTGAAGAGCATCTGCGCCGCGGTGGCGCCGGCGGGCCGCACGTTGGTGTAGTGCACCACGCCGTCGCGTTCGTATTTGTAGACCGCTCCGCGGGTGACCCGGGCGCCGCTGGGGCGCGGTCCGGCGGCCAGGGCCTGGCCGGCGCCGGCGGTGCGGAAGTCGACCCGGGCGGCCGGGGTGGCCCGGGCGCCGCCGCCCGACCCCGAACCGCCCGGGGCGGCGGCCGGCGCGGGCGCCGGGCCGCGCGGCCGCGAATCGGCGGCGGTATAGGTGGACACGACCTCGCAGTGGGACCCCGCCACGCGCTTGCCCGAGTAGTTCGGGATGCCGTCCGCGCCCGTGCAGCGGTAAAGCGTGCCCGCCCCGGCCGGGGCGGCGGCGAGGAACAGGCAGGCCAGCGTCAGCAGGCGGCAGGGGCTCATCCGCGCGAGGTTTACTCCATGCCCGGTCGGTTGCCAAGGGCCTGGACCAGGAGAACGGCCGGCACGGTCCCGGCCGGACAGCCGGCACGGGGCTCCGCGGGCTAGAATGGCGACCCCCACGGAACGGAATAACCGCCGCCATGCCCGTGAACTCGCCCGCCAGGGGCAAGCTCTACATCAAGACCCACGGTTGCCAGATGAACGAGTACGACTCGGCCAAGATGGCCGACGTGCTCGCCGCCGAACACGGCCTGGAGCTGACCACCGACGAGGCCGAGGCCGACGTCATCCTGGTCAACACCTGCTCGATCCGCGAGAAGGCCCAGGAGAAGGTGTTCTCCCAGCTGGGCAAGTGGAAGCACCTGAAGAAGGACCGGCCGGTGCTGATCGGCGTCGGCGGCTGCGTCGCCAGCCAGGAGGGCGACGCGATCCTCAAGCGCGCGCCCTACGTCGACCTGGTGTTCGGCCCGCAGACCCTGCACCGCCTGCCGCGGATGATCGAGGCGCGGCGCGACAGCGGCCGGCCGCAGGTGGACATCAGCTTCCCGGAGGTCGAGAAGTTCGACCGCCTGCCCGAGCCCCGCGCCGAAGGGCCGACCGCCTTCGTCTCGATCATCGAGGGCTGCAGCAAGTACTGCTCGTTCTGCGTGGTGCCCTACACCCGCGGCGAGGAAGTGTCGCGCCCCTTCGACGACGTGCTGCTCGAATGCGCCCAGCTCGCGGCCCAGGGCGTGCGCGAGATCCATCTGCTGGGCCAGAACGTCAATGCCTACCGCGGGCCGATCGGCGACGGCGACGACGTCGCCGACCTGGCCACCCTGATCCGGGCCATCGCCACCCTCGACGACATCGGCCGCATCCGCTACACCACCTCGCACCCGGTCGAGTTCTCCGACGCGCTGATCGAAGCGCACCGCGACGTGCCGCAGCTGGCCAGCTACCTGCACCTGCCGGTGCAGTCGGGCAGCGACCGGATCCTGGCGGCGATGAAACGCGGCCACACCGCGCTCGAATACAAGGCCCGGATCCGCAGGCTGCGCGAGGCCAAGCCCGGCATCGTGATCAGCTCGGACTTCATCGTCGGCTTCCCCGGCGAGACCGAGCGCGACTTCGAGGCCACGCTCAAGCTCGTGGAGGAGGTCGGCTTCGACCAGAGCTTCTCCTTCGCCTATTCGCGCCGCCCCGGCACGCCCGCCGCCAACCTGCACGACGAAGTGCCGGCCGACGTCGCCAGCGCGCGCCTGCAGCGGCTGCAGGCGGCGATCAACGCCAATGCGCGCCGGATCGCCGAGGCCATGGTCGGCACGGTCGAACGCGTCCTGGTCGAGGGGCCCAGCGCCAAGGACCCGGCCGAGCTGACCGGCAAGACAGAGAACATGCGCAACGTGAACTTCCCGGGCCATCCGCGCCTGGTCGGCCGGTTCGTGGACGTGCGCATCACCGAGGCCCGCACCAACTCCCTGCGCGGCGAGGTGCTGGTGGACGAGGACGTGGCCGCATGAACAAACCCGTGCAACGCGACTTCGTGCTTGAACCCGAGGACAGCGAGCGCCTGGCCAACCTGGCCGGGCCGTTCGACGAACACCTGCGCCAGATGGAGCTGCGCCTGGGCGTGGAGATCGCCAACCGCGGCCACGTCTTCCGCGTCACCGGCGAGGCCAAAGCCGCCGACGCGGCCGAGAAGCTGCTGCGCGCCCTCTACGTCGAAGCCGAACGCGAGACCCTGGACCCGCACAAGATCCATTCGCGCCTGGGCAGCGCCCACCTGGACCGGCTGGCCGGCGGCGACATCGATCCGCAGGAGGTGGCGATCAGGGTCAAGCGCGGCACGGTGCGCGGCCGCGGCGCAAACCAGGCGAAATACCTGCACGCGATCGCCACCCACGACATCAACTTCGGCATCGGCCCGGCCGGCACCGGCAAGACCTTCCTGGCCGTGGCGATGGCGGTCGAGGCCCTGAACGAAAGCCGCGTGCAGCGCCTGCTGCTGGTGCGCCCCGCGGTCGAGGCCGGCGAAAAGCTCGGCTTCCTGCCCGGCGACCTGAGCCAGAAGGTCGACCCCTACCTGCGCCCGCT
>CBFGOZ010000211.1:0-4314 GCA_965650505.1 uncultured Arenimonas sp.
CGCGTGCACCACGCGCGCAACCCCAAGTACATCGACCGCAACTACGCCGGCGTGCTGATCGTCTGGGACAAGCTGTTCGGCAGCTTCGTCGAGGAAGACCCGGCCGTGCCCTGCGAGTACGGCATCGTCAAGCCGGTGCGCAGCCACAACCCGATCACCCTGACCTTCCACGAGTGGCGCGACATGTTCCGCGACGCCGCGCGACCGCAGCCGCTGCGGTCGCGGCTGGGGCAGCTGTTCGGGCCGCCCGAGCGCGCGCACGCGCTGCGGTCGCCCGATCCGGCGCCGGCCGACGCGCCGGCCGACGCCAGTATCCCGGTGCGCTGAGGGTTCAGGCCGCGGCTTTGGACGGCAGGCGGCGCAGCGCTTCGTCCAGCGTCACGTGGCCCTGGAAGCCGCCCGCGCCCCGCGGCGATTCGCCGGCTTCGATCGCTTTCGCGAACTGCACGCCGGGATCGGCGTCCAGGCGCTGGCGCAGCTGCTGTATCCGCGGATAGACCGCGGCATCGATGACGCCGTGGTAGTCCGCCCAGCGGGCCAGGCCGCTGAAGTAGGCGTCGGCCAGCGTGCGCTGCGGACCCGCCAGCCACTCGCGGCCGGCCAGCATCTGTTCGAGCTGGTCGTGGGCCTTGGTGACCTGGCGGCGTCCCAGGTCGCGGAGCACGGACTGCACCGGCGGATCCTCCGGCATTTCATAGGCAGTCCAGAGCGGGCTGAAGGCCGCGAAGAAACTGGTATTGAGGAAACCGAACACCTGCTGCAGGCGGTCCTGCGCGTCCGTGCCGGGCGCATGGGCCAGTCCGCGCGCGGGATCGAGCGCGGCGATGTGCGGCAGGATCGCCGCGCTTTCGCTGAGCGCCAGTCCGGACGAGGTGAGCAGCACCGGGGTTTCGCGCACCGGGTTCAGGCGCGCGAAGCCTTCGGTCTGCAGGTCGCGCGGCATTTCCGCGCGGCACAGCCGGTAGGGCCGGCCCAGCCATTCCAGGGCGACGATCGAGCCGAAGGAGCAGCCGGCGGGCACGCCGTAGATCAGGATCGGTTCCATGTTCTTTCCTTGCGTGGGGGAAGTCCTGCGGCAAGGATAGGGATCACGAAAGCCCTGTAAATCAGGCAGAATTCTGTAAGGTGGTGACAAAAATGTGCGTGTGCCCGCCATGAAGCAAACGATCTCCGGCTGCTCCATCGAAGACGCGATGCGCCTGCTCGGCGGCCGCTGGCGGACGCTGCTGGTCTATTACCTGGTGGACGGCCCCAAGGGGTTCGCCCAGCTGCAGCGCGACAACGCCGGCATCTCGCAGCGCATGCTCACGCGCGACCTGCGCGAGCTGGAGGCGGCCGGCGTGGTCTCGCGCTCCGTGCATCCTGGCCGGCCGGTGCGGGTGGACTACGCCCTGACCGAGGCGGGGCGGGAACTGATCCCGCTGGTCAATGCCCTGGGCGACTGGTGGGACAGGCTGGCGGCGAAACGCGCGCCCGGCTAGGCCTCGCGCCAGTGCCGCGCGCCGAGGAAGACCAGGCGCAGCTGGCGCACGAAGTTCTCGACCAGCTCCTGTTCCTGGCGCGGCTGGCCCGGCGGCAGGTCGAGGATGTCGGACGCCGCGTTGAGCATGGTCGTCACGACCAGGCCGCAGATCATCTGCAGGCTGGCGCTGGACAGGTCGGGCAGGGTGCCGAGCGCGCGCAGGTCCTGCGCCATCTCCGAGGCGAAATGGCTTTCTTCGGTGCGGATGGCCTGCCGGATCGCGCGCGAGCCGCCGCCGCGTTCGCCGGCGATGAAGCGGAACACCAGCGGCCGCTCCTCGACGAAACGTTTGTAGATCAGCACCGAGCCGCGAAGCATGTCGGTGGGCGGGATGCCGTCGCGGCGCGCTTCGCGCAGCAGCCGGCGCAGGGTGACGCCGCCCATCTCGACCAGGGCCAGGCCCAGTTCGTCCAGGTCGCGGAAGTGGCGGTAGAAGGCCGCCGGCACCACGCCGGCCTCGCGGGTGATCTCGCGCAGGCCCAGCGAGGTGTAACTGCGGCCCTGCCCGATCAGCGCCAGCGCCGCGTCGACCAGCCGCTGCCGGGTGCGCTCCTTGCGCTCGATCCGGCTGACCGGGGCCTCGGCGTCGGGCGACAGCGCGGCGGGTTTGCTGGGGGACAAGGCGGTCTCCGGGGAGCCGGGGCGGCCCCGGGGCTGGACGCGAGTATAGGCGGCCGACCCCGGGGCCGGGTTTTGGAGTGGAAACTCCGTTTCCTTTCGGTAAACATATGTTCACCCAAAAGCCGGACCCGCCATGCGCCCCGCCGCCGCACCGACCACCGCCAATATTTCCCGCATCCGCAGGCTGTGGCGGCATCCGCTGTGGGCGCCACTGAACGACTCGGCCGCCTGGGACCGGGTTGCCCAGGTCCTCGATCCGGCCTGGTCGTTCACTGAAACCCGGGCGCGGGTGCTGCGCGTGGTGGACGAGGCGCCCGGGGTGCGCAGCCTGTGGCTGCGGCCCAACCGCCGGTTCGCCGGCTTTCTGCCGGGCCAGCACGTTCTGTTGGAGCTCGAGATCGCCGGCGCGCGCCAGGCCCGCTGCTTCAGCCTCTCGCAGGCGCCGCGCGCCGACGGCCTGCTGCGGCTGACGATCAAGGCCAAGCCCGGCGGGCCGGTCTCGACCGCCGCATCGGCCCTGCGGCCCGGCCAGGTGGTCCGGCTGGGCCCCGCCCAGGGAGACTTTCGGCCGCGCGAAGACCGCGCGCCCCTGCTGATGCTCGCCGCCGGCAGCGGCATCACGCCGATGATGGCCCTGCTGCAGGCGATGGCCGGGACGCAGCCGGACCGCGACGTGGTGCTGCTGCAGGTCGCGCGTACGCCGGACGACCGGATCTTCGCCGACGAACTGCAGGCGCTGGCGCCGCGCTTCCCGGGACTGCGCCTGCAGTTCCACCACAGCGCCATGCAGGGCCGGCCCGACGCCGCGGCCATCGCCGCCGCGGTGCCCGACTGGCGCGAACGCGAAACCCTGCTCTGCGGCCCCGACGGCTTCATGCGCCAGGTCGAGGCGATGTTCGACGCGGTGGGCCAACGCGGCCGCCTGCAGAGCGAAAGTTTCGGCCGCCGCGCCCCGCCGGTGGATCCGGACGCCACGCAGCACGCGGTCGCCTACGGCGAGGCCGCCAGCTTCGTCGCCCGCGCCGGCCAGACCCTGCTCGACGCCGCGGAAGCCGCCGGCCTGCAGCCGAAGTTCGGCTGCCGCCGCGGCATCTGCCGCACCTGCCAGTGCCGCAAGCGCAGCGGCACGGTCACCAACCTGCTCACCGGCCGGGCCTCGGGCCCGGGCGAGGAGTGGATCCAGTTGTGCATCTCGACGCCCGCCAGCGCCGTCGAGCTGATGCCGTGAAAACGAGGAAGACCATGATCGCCAAGACCCGTCTCGACCCCGAATCGCTGGCCCGCTTCCAGGCCGAACTCGACGCGCTCCGCGACGAAGCCTTTGCAGCGGTGGGCGAAGCCGACGCCCGGCACATCCGCCGCGTGCGCGGCACCGTGCAGGGTGCGGCCATCGCCGGCCGCGGCCTGCTGATGTTCGGCTGGGGACCGGTCAGCTGGATCGCCGGCGTGCTCAGCCTGGCCGCGGCCAAGATCCTGGAGAACATGGAGATCGGCCATAACGTGATGCACGGCCAGTACGACTTCATGAACGACCCGTCGTTCAATTCGGCCACCTACGAGTGGGACATCGTCTGCGACGGCGACCACTGGCGGAACTCGCACAACGTCGAACACCACGACCACACCAACATCCTCGGCAAGGACCACGACTTCGGCTACGGCATGCTGCGCCTGAGCGACCAGCAGAAGTGGAAGCCCGCGACCCTGCTGCAGCCGCTGTGGTACCTGCTGCTGTGCCTGAACTTCCAGTGGGGCGTGGCCGTGCACGACATCAAGATCGGCCGCTTCGTGAAAGGGCGCATGAAGCGCGACGAGTTCCGCGAACGCATGCGGCCCTTCCTGCGCAAGGCCGGGCGCCAGCTGTTCAAGGACTACGTGCTGTTCCCGGCGCTGGCCTTCTGGCAGTGGCCGCGCGTGCTGCTGGGCAACCTGGCGGCGAACCTGATCCGCAACGTGTGGACCAACGCCATCATCTTCTGCGGCCACTTCACGCAAAACGTGCAGACCTACACCCGGCGCGAGGTGGAGCAGGAAACCCGCGGCGGCTGGTACCTGCGCCAGATCCAGGGATCGAGCAACCTCGAGGGCGGCCGGCTCTTCCACGTGATGACCGGCTACCTCAGCCATCAGATCGAACACCATCTCTTCCCCGACCTGCCGGCGCCGCACTA
>CBFGOZ010000212.1:0-4305 GCA_965650505.1 uncultured Arenimonas sp.
ACGCCTATTAGGCCTCTCAAACGAGGCATATGACCGTATGGTTGGCCAAGGCGGTGGCTCGGTCAAGCCGGGTTTTCCTCGTTCGTCCAATGGCTTGCTCGCCAGCCTGGCTGCTGGCGCAACGCTCGTTTTCCGGCGTTATGGAGCGGATTCGACGGATATCTGGTTATTGGAGCGGATGTGCGGGTATATCGGCGCGTGCCGTTTTGTCGCATGTACCTTGGGGAACGGGAGAAATCCCGCGGTGGCAAGGATCAGGGGCGGGAGGCTTTGTTCAGCTGCGATCGTCTTCCTGGGGTCCGGTCAGGCCGCGAGTTCGCGGCCCCGGCAGGACGATGGTGGGCGCCTTCGAACGCGCCCGCAGCCACACCCACGAGGTAGCGGCAGGCCAGCGTTTCAGTGGACATCGCGGCGCGGCACGATCTCGACCTCGTGCGGCACTTCCCGCGCTTCAAAGGGGTCGAGGGTCCACTGCCATTTCGAGATGCGGCCGCAGCCGCCGCATTCCAGCAGGGCCCAGTCCCGGTCGTACGCCAGGGGCAGGCTGCCGGGGTCGTGCACCATCTCGCGCCCGCAGGCCGGGCAGGCGAGGGTGATGCCCAGGTCCGGCAGCGCCCAGTCTTCATCGTCGCCGGCCGTCATCTCGGCCCGCCGCGATCTTGAACGGTGCTCCGGGGCGTCATTTGCGCGAAGCGATCCAGCGATCCACCTTCGCCTCCAGCACGGCCAGCGGCACCGAGCCGTCCTGCAGCACTTCGGCGTGGAAGCCGCGGATGTCGAACTTGTCGCCCAGTTCGGCCTCGGCGCGGGCGCGCAGTTCCTTGATCTTGAGTTCGCCGATCTTGTAGGCCAGGGCCTGGCCGGCGATGGCGATGTAGCGCTCGGTCTCGGCCACCGCCTCGGTGTCGCTGGTGGCGGAGTTGGCCTTCATGTATTCGATCACCTGCTCGCGGGTCCAGCCCTTGCTGTGCAGGCCGGTGTCCACCACCAGGCGGATCGCGCGCCACATCTCGGCCTGCAGGCGGCCGAAGTACTGGTAGGGGTCGGTGTAGACGCCCAGCTCCTTGCCCAGCGATTCGGCGTACAGGCCCCAGCCTTCGCTGAAGGCGGTTTCGCCGCCGAAGCGGCGGAACTTCGGCAGGCCGGTCAGCTCCTGCTGCAGGGCCAGCTGGAAGTGGTGGCCCGGGATCGCCTCGTGCAGGAACAGGCTTTCGGCGTCCCAGCGCTTGCGCGTGGGCAGGTCGTAGGTGTTCACGTAGAACACGCCCGGGCGGCTGCCGTCCTCGCTGGGACGCATGTAGCTGCCGCCGGCCGCGGACTGCGCGCGGAAGGGTTCCACCGGGCGGATCTCGAACGCGGCCTTGGGCATCAGCGAGAACAGCTCGCCGGTCTTCTGGTTCACCTTGGCCTCGAGCGCGCGGTAGGCGACCAGCAGCTCTTCCTCGCTGCCGAACTCGAACTGCTTGTCCTGGGTGACGAAGGTGAAGAATTCCTCGCGGCTGCCGGTGAAGCCGGTCTGCTGCATCACCGCGTCCATCTCGCCGTGGATGCGCGCCACTTCGGCCAGGCCGATGTCATGGATCTGCGCCGGCGTCAGCTCGGTGGTGGTGGACTGCTTCACGCGGTAGGCGTACCAGGCCTCGCCGTCGGGCAGGGCGCTCAGCGACACGGTGTCGCGGCAGGCCGGCAGGTATTCGTCGTTCACGAAGGTGCGCAGCTGGCGGTAGGCCGGCATCAGCTGGTCGGCGATCAGCGTGCGGTAGGCCTCGGTCAGGCGCGCCTTGTCGGCCTCGCTGAAGTCGGCCGGCATCTCGGCGATGGGGCGCCAGAACAGGGTGTCCTCGGGTTTGTCGTGCACCAGCGCGTCGATCTGCGGGATCACCTTCAGCATCAGCACCTTCGGCTGCACCACGCCGGCGGCCATGCCTTCGCGCATGTTGGCCTGCATCGTCGCCATCAGGCCGGGCACCTTGCCGGCGCGGGCCAGCCAGTTGTCGTAGTCCTGCACGGTCTTGAAGGGCTGGGCGCTGGTGCCCGAGCCGAGCTGGGCGAACTGGCCCGCGATGTTGCGGAACTGGTTCAGCGGCTGCTGCCAGTCGGGGAACCGTTCGCCCTCGATCTCGGACTGCAGGTCGCGCACGAAGATCTCGTAGCTCAGCAGGTCCTGGCCGGCCAGGCCTTCGCTGCCGATGGCCTGGGCCTTGGCCAGCCAGTCGCGGTTGAAGGCCTCGGTCTTGGCGCGGTACTCGGCGCTGAAGAAGTCCGGCAGCTGGTCGTTGTAGCGGGCGTCGCCGACGAAGGTGGCCTGCAGCGGGTTCAGGGCCAGCGCGGCTTCCCAGAAGTCGGCGTACAGCGCGTTGAGCTGGGCGGCGCGTTCGGCCGGCTGCACCGCGGCGGGCGCCTGCGCGACGGGCGCTTCGGCGGTGGGCTGGCAGGCGGCCAGCGCGAGGGCCAGGGCAAGGGCGAGCGGACGCAGGGTCATGGGCGGGTTCCGGGCGGCGGGGAAGGGCGCAGCATCGCCGCTGCGGCGCCGGGCCGCCTAGGCCATTGGTCACGGTCGCGCCGCGGCGCGGGTCAGACCAGCCAGGGCGCGAAGAACCAGATCACGATGTGCACCATCGCGCTGCCGATGCCCAGCAGCAGGAAAAGCACGCCGGCGCCGCGGTTTTCCTCGTCGGAGATCGCGACTTCGCCACCCAGCATGGCCGCGATGCCGAACAGGATCGGCGGCCCCCACATCCACGGGTTGTCCCAGGCCAGGGCGCGCGTCGTCAGCAGCAGCACGAGCAGCGCCCAGCCGGAGAGCAGCGCACCGAGGGCGAGCATCGGCATCCAGGGGCTCCGCTTACTGCCGCGCCGCGCTGGCGCGCAGCTGCCCGGCCTGGTCGCGGCCCAGGAAGCCGGTGATCGCGCGGCGCACGACGTACAGCAGCGGGATCAGCGCGATCGCCGCCGCCATCTTGTAGGCGTAGTTCAGCGTGCCCACCGCCAGGAACAGGTCCATGCCCCACTGCTGCGGCCCCAGCACGAAGGCGATGTAGAGCACGACGAAGCTGTCCACCAGCTGCGACACCGCGGTCGAACCGGTGGCGCGCAGCCACACCATCCTCTCGCCGGTGGCGCGGCGGATGCGGTGGAACACGCTCACGTCGATCAGCTGGCCCAGCAGGAAGGCCACCAGCGAGCCGCCGATGGTCCACAGCCCCTGGCCGAACACCGCGGCGAAGGCCTTCTGGTAGTCGGGCACGCCCTGGTCCGCGGCCACGCCCACCCACCAGCCGGCTGGCGCCAGGCCGATGGCCAGGTAGGCGAACACGAAGCCGTACACGATCACCACGGCGGCCAGCCAGCTGATGAAGCGCACGCCGCGCTTGCCGTAGAACTCGTTGATGATGTCGGTCATCACGAACACGATCGGCCACAGCAGGGTGCCGGCGGTGAAGTTCAGCGAGCCGGTCTGGCCGAACAGGTTCCATTCGAACGGCGACAGGCCCAGGGTCTCTTCCAGCGCGAAGATCTTCACGCCGATGAACTCGGCCAGCAGGGCATTGCCGACGAAGAACACCGCCAGCACCAGGAACAGCCGGCTGGCGCGCTCCTGGCCGGTCACGGGCGCGGCTCCGGGCGTTCGAAGGGCATGGTGTCGGGGCTGACGGCGCCGCCGGAGATGATGAAGGTCATGGCCTCGTCCACGGTCCAGTCGGTGGGCGTGAGTTTGTCCACGGGCACGATCTCCAGGTAGCCCGAGGTCGGGTTGGGCGTGGTCGGCACGTACACGGCGGCCAGCTCGCGGCCGGTGCCCTGCTCGGTGACGATGCGGGTGACGAAGCCCACGCACTTCATGTCCCGGTGCGGGAAGTCGATCAGCACCACGCGCTGGGTGCCGTCGGGTTTTGTCTGCAGCAGGTCCAGCAGCTTGCGGGCGCTGCCGTACACGGTCTTCATCAGCGGGATGCGGGCGATCAGCGCCTCGAACCAGGCCAGCAGGCGCTGGCCGACCACGCGCCGCGCCAGCGCGCCGACCGCGACGATCACCAGCACCGTGCCGACCACCGCGAACGCCGACTGCGCCCAGGGGTCGTCCATCCAGCCCAGCATCTCAGGGTGGGCGGCGGCGAGCCGCGCCGAGAGCGGCCCGACCCAGGGCTGGCTCATCTCCGACAGCAGCGAAAGCACGAACTTGAAGACGATCCAGACCAGCCAGATCGGCAACAGGGTCAGCAGGCCGGTGAAGAAGTAGGCGCGGAGTCTTCGCATGCGCCGATTGTAGGGCAACTAGCGCGCGCCCAGTTCCTCGGCGCTGAC
>CBFGOZ010000213.1:0-4267 GCA_965650505.1 uncultured Arenimonas sp.
GGTCAACCCGATCGACTTCGAGAACGCCGAGGGCAACTTCGGCCTGGCCAACGCCCTGCTGGGCCACTTCAGCGAAAAGCTGCCGATCAGCCGCTGGCAGCGCGACCTCACCGACTCCACCGTGCTGCGCGCGCTGGGCACCGCTTTCGGCCACTCGATCATCGCGCTCGACGCACTGCTGCGCGGGCTCAACAAGCTCAGCGTGAACCCCGAGCGCCTGGCCGCCGACCTCGACGCGGCCTGGGAAGTGCTGGCCGAGCCGGTGCAGACCGTGATGCGCCGCCACGGTCTGCCCAACCCCTACGAGCAGCTCAAGGCGCTGACCCGGGGCCAGGGCATCACCCCCGAGTCCATGCGTGCCTTCATCGAAGGCCTGGAACTGCCGGCCGCCGCCAGGCAGCGCCTGCTGGCGATGACGCCGGCCAGTTACACCGGCCTGGCCGAACGCCTCGCCCGCGAGGTCTGAGCCCGCCATGGCCCGGCTCCCGATCGAAGTCGACGGCGCCGGCCTGCCGCCGCTGGGCATGGCGCCGGAGAAGTTCCTGCGCGAGTACTGGCAGAAGCGTCCCTTGCTGGTGCGCAACGCCTTCCCCGGTTTCGAATCGCCGATCACGCCGGAGGACCTGGCCGGCCTGGCCTGCGAAGAGGCCGCGCTGGCCCGGATCGTCCTGCACGACCGCAGGCGCGACCGCTGGGAGCTGCGCAACGGGCCCTTCGCGGAGGAGTCCTTCCCGAAACTGCCGAAGAAGGACTGGACCCTGCTGGTCCAGGACGTGGACAAGTGGGACCTGGACGTGCGCGCCGTGCTCGGCGCCTTCCGCTTCCTGCCGTCCTGGCGGCTGGACGACATCATGGTCAGCTTCGCGGCGCCGGGCGGTTCGGTCGGCGCGCACGTGGACCAGTACGACGTCTTCCTGCTGCAGGCCCACGGCCACCGCCGCTGGCAGATCGACACCGACCCGGACGCCCCGAAGGACTTCCGCCCCGACGTCGAGCTCAAGCTGCTGCGCGAATTCCACCCCGACCACGACTGGGTGCTGGCCCCGGGCGACATGCTCTACCTGCCGCCGGGCGTGCCGCACCACGGCGTCGCCGAGGACGCCTGCCTGACCTTTTCGGTCGGCATGCGCGCGCCGTCGCGCGCGGAGCTGATGCTGGACTTCGTCGAGGAACTGGCGGCCGGCATGGCGGAGGAAGCGCGCTACGCCGACCCCGACCTGGGCCTTCCGGGCGATCCCCACGAAATCGACGAGGCCGCCTTCGCCCGGGTGCGCGCCGCCCTGGCCGACCTGCAGTCGCTGGACGAGGCGGCGCTGCGCCGCTGGTTCGGCCGCTTCATCACGCAATACCGGGCCGCCGGCGAACTGGCCCGGCCGGCCCGTGCGCCCAGCCTGGCGGTGGTGGGAGACAGCTTGTCCCGGGGCGGCCGCCTGCACCGCCACCCGCACGCCCGCCACGCCTGGGCCCGCGAGGGCCGGCGCGCCCGGCTGCACGCCAACGGCCTGGCCTACCCCATGGGCACCGCTTCGGCGCGACTACTGGCCGGCGCCGACGTCATAGACCAGGCTGCGTTCGCCTCCCTGGACGCCGACGGCCGCGCCGCGCTGGAATCCCTGCTCGCCCAGGGCCACTATCATCTGGAAAAACCACCGCGCCGCCGCTGAGCCCATGATCGAGAGCGATTTCCGCGTCGAACCCGCCGACTACCAGTCCGACTTCCAGGACCTGCGCCTGGTGCGCGAGACGGTCTTCGTGGTCGAGCAGAAGGTGCCGGTCGAGGAGGAGTGGGACGAACTCGACCCACGCTGCCGGCACGTGCTCGCCCGCGACAACCACCACCGCCCGATCGGCACCGGCCGGCTGACGCCGGAACACAAGATCGGCCGCATGGCGGTACTGCCCGAATGGCGCGGCAAGGGCGTCGGCGACGCCCTG
This sequence comes from uncultured Arenimonas sp., assembly GCA_965650505.1. Lineage (GTDB taxonomy): Bacteria > Pseudomonadota > Gammaproteobacteria > Xanthomonadales > Xanthomonadaceae > Arenimonas. The sequence continues at coordinate 1,936 of CBFGOZ010000213.1, forward strand.
CTGCGGGCGCTGATGGACCAGGCCCGGGACCTGGGCTGGACCGAGGTGAAGCTCAATGCCCAGGTCAGCGCCCAAGGTTTCTACGCGCGGCATGGCTTCGAACCCTACGGCGAGCGTTTCATGGAGGCCGGCATCGAGCACCAGGCCATGCGCCGGTCCCTGGAGCCGATGCTTCGCCCGGGGCCGCCCGCCGCCACCGCGCGCGGCCCCTCGGTGGCGGTCCGGGAATTCGAGGGCCTGGCCGCGGCCACCGAGGCCACGGTGGCCCTGGTCCAGGCCGCCCGCCGCGAGATCTGGCTCTACAGCCGCGACCTGGAGCCGGCGCTCTACGGCCAGCCCGCCGTGATCGAGGCGCTGAAGCAGTTCGCCATCGCGGGCCGCGCCGGCGTGGTGCACGTGCTGGTGCAGGAGCCCGGCACCCTGCTGGGCGGCGGCCACCCGCTGCTGGGCCTGGCCCAGCGCCTGAGCTCGGTGTTCCAGTTCCGCACGCCGGTGGACCCGGTGGATCAGCAGTACCCCTCGGCCTTCCTGGCCAACGACCGCGACGGTTACCTGTTCCGGCTGCTCGGAAGCCGCTTCGACGGCGACTGGAGCCCGGCCCAGCCGGCGCGCGCGCGCCAGCTGTCGGAACATTTCGGCCGGGTCTGGGAGCGTTCGCGCCCCTGCAGCGAACTGCGGGCCCTGGGCATCTGAGGCCGGGCCGCGGCTGAACCGCGCCGCACCGGCGCGGCGGATAAGACCAAAGCAGGGGCGTCGATCCCCCTTCCCCGCCGACTTTCGGGTTCTAAAGACGGTGCGTGCCGGCTATAATCGCCGGCCTTGTCGTCGCCCGCCGTCGGCACGCGACATCCCATTCCATCAATCACTTACCCGCCCTTCGGCGGGCCAGGCCAGGGTCGTGGATAGTCTGATCAAGCAGTTCAAGCAGACCTCTCAGCTAGCCGGCGGCAACGCCGCCTTCATCGAAGACCTGTACGAGCAGTACCTGGTCGACCCCGACAGCGTTCCCGCGACCTGGAAAACCTACTTCGACGGCTTCAAGGGCCGCGAAGCCGGCGACGTGCCGCATTCGGCCGTGATGGCCCGGGTGCAGGCCGCCGCCCGCGCCGGCGCTCCGGCCGGCACCCTGGACGACGAGACCGCCCGCAAGCAGGCCGCCGTCGGCAAGCTGATCACCGCCTACCGTTCGCGCGGCCACCTGGGCGCGAAGCTCGACCCGCTGGGCATGATGGCCCGCCAGGACGCCCCGGACCTCGAGCTGGCCTTCCACGGCCTGGGCGACGCCGACCTGGACCAGGAATTCAGCGTCGACACCTGGTACCCCGAGAAGAAGTTCCGGCTGCGCGACCTGCTGGCCCGCCTGCGCGCGTCCTACTCGGGCAGCATCGGCGCCGAGTTCATGCACATCTCCGACGCCAACCAGCGCCGCTGGATGCAGCAGAAGCTCGAGGGCGCGGCCGGCAGGTTCGGTTTCGGCGCCGACGACCGCAAGCGCCTGCTCGAGCGGCTCACCGCCGCCGAGGGCCTTGAACGCTACCTGCACACCAAGTACGTCGGCCAGAAGCGCTTTTCGCTGGAGGGCGGCGATTCGCTGATCCCGCTGATGGACACCCTGATCCGCCGCGGCGGCAGCGACGGCATCAAGGACGTGGTCATCGGCATGGCCCACCGCGGCCGACTGAACGTGCTGGTGAACACCCTGGGCAAGCCGCCGCTCAAGCTCTTCGCCGAATTCGAGGGCCGCTTCGACCATCCCGAGGACCCGGCCCACAGTGGCGACGTGAAGTACCACATGGGCTTCTCCGCCGACGTCGCCACTCCGGGCGGCCCGGTGCACCTGGCCCTGGCCTTCAACCCGTCCCACCTCGAGATCGTCGACCCGGTCGTGGCCGGGTCGGTGCGCGCGCGCCAGATGCGGCGCGAAGACGGCAAGCGCCAGCAGGTGCTGCCCGTGCTGATCCACGGCGACGCGGCGTTCGCGGGCCAGGGCGTGATCATGGAGCTGTTCCAGATGTCGCAGGCCCGCGGTTTCGCGGTCGGCGGCACGGTGCACGTGGTCATCAACAACCAGGTCGGCTTCACCATCAGCCGCCAGGACGACGCGCGCTCCACGCTCTACTGCACCGATCCGGCCAAGATCATCGGCGCCCCGGTGCTGCACGTGAACGGCGACGACCCGGAGGCCGTGGCCTTCTGCGCCCAGTTGGCCTTCGACTTCCGCAAGGAATTCCGCCGCGACGTGGTCATCGACCTGGTCTGCTACCGCCGCCACGGCCACAACGAGGCCGACGAGCCGGCGGCGACGCAGCCGCTGATGTACCAGAACATCCGC
>CBFGOZ010000214.1:0-4215 GCA_965650505.1 uncultured Arenimonas sp.
CGCGGCGAGTTCCTCGTGTTCCTCAACAACGACACCACGGTCCAGCCCGGCTGGCTCGACGCGCTGCTGGCGACCTTCGACACCCACCCCGACACCGGGCTGGCCGGCAGCAAGCTGGTCTATCCGGACGGGCGGCTGCAGGAGGCCGGCGGCATCGTGTTCGCCGACGGCTCGGGCTGGAACTACGGGCGCTTCGAGGACCCCGCACACCCGCGCTTCAACTTCGTGCGCGAGGTGGACTACTGCTCGGGCGCATCGATCGCGCTGCGGCGCGAGCTGTTCCTGCGCCTGGGCGGCTTCGACAGCCACTACGCGCCGGCCTATTACGAGGACACGGACCTGGCGATGCGCGTGCGCCAGGAAGGCCTGAAGGTGCGCTACCAGCCGGCATCCGTGGTGATCCACCACGAGGGCGTCAGCTCGGGCACCGATCTCAGCCAGGGCGTGAAGGCCTACCAGGTGGTCAACCACCGGAAGTTCCTGGCCCGGTGGGGCGAGGTGCTCGCCGCCAGCCATGCCCCGCCCGGCCGCGACGTCGGGCTCGCGAGCGAGCGCGGCCGCCAACGGCAGGTGCTCCTGCTCGACGCCTGCACCCCGACCCCGGACCGGGACTCGGGTTCGGTGCGGATGCTGGCCCTGCTGAAGCTGCTGCGCGAAACCGGCTGCGCCGTGGTCTTCTTCCCCGAGAACCGGGCCCACGACGGCCGCTACACCGAAGCCCTCCAGCAGCTCGGCGTCGAGGCCTGGTGGCACCCGCACCTGGGCGACGTGCCGCGCTGGCTGGCCAGGCACGGGCGCCGCTTCGACACGATCATCGTCAGCCGCCACTACGTGCTGTCGCCGCTGCTGCCGCTGCTGCGCCTGCACGCCCCGCAGGCGACCGTGGTGTTCGACACCGTCGACCTGCACCACCTGCGCGAGCTGCGCGAAGCCGAGCTCAGCGGCGACCCCGCCCAGCTGCGCAACGCCGCGCGCACGCGCAAGGTGGAACTGGCCCTGATCGAGCAATGCGACCGCACCTGGGTCGTCAGCGAGGCCGAGAAGGCCCTTTTGGCCCAGGAGCTGCCCAAGGCCAGGGTGGACGTGGTGTCGAACATCCACGACGTGCACGGCGCCGGCGCCGGCTTCTCCGAACGCAGCGGCCTGCTGTTCATCGGCAGCTACCGGCATCCACCCAATGTCGACGCCGCGCTGTGGCTGGCCAACGAGATCCTGCCGCGCATCCGCGAGCGCCTGCCCCAGGTGACGCTGCACCTGGTCGGTGGCGATGCGCCGGAATCCGTGGCGGCGCTGGGCGCCCTGCCCGGCATCACCTTCCATGGCTACGTGCCTGAGCTGGGCCCGCTGCTCGACGGTTGCCGCATCGGCCTGGCGCCGCTGCGCTATGGCGCCGGGGTGAAGGGCAAGGTCAACCAGAGCCTGGCCCACGGCCTGCCGGTGGTCGCGACCCGCTGCGCGGTGGAAGGCATGCACCTGGTCGACGGCCAGGACGTGCTGGTGTCGGACGACGCCGAAGGCTTCGCCGACGCGGTGGTGCGCCTTTACGGCGATGCGGTGCTCTGGCAGCGGCTGGCGCAGGGCGGCCTGGAGAATACCCGCCGCCATTTCTCGGCCGAGCCGGTCCGCGCCACGCTGCGCGAACTGTTCGGGACGCCGGCGCCCTAGCCGCCGGCGCGACGCAGGCGCTCGGCGATCAGCGCGAGGCCCGGATGGGTGGGGTCCAGCGCCTGCGCCGAGTCCAGCGCCCGTCGTGCCAGCGCCAGCTCGTTGGCGCCCAGGCGCTCTTCGGCGAAGGCCAGCCAGCGATCCGCCAGCCGCCGGCGATCGCCGGCCAGGCCGTCGCCGCCGCGCTCTCGCACCGCACGCGCGTCCAGGCAAGCCTGCGCCCGCGACAGGCGGTTGCCCGCCAGTTCGTCCTCGAAGCAGGCGCGGGCGCGCCGGTCGTACTCGCCCAGCGCGGCCCGGACCTGCGGATCGGCCGGCGCGATCGCCGCGGCGGCGCGCAGCTGGTCCCAGGCCGAATCGCCCGGCGGATCGATCAGGTCGCCCCGGCGCATCGCGGCCTGCGCGCCGTCGAGCAGCGCGCCCAGGCGCGCCGGGTCGGCGCCGCGGGCCGGCACCTGCTCGCGCGCGGCGCGCGACTGCGCCAGGCGCGTCTCCGCGGCCGCAATCGCCGGCGACTGCGGCGACCACTGCCGCGCCAGCCGCAGCGACGCCTCCGCGGATTCGAAATCGAAATCGGCGGCCTCGCGGCCGGCGCGCGCGGCCATCGCCGCGGCCGTGTCGTCCAACCCTTGGCGCGCCTCGACCAGGGAAGGATCCGTGGCCAGCAGCGCCAGGTAGTCGGACGCGGCCTGCTCGAGGCGTCCGTCGCGCTGCGCCTGCGCGGCGCGGCCCAGCGCCGCCTCCTGCGCCCGCTGCCGCTGCGCCAGCACTTCGCCCAGCCTGGCCTGGCGCGCCGGCAGCTCGAGATGGCTGGGATCGGTTTCGATCACGCGGGCCACCAGCGCCTGGGCGGCGGTCGCGTCGCCGCGGTCCAGGGCCGCGTCGGCTTCGCGCAGCAGGCCCGACAGGATGTCGCGGCGGCCATCGAGGGCGATGGCGTTGTCCGGCTGCAGGCGCAGCACGTCCGAATAAAGCGCCAGCGCGCCGTCGGGCACCTGTTCGAGCTGGCCCGCGGCCTGGGCCGCGCGCGCGCGCTCGAGCTTGTCGGCGACGTCGGCGCCGGTGCTTTCCCGCCGCTGCAAGTCGAGCTCGATCAGGGTCAGGTCGGCGGCCGGGGCCGCCATCGCCCGGGCCATGTCCAGCCGCGCCCGTGCCGTCGCGAAATCGCCGGCGTCCAGGGCGGCGCGCGCCTGCGCCAGCGCGGCGTCACGCACCGCGCCCATGCCGGCGCGCGCGGCGGGATGGTCGGGATCGCGGGCGAGCACGGCCTGGAATCGTTCGCGCGCGCCACTGCCGTCGGCAGCGCTCAGTTCGCCCCGGGCCAGTGCCTGCTGCGCCGCCTCCACCTGCCGGTTGAGGTCGGAGGCGGGCACGAGCCGCTCGCCGAGGGATTCCCGCCAGTGGCCCAGCGTCCAGGCGGCCGCGGCCACGAGCACGGCCAGCAGCGCCAGGCCCGCGATCCAGCGCCCGGCGCCGCCGCGGCGCGCACGCATTGGAAGCGCGGCACGGGGCGGTCTGGCGAGGTCCAGCTGGTCCAGGGCGCCAAGCGAAGGGGTGGATTCCGGGCCGGGGCGGCGTTCGGTCATGCGCGGATTCCTTTCATGGCCGCGAGGATAGCAGCGGTGCCTGAACCGGGCCCGGCGCCGTTCAGCCGATGCGCCGGGCCTCCTGCACGCCCGGCACCGCGTTCAGCCGGCCCAGCAGGTCGCTGAGCTGGCCGAAGTCGGCCACGCGCACGGCGATGCGCAGTTCGGCCATGCCGCTGGCCTCGTCCACCCGCGACTGCACGCCCAGGATGTTGACGCCCATCTGCGCGATGACATTGGTGATGTCCTTGAGCAGCCACTTGCGGTCGAAGGCGCGCAGGGTGATGTCGACCTCGTAGCTCGAGGCGCTGGCGCGGCCCCATTCCACCGGCAGCAGCCGGTCGGGCTGTCGCGCCAGCAGGCGCTGCACGCTGGCGCAGCCGGCGCGGTGGATGCTGACGCCGCGGCCGCGCGTGAGGTAACCCACGATCGGGTCGCCCGGCACCGGCTGGCAGCAGCGCGCGATCTGGCTGAGCAGGTTGCCGACGCCCTCCACCGTGAACGGCGCCCTGGACGGCGCCCCATGCGGTTTGCGCGGGACCAGGGCGGCCGTCGCGGCCGGCGCCTTCTGCGCCTGCGCGTGGTCGTGCAGGGTGCGGCTGACCTGGCTGGGACCGAGGTCGCCCAGGGCCAGCGCCAGATGCAGGTCGTCGACGGAGTCGAACTTGAACCGGGCCAGCACCGGCGCCAGGTCGGCGTGCATCATCGCCACCTTGCGCAGCTCCTTCTCCAGCAGCTCGCGGCCGGCCTGCAGGTTGCGCGCGCGGTCGATGCGGTGGAACCAGGCGCGCACCTTGTCGCGGGCGCGGCCGGTGGCCAGGAAGCCGTTGCTGGCCAGCAGCCAGTCGCGGCGCGGTTCGGCGGCCTTGGCAGTCAGGATCTCGACCCGGTCACCGGTGGCGGGTGCGTGGTCCAGCGGCACGATGCGGCCGTTGACCTTGGCGCCGCGGCAGCGGTGGCCGAC
>CBFGOZ010000215.1:0-4182 GCA_965650505.1 uncultured Arenimonas sp.
GCTGGAGCTGCTGATCGCCGGCTGCACCACCACCTGCTGCCACAAGTTCACCCCGCGCGAGGTGCTCGAACGCCACGTGCGCGAGGCTGACATCCTGGTGGTGGCCGTGGGCCGGCCGGGCCTGGTGCCTGGCGAATGGGTCAAGCCCGGCGCCGTGGTGATCGATGTCGGCATCAACCGGCTGGACGACGGCCGCCTGGTCGGCGACGTGGGCTTCGACGCGGCGGCCCAACGCGCGTCCTGGATCACGCCCGTTCCGGGCGGCGTCGGGCCGATGACCGTCGCCACGCTGATGCAGAACACCCTGGAGGCCGCCGAAGCCTCCGATTCCACCCAGGCGTCACACTGAAGCAGGACACTGGAGACCGACGCCATGCCGACGCTCCACCGCCCCATGCTTCGATTTGCCCTCCTGTCCCTGCTGGCCCTGGGCCTGTCCGGCTGCGCGTCGCTGGTGAGCAATGCCGGCGACCGGCTCGCGGCCCAGCTCGGCAGCGCTGTGCTCGACAGCGACGACCCGGCCACCGTGCGCGACGGCCTGCCGGCCTACCTGCTGCTGATCGACGGCCTGGTGGCCGACGACGGCCGCGGCGACAAGGGCAAGGCATCGCTGCTGTTCGCCGCCGCCGAACTCAACGGCGCCTATGCCGGCAACTTCACCGGGAGCGACCGCGACCGCGCGCGCCGGCTCGCGGCCAAGGCCCTGGCCTACGCCCGCCGCGGCACCTGCGCGCAGGACGCCGTGCTGTGCGAGGCGCTGGACCAGGACGTCACCTCCTTCGAATCGGCGGTCGCCGCCGCGCCGGCCCGGGACGTCGCCGGCCTGTACGCGCTGGCCGCGGCCTGGGCGGGGTTCCTGCAGGCCAACAGCGAGGACTGGGGCGCCATCGCCGACCTGCCCAAGGTCCAGGCGCTGCTGGACCGCGTCGTCGCCATCGAGCCGGGCCATGCCCGCGGCATGGCCCGGGTTTATCTCGGCGTGCTCCATTCCCTGCGTCCGGAAGCCATCGGCGGCAGGCCGGAACTGGGACGGCAGCACTTCGAGGCGGCGATCGCCCAGAGCGGCGGCCGCAACCTCTACGCCAAGACCCTGCTCGCGGAGTACTACGCCCGTCTGGTGTTCGACCAGGAGCTGCACGACCGGCTGCTGGCCGACGTGCTGGCGGCCGACCCGCGGGCGCCGGGTTTTACGTTGATGAACGTGCTGGCCCAGGAGCGCGCGAAGGCACTCGTGGAATCCGGCAAGGATTATTTCTGAGGCCGCCCCCGTGAAGGAACACGCCATGACCCGCCTGCTGTCGACGCTGCTGCTCTGCCTGGCCGTGGCAGCCCCGGCCACCGCGCAGACCCTGAAGATCGCCACCCTGGCGCCGGACGGTTCGGCCTGGATGCGCGAGCTGCGCGCCGCCGCTGCCGAGGTGAAGCAGGGCACGGCCGGCCGGGTCGAGGTGAAGTTCTATCCCGGCGGCGTGATGGGCAACGACGCGGTGGTGCTGCGCAAGATGCGCCTGGGCCAGCTGCAGGGCGGCGTGCTGACCGCCAGCGAGCTGTCCCTGGTCTATCCGGACGCGCCGGTCTACAGCCTGCCGTTCCTGTTCGAGGACTGGGACCAGGTGGACCGGGTGCGGCGCCAGGTCGATCCGCTGCTGGCCAAGGGCTTCGAACAGCGCGGCCTGCGCATGCTTGGCGTGTCCGGCGTCGGCTTCGCCTACCTGATGGGCAACAAGCCGCTGCGCAGCCAGGCCGACATGGCCGGCATCAAGCTCTGGGTGCCGCAGAACGACGCCATCGCCATCCGCACCTTCAAGCTGGGCGGCGTCAGCCCGATCCCGCTGCCGATCGGCGATGTGTTCACCAGCCTGCAGACCGGCATGGTCGACACCGTGGCCAACACGCCCAGCGGCGCGATCGCCCTGCAGTGGCACGGCAAGCTCAAGTCCATGGTGGACCTGCCGCTGACCTTCGTCGTCGGCTACCTGGTGGTGGACGACAAGGCCTGGAAAAAACTGGCGCCGGCCGACCAGGCGGTGCTGGCCAAGGCCTTCGCCAACGCCGCCCGGCGCATGGACGCCAACGTCCGCCGCGACGACGTGGCGGCGCTGGCCGCGATGAAGAAGCAGGGCATGGCGGTCACCACCCTCGACGCCGCCGAAGCGGCGCGCTGGCGTTCGCTGGGCACCCGCATCACCGCCGAGCTCGAGGCGGAAAAGTCAATCTCGCCCGGGATCCTCGCGGCAGTGCGGCAGGCGCTGGCGAACCCCGGGACGCCCTGATGCCGCGGCGCTGGCTGGCCCGGCTGCACCGCGCGGAAGACGCGCTGCTGGCAGGGCTGCTGCTGGCCCTGCTGCTGCTGTCGGTCGCGCAGATCGCGCTGCGCCTGTTCTTCGACACCGGCCTGGACTGGGCCGAACCCGCCAGCCGCGCCGGCGTGCTCTGGCTGGCCCTGCTCGGCGCCCTGGGCGCGACCCGGGCGCGCAAGCACATCGCCATCGACGCCCTGCCGCGGGTGCTGCCGCCGCGGGCGCAGCGGGCGGCCTGGGTGCTTTCCCATCTGGCCGCGGCCGCGGTGGCCGCGACCCTGGCCTGGCTGGGCGCCGGCATGGTCGGCCTGGAGCGCGAGGCGCCGGTGCCCTTCGTGGCCGGCGTTCCCAGCTGGGTGCCCATGCTCGCGTTCCCGGCCGGTTTCGGGCTGATGGCGCTGCGTTTCCTGCTGGTGGCGCTGCTGCCGCCCACGGCCGAGGCGATCGGCGAGGGCAGGGCGTGAGCCTGGTGCTCGGCCTGGCGGTGATCCTGGCGCTGGCGGCGCTGGGCATGCCGCTGTTCGCGGTGATCGCGGCGGTGGCCCTGCTGGGTTTCCACCTGGCCGGTTACGACCTGATCGTGGTGGCTGTCGAGTTCTACCGGCTGGGCGACATGCCCGGGCTGATCGCCATCCCCTTGTTCACCCTGGCCGGCTACCTGCTGGGCGAAAGCCAGGCGCCGCGCCGCCTGGTGCGCCTGTCGAACGCGCTGCTGGGCTGGCTGCCGGGTGGGCTGGCGATCGTCGCGATCGTCGCCTGCGCGTTCTTCACCGCGTTCACCGGCGCCTCCGGCGTGACCATCGTGGCCCTGGGCGCGCTGCTGTATCCGGCGCTGCGCCAGGCCGGCTACGGCGAGCGCTACAGCCTGGGCCTGGTGACCGCCGGCGGCAGCCTGGGCCTGCTGTTCGCGCCCTCGCTGCCGCTGATCCTGTACGGCTTCGTCGCCGGGCAGATGGGCAGCGACCCGGCGGTGACCATTCCCGACCTGTTCCTGGCCGGCCTGCTGCCGGGCGCGCTGATGGTGGCGATGATGTCCGGGCACGCGATGTGGGTGGGGCGCGGACTGCCGCAGTCGCGCCATGCCTTCGACGCACGGGAGCTCTGGGCGGCGCTGCGGGAGACTGGCTGGGAGCTGCCGCTGCCGGTGATCGTCCTGGGCGGCATCTACTCGGGCGAGCTTGCGGCCAGCGAGGCGGCGGCTGTCACGGCACTTTATGTTCTTGTCGTAACAGTTGGAATAAAAAGGGAAATAAGCATCAGGGCACTGCCGGGGGTGATGGCGGAGTCCATGCGCATGGTCGGCGCCATCCTGCTGATCCTGGGCGCGGCCCTGGCGCTGTCGAACTGGCTGGTGGACCAGGAGGTGCCGACCCGCCTGTTCGGGCTGCTTGAGGGCCGGGTGGAAAGCGCCTGGGTGTTCCTGCTGCTGCTCAACCTGTTCCTGCTGGCCGTGGGCATGCTGCTGGACATCTTCTCGGCGGTGGTGATCCTGACGCCGCTGCTGCTGCCGGTGGCCGCGGCCTTCGGCATCCATCCGGTGCACCTGGGCATCGTGATGCTGGCCAACCTGCAGCTGGGCTACTTCACCCCGCCGGTGGGCATGAACCTGTTCATCGCCTCCTACCGGTTCGGGGCACCGGTGGCGACCCTGGTGCGGGCCTGCCTGCCCTTCCTGCTGATCCTGGGCGCGGCCGTCGCCCTGATCACCTGGTGGCCCGCGCTGAGCCTGGGCCTGCTCTGACCGCCACAGCGTTGCATCCGGCACGACATCGGACCGCGCGGGCGGGCTATAATGCCGCGCTTCCTACACCCGGAGCCGCTCCATGCTGCGCATCCAGGCCGAAGCGCTGACGTTCGACGACGTCTCCCTCGTTCCCGCCCA
>CBFGOZ010000216.1:0-4082 GCA_965650505.1 uncultured Arenimonas sp.
GCCTGGGCCGACCGGGTGCAGACCGAGGGCGCACAGTGATGCGCGCCCGAGGGCCTACTCCATCCCCAGCTTCTTGAGCTTGTAGCGCAGCGCCCGGAAGGTGATGCCCAGCTGCGCGGCCGTCTTGGTCTTGTTGTAGCGGTTGGCCTCGAGTGCCTTCTGGATGGTTTCGCGCTCCATCTGCTCGATGGCCTCGGGCAGGGCGGTGCCGTCGATGCCGGCCAGGCCGGCGGCGGCCTGCGCGGGCGCCGCCAGCACGGCCTTCAGCGGCACGTCCGCCTCCTGGCCGATCAGGCTGTCCACCTGCGGAAGGTAGAGGTCGGCCACCTCGATGTTCTGGCCTTCGCACAGCGCGACCGCGCGCTCGAGGATGTTCTCCAGCTCGCGCACGTTGCCCGGGAAGGGGTAGGCGCTGAGCGCCGCCTCGGCCTCTTCCGAAAGTTTCGGCGCGTCGGGCTGGCCGGCGGCGAGGCGCTGCAGGATGGTGGCGGCGATCGGCGCGATGTCCTCGCGGCGCTGGCGCAGCGGCGGCACCTGCAGCTCGATCACGTTGATGCGGTAGTACAGGTCGTGGCGGAACTTGCCGTCCTCGACCAGCTTGGCGAGGTTCTTGTGCGTGGCCGACAGGATGCGCACGTCCACCGGCAGCTCGGCCGGCGCGCCGACCGGGCGCACGGTCTTCTCCTGGATAACGCGCAGCAGCTTCACCTGCATGGGCAGGGGCAGTTCCGCCACTTCGTCCAGGAACAGGGTGCCGCCCTGGGCGGCCTGGAACAGGCCCTCCTTGTCGGCGTGGGCGCCGGTGAAGCTGCCCTTCTTGTGGCCGAACAGCTCGCTTTCCATCAGTTCGGAGGGAATGGCGCCGCAGTTCACCGGCACGAAGGCGCCGGCGGCGCGCGAGCCCTGTTCGTGGATCAGGCGGGCCACCAGCTCCTTGCCGACGCCGGATTCGCCGGTGATGTACACCGGCGCCTGGCTGCGCGCGACGCGGCCGATGGTCTGGCGCAGCTGCTGCATGCGCGGCGACTCGCCCAGCAGCCGGGCGCTGGCCGGGCTGGCGGTGCGGCGCTGCTCGTTCAGGCCCAGGGCGTGCTGCACCAGGCGGCGCAGCACGGCCAGGTCCACGGGTTTGGTGACGAAGTCGAAGGCGCCGGCCTTGAGCGCGTTCACGGCGGCCTCGACGTTGCCGAAGGCGGTGATCATGGCCACCGGCGTGTCGGGATAACGCTGCGCGATCAGTTCGATCACCTCCTGGCCCGAGCCATCGGGCAGGCGCATGTCGGTCAGGCACAGGTCGTAGCTGGCCTGGGCCAGCTGGGCCCGGGCGCTGGACAGGTCGGCCGCGGTATCCACGCGCAGGCCCATGCGGCCCAGGGTCAGGACCAGCAGTTCCCGGATGTCGCGTTCGTCATCGACTACGAGGGCGCTGCGGGGGGTGGCCATGCGGTACCGGAGGGGTTGGGGCCCCTACACCTTAACGGAATCGGCCGGTCTCAGGCCAGATTGAGCCGGCCCGCGGGGGCATCGTCCTGCATCAGGGTCATGCCCGGCGGCATCACGATCCGGAAGCAGCTGCCGCCGCCGGGCACCGGCTGGTAGGTCAGGGTGCACTGGTTGGCTTCGCAGAGCTGCTGGGCGATGTAGAGGCCGAGGCCGGTCCCGTGTTCGCTGGTCGTATAGAACGGAGTGAAGATGCGGTCGGCCACCCCCGGCGGGATGCCGGGGCCGCGGTCGAGCACGTTGATCTCGGGCGGCGCGCCCGGCGGTCCGCTGCGCACGGCCACCGTCACCTTGGCCGGCTCGCCGGGCATGCGGCCGTAGGTCAGGGCGTTCTGGACCAGGATGGTCAGCACCTGGTGCAGGTGCCGGGGGTCGGCCATGGCCAGGGTGCTGCGTTCGGCCACCGACTGCAGGATGTCGGTCTCGAGCGGATGGCTGGCGCGGTATTCGTCGACGAAGCGGCGGGCGAACTGGCCGATGTCCACGGTTTCCGGCTGGGAGCGCTCGCGCCGGGCCAGGCCCAGGATGTCCTGGACGATGCCGTTCATGCGCTGGCACTGGGTGTGGATGATCTCGAGCAGGCGGCGGTCGGCCTCGGGCAGCTCGGTGGCCTCCTCCAGCAGCTGCACCGAATAGTTGATGGCCGCCAGCGGGTTGCGGATCTCGTGGGCGATGCTGGCCGACAGCCGGCCCAGGGTCGCCAGGGTCAGCTCCTCGGCGCGGTCGGAGTAGATGCGGCTGTCGTCCAGGAAGATCAGGTACAGATTGTCGGTGAGGCTGAGCGAGACGAAGCGCGGCAGCACCTCGGGGGCGCCCTCGGCCAGGGTCATGGGGCGCGGGATCTCGCTGCGGCCGCTGCGCCAGCGGCCCAGGGCCTTGTGCAGCTCGCCGGCGATGTCGGCCAGCTGCTTGCGGTCGGGCGAGGGTTTGCCCAGCAGGGCCCAGGCGGCCTCGTTGCAGACGCGGACCTGGTGGTCGCCGTCCACCACCAGGATGCCGGTGCGCATGCGCCGGATCACCAGTTCGTTGATCTCGGCCTGGTTGGCCAGCTCCTCGCCGCGTTTTTCCGCCAGCGCCTGCGATTCGCTGACCTGCCGGCTGAGCAGTTCGCAAAGCACCGCCGTAGCCAGGTAGGTGACGCTGAACATCACCGACTCGGCCATGGGCCGTGCATTGATGGGGTCGATGGTGCGGTGGTACAGGCTGTCCGCCAGGACGATGGCGGCCGCGGCAGCGGCGAAGCCCAGGCCGGCCCGCTGCGGCAGGATCAGGGCGCCGGCGCCGACGTTGAAGAGCATCAGCAGGGCGATGCCGCCCTGGCTGCCGGTGGTGGTCGCCAGGATGCCGGCGACCACCAGCAGGTCCACGCCGAGGCCGATCGCGGTCTGTTTGGGCGCGGGCGCCTGGCTGCGGTAGCTGGCGACCAGCAGCGCGATCGCGGCCACCATGTACAGCACGACCAGGGACTGCAGGATCGTCGGCTGGCGGATGGTCAGCAGCATCTCGCCCGCGGGGCTGAAGGCCACCATCGCGAGCAGCGCGGCCTCCAGCACCCGGTAGAGGGTGAAGAAGTAGAGCTCGCGCCGCTGCGGCGAGGGGGCCTGCGATTTCCGGGGGGTGGGCGCCATGGGATGCAGTATGCCACCGGCTTCCCGCCGGGCAGGCCCGGCCGGGTGGCCGGCCTGCGGGCCGCGCGGGACCCGCGTTTTGCCTTTGCCGGGGGGGTCGGCGACAATACCGCCCCTCGCTCGCGCCCCTTCCCCACACAGGTAGCCGCATGAACTTCCACGAATACCAGGCGAAGCAGCTGTTCGCCGACTACGGCATCGCCGTCCCGGCCGGGCGCGTCGCCCGGACCCCCGAAGAGGCCGTGGACGCGGCCAAGGCCATCGGCGGCGACTTCTGGGTCGTCAAGGCGCAGATCCACGCCGGCGGCCGCGGCAAGGCCGGCGGCGTCAAGCTGGCCAAGACCCTGGACCAGGTGCGCGAGTACGCCAAGGCCATGCTCGGCACCAAGATGGAGACCTACCAGACCGCCGGCGTCGCCCTGCCCGTGGACTCGGTGCTGGTGACCCAGGCCACCGACATCGCCAAGGAACTCTACCTGTCGGTGCTGGTCGACCGCGGCACCAAGTCCATCACCTTCATCGCCTCCAGCGACGGCGGCGTCGAGATCGAGAAGACCGCCGAGGAGAACCCGGACGCGATCAAGACCCTCAACGTCAACTTCGTGCAGGGCCTGCAGGCCTACCAGTGCCGCGAACTGGGCTTCGCGCTGGGCCTCAACGCCAAGCAGGTCAACCAGCTGACCAAGATCATGCTGGGCCTGTACAAGCTGTTCAACGAGAAGGACCTGGCCCTGGTCGAACTCAACCCGCTGGCGATCCTGACCTCGGGCGACCTGGCCGTGCTGGACGGCAAGATCAACTCCGACGACAACGCGACGTTCCGCCACCCGGAGCTGGCCGCGATGCGCGACGTGCGCCAGGAAGACGAGACCGAGCTGCTCGCCAGCAAGTACGACCTGAACTACGTGACCATGGACGGCAACATCGGCTGCATGGTCAACGGCGCCGGCCTGG
>CBFGOZ010000217.1:0-4069 GCA_965650505.1 uncultured Arenimonas sp.
CCGGCCCCAGACCATCCTGTTCGCCGACGTCAGCGGCAGCACGCGCCTGTTCGAGACCAAGGGCGACCAGGAGGCGCGCCGGCTGATCGCGGCGGTGCTCGAGGCGCTGACGGTCATCTGCCGGCAGCACGGCGGCCGCGTCATCAAGACCATCGGCGACGAGATCATGTGCACCTTTCCCGGCGCGCTGAACGGGGTGCTGGCCGCCTGCGACATGCAGCGCAAGATGGGCCGCGAGATCGACTTCGTGCGCGACAGCCTGGCCGTGCGCATCGGCCTGCACCACGGCGACGCGCTGGAGGAGGCCGACGGCGACGTCTACGGCGACGCCGTCAACACCGCGGCCCGCATGGCCTCGCTGGCCAAGCGCGAGCAGGTGGTCACCACCGCGGCCACCTACGACAGCCTCAGCGGCAAGGTTCCCGAAGCGCGCAGCCTGGGCAAGGCCCGGGTCAGCGGCAAACTGCTGCCGATCGAGATCGTCGACCTGGTCTGGCAGGAGGACACCTCCGGCATGACCATGGTCCAGAGCGCGATCCGCGGTCCGGCGGTGGAGGAAAAGGCCACGCTGCGCCTGCGCCACCGCGCCCAGCAGGTCACGCTGGACCCGGAATCCAAGCCCTTCAGCATGGGCCGCGAGCCCGGCAACCAGCTGACCATCGAGGCCGACTGGGTCAGCCGCACCCACGCGATGATCGAATACAAGCGCGGCCACTTCATGATCGCCGACCGTTCCACCAACGGCACCTACGTGCGCATCGGCGACGACGACGAGATCAAGGTGCACCGCGACGAACTGCACCTTCGCAAGACCGGCACGATCAGCCTGGGCCAGAGCTTCGACGTCAACACCGGCGACATCATCTACTTCGAGGCCGACTGAGGCGCGACGGCGGCGCAAAGGAAAAGGCCGGCATGACGCCGGCCTTTTCGTTCCCGGAAGTCGGGACGGACTAGCCGTCCGCCTGCACCTCGATGCCGCCGGTGATCTCTTCCTCGTCGATCTCCGCGTCCGCCTCGGCTTCGACCTCGGGCGCGGGCGCGGGCGTGGCCGAGGCCGGCTTGGCCTTGTAGCCGAACACCCCGCGGAGCAGGCGCTCGGAGCCGGCGTATTCCTCGCGGGTGGCGGGAACGAACTGGCTGGCGCCGACTTCGACCAGCACTTCGTACAGCGCGTCGTCCTGGTGCAGCTTCAGCATCGCCTCGGACACGGCCTTGCGCACGTCGGCCGGCACGGTGCCGCCGGCGCTGAGCGCGCGGCCGGTGTACTCGCGCGACTCCGACACGGCGACCAGGTTCGGATAGAGCTGGGCGATGTAGTTGGGCACCATCGCCGCCTCGGTCTCCTGGGAAAAGACCATCTCGACGCCGTCGCGCCAGTTCGCGGCCACCGACTGGATCTCGGGCTGGGCGATCGGGTTCTTGTACAGCTCGCCCAGCAGCAGGTAGCCCATGCTGGGCGCCGGCATGCTGACCACGCGGTAGCCGATCAGGCCGGCGATGCCGCCCTCGGCGACCGGCGCGTCGGCGAGCAGCGAATAGCGCGTGGGTTCGGCGACGCGCACCAGCGGGGTGAAGCCCAGGCGGTCGATGCGGTAGTCGGTGAAGTGCGCTTCCTCGAACGCGAAGTCGGTCTTCGCGCCCGAGCGCAGGTCGCGCCAGTAGACGTGGTAGTTGGTCGCCGTCTTCAGGATGAAGCGGTGGCCGGTCGCCTTCGACAGGTAATCGAGCAGCGGCTTGTAGACCTGCTGCGCCTGCGAGGGCGGGTAATTGGGTTCGACGGCGAGCGTGTAGTCGGCACCGAAGGACGGTGCCGCGAACAGTGAAAACACAACGGCCGCAAGGCCTTGGATACGCTTCATGATGGACTCCTCCCTGGCGGCCGGTATAGCAGACATCCCCCGCCCAAGCCAATCGCGACGCGGCTTTCAGCCCGGGCGGGCAAGTCCCTCCAGCAGGGGGAGGCGTCGGCAGGGCCGTCCGTCCGCGGCCAGTTCTTCACCCGCGTCGGCACCCAGGACAGCCAGGGCCTCCCGGCCGGCCGCATCCGCGCAGACCACCTGGCCGGCCGCCGCGCCGGCGCCGGTTTCCACCGCCAGCCCCGGCCGCAGGTCCTGGCCCTGCAGGCGGACCAGTTCGCGCTTTGCCTGGCCCAGGTAGTGGGTACGGGCGACGATTTCCTGTCCCGGGTAGCAGCCTTTTCTCAGGCTGAAGGCCGACAGCCGGCCCAGCGACAGCATCTGCGGCGTCCAGGCTTCGACGGCGTCGGCGGGCAGCCGGGGCAGGCCATGGGCCAGGTCGGCGGCGAACCATTGCCGGTCGGTAGCGGCGTCCTCGGGGGCCAGGGCCGGGTCCGAGGCCGGCAGCAGCCAGAGCGTGCGGGCACCGCCCTGGCCGCCGAAGTCCATGGCCAGTCCCTGCGCCGGATCACCCAGGGCCTGTCCGGGCGCCGGCGTAGCGGCAGCGGGACCGGCCGCGGCCACCATCGGCGCGACCGACAGCGTCAGCCGGCTCCGGAACACGTAGCGTTGCAGTCGCGCCTGCAGTTCCGCCGCCGGGAAATCCGGCAGCACCAGCCAGAATCGATCGGCGGCGACGCGCAACAGCGCGAACAGCGCGACCACGCGGCCCTTGGGCGTCAGCCAGCCGTTCCACTGCCAGTGCCCGGGCGTCAGCACCGCGACGTCGTTCATGCTCTGGGCCTGCAGGAAGGCGGTGGCGTCGACGCCCCGGACCTCGAGCACGCCGAAGCCCGACAGGGCAGGGCAGGACGCCGCGGGCAGATTTGTCTTGAACGTCATGGGGGTGGGACTTAACATTGCGGCATGGCGACCGAGCCGCGAATCATAGGCCAAACCGCGGCCCCCTCCGACCCCGGGCACGAGGCGGCGGCGTCGCCGGAGGCACCCACGGCCTCCGAGCCCCGCGAGATCGGCGGGCGTGACGGTCCCGAACCCACCCGTTACGGCGACTGGGAAAAGAACGGCCGCTGCATCGACTTCTGACGCGCCGCACACGCCGCGCCCCCCATCATCCCAACCGATAACCAGACGAGCGCAGCCCATGGCGACGCCAAAAAGACCGCTGTCCCCCTTCATGATCGGCCCGTATTACCGGCCGCAGCTGACCAGCATGATGTCCATCGCCCACCGCGCCACCGGCGTGCTGCTGGCGCTGGGCGCGCTGGTGCTGGCCGCCTGGCTGTTGGCCGCCGCCGGCAGCGCCGAGGCCTACGCCGCGTTCGCCGCCTGCCTGGCCTCGCCGCTGGGGAAGCTCGGCCTGTTCGCCTTCTCCGCGTCCCTGGTCTACCACTTCCTCAACGGCATCCGGCACCTGTTCTGGGATGCCGGCCACGGCTTCGCGATTCCCAAGGCCTATGCCAGCGGCTACGCCGTGCTGGCGCTGTCGGTGCTGCTGACGGGCGCGCTGTGGTGGGTCGGCCTGGGAGGTGCGGCATGAGCCTGCGCAATCCGCTGGCCCGCGCCAAGGGCCTGGGTTCGGCCAAGGACGGCACCACGCACTGGTGGCAGCAGCGCCTGACCGCGATCGCCCTGGCCCTGCTGACGCCCTGGTTCGTCGTGTTCGCGGTCGGCCTGCTGGGTGCCGACCAGGCCGCCGTACAGGCCACCGTGGCGCGGCCGCTGACCGCCACCCTGCTGGCCGCCTTCGTGCTGTCGCTGTTCTGGCACGCCCGCCTGGGCCTGCAGGTGGTGGTCGAGGACTACGTGCACGGCGCGCTGGAGCTGGTGCTGCAGGTCGCCATCAAGTTCGTCTACGCGCTGGCGGCCATCGCCTCCCTGCTGGCCATCGGCCGCATCGTCTTCACTGCCTGAGCCCGCCATGACCTCTGCCTACAAGATCCACGAACACACCTACGACATGGTCGTCGTCGGTGCCGGCGGCGCCGGCCTGCGCGCCACCTTCGGCCTGGCCCAGAAGGGCCTGAAGACCGCCTGCCTCAGCAAGGTGTTCCCGACCCGCTCGCACACCGTCGCGGCGCAGGGCGGCATCTCGGCCGCGCTGGGCAACATGGGCGAGGACGACTGGCGCTTCCACTTCTACGACACCA
>CBFGOZ010000218.1:0-4038 GCA_965650505.1 uncultured Arenimonas sp.
CGTGCACCTCGATGCCCATGCCGTTGATCATGCCGATGATGTCTTCGATCTGCTCCGGATCGACGATGTCGTCCGGCAGGTGATCGTTGACCTCGGCATAGGTCAGGTAGCCCTGTTCCAGGCCCTTGCTGATCAGCTGCTTGATTTCGGACTGCTGAGCCGGACGATCGTTGGCCATGAACACGCATCCCGCGACTGGGAAAATGGAACCGCGCAGTATACAGGAGCCCGCCAGACTTGGATAAGTTTTTGATTAACCAAGGGGAAACGACCCGGGGCGGCGGGCTTCAGGACTGCAGTCGGAAGGTCGCCGGGCCGTCATTGACCAGGCTGATGACCATGTGGGCGCCGAAGCGCCCGGTTTCAACCGGGCCGTGCCGCTGCCGGCACAGGGCGACCAGGCGCTCGAAACCGGCCCGGCCCACCTCGGGCGGCGCGGCCGAGGTGAAGCTGGGGCGCATGCCTCGGGACGTGTCGGCGGCCAGGGTGAACTGGCTGACCAGCAGCAGGCCGCCGCCGGTTTCGGCCAGGGACCGGTTCATCCGGCCGGCGTCGTCGGCGAACACGCGGTAGCCGGTCAGGCGCTCGGCCATGCGGGCGATCCGCGGCTCGTCGTCGCCGGGCTCCACGGCCACCAGGGCGAGCAGCCCCGGACCGATCGCACCGACGACCACGCCATCGACCCGGACGCTGGCTTCGGTGACGCGCTGGATGAGGGCGATCATGCCGCGAGTGTAAGCCAGCGCGGCGACCACACGCCTGTGGGTGCCACCACCCTTCGCTTACACTCCGGCGATGCAGATCCCGCTGTCGAGCCGACTGATGTTCGCCGCCGCCTGGTGCGTCGGCCGGCTGCCGCTGGCCTGGGCGCAGCGCCTTGGCGACGCACTTGGCGCGCTGTCGCACCGCCTGGACACGCGCGAATGCAAGGTGGCGCGGCGCAACCTCGAACTGCTCGGCGAACCCACCGACCCGGCCGGTCGCGACCACGCCCTGCGCGGCATCCTGCGCCAGACCGGCCGCAACGCCTTCGAAACCCTGCGCATCTGGACGCGCCCGCGCGCCGCCAACCTGGCACTGGTCCGCGGCACGCACGGCCTGGAGCACCTGGCGGCTGCCGAAGCCGGCGGCCGCGGCGTCATCATCGCGGCACCGCACTACGGCAACCTGGAGCTGGTGGTGGAATTCATGGCCGCGCGCGGGCCCTTCGCCCTGGTCTACCGCACGCCGGAAACCGCGGCCGGCGACGCCTTCCTGCGCCTGGCCCGCGGCGGCGAGAACATCCGCCTGGTGCCCGCCGAGGCCAGCGCCATGCGCCCGCTGTGGAAAGCACTGCAGGCCGGCGGCGTGGTCGGCATCACGCCGGACCAGCAGCCGAAGCTGGGCGGCGGCGAGTTCGCGCCCTTCTTCGGCCGCCAGGCGCTGACCCTGAGCCTGATCCCGCGCCTGGCCGAACGCAGCGGCGCAGCGGTGCTGTTCGCCTATGCCGAACGCCGCGCAGACGGCTACTTCGACCTGCATTTCGAACCGGCGCCGGCCGCCATCGCCTCGCCGGACCTGGGCGAAGCCACGGCGGCGATGAACGCCGCGGTCGAGGCCATCGCCCGCCGCGACCCCTCGCAGTACCAGTGGACCTACAAACGCTGGACCCTGCGCCCGCCCGGCAGCGGCGAGACCAATCCCTACCACCCCGACTGCTACAGGCGCCCGCGCGGATGACCGACCCCGTTCCCCAGACCGAACCCACGCCTGATTGGCAGCCGCTGCCCCCGGCCGCGAGGCGCGTTTCCAGCATCGTCGGCGGTTTGAGCGCGCTGCCGGTGGGCATCGGGCTCGCGGTGCCGGCCTATGCACTTCCCGATGGCGGCCTGGCACGCATCGCCCTGGCCCTGGGGGTGGCGCTCGCGACCATCGGCATCGGGATGGCCATTGGCCGTATGCGCTGGCGCCGCACGTCATGGCGCCTGGATGGGCGCGGACTGCAGGTCCGGCGCGGCCTGGTCTGGAAGAGCGAGATCCTGGTGCCGCGCAGCCGCGTGCAGCACCTCGACCTGGAACGCGGCCCGATCGAACGCCGCCACGGGCTGGCCACCCTCGTGGTGCATACCGCCGGCACGCGCCTTTATGCACTGCGGCAGTCCGGCTTCCTGGACGCCGACGCCGTGGCCCTGCGCGACGCCCTGCTGCCCGAGGCGGAGCGCCATGACGACGCCGTCTGAAGCCATCGTCGAAGGCGGCCCCGAGCGGCGCCTGCATCCGCTGTCGTGGCTGTTCGTGCTGATCCAGCAGCTGAAGAGTTTCGCGCTGCCGCTGCTGGTGCTGCTGTTCACCGGCCGCGGCAATTCCTGGGAGCTCTGGGGCCTGGTTGGCGCGGGTGCGCTGGTGCTGGTGTCGCTGGCCCAGTACTTCACCTACCGCTTCCGGGTCGAGGGCGACGGCATCGTCATCCGCAGCGGGCTGTTCCAGAAGAGCCTGCGGCACATTCCGTTCCAGCGCATCCACAACGTCGCCCTGCACCAGTCGCTGCTGCACCGGATCTTCGGCGTGGCCGAGGTCAAGCTGGAGTCGGCCGGCGGCATGAAGGCCGAGGGCGAGATGCGGGTGCTTTCGCTGGCCGACGCGCATGCGCTCGAGGAGCTGGTGCGCAGCCATGGCCGGGCCCCGGTCGACACCACCGGCACTGCGCCCGCGGCACCTCCCGCCACCGAACTGCTGTCGCTGCCCATCCGCGAGGTCGTGCGCCTGGGCCTGATCTCCAACCGCGGCATGATCCTGGTCGCCGCCGCCTTCGGCGTGCTGGCGCAATCGGGCTCGGACCTCCTGGGCGATGCGATCGGCGAATGGATCAAGCTGCTGATGGGCTGGGGCAAGGAGCTGCAGCTGGGCTTCGTCGGCTGGCTGGTCGGCGCCCTCAGCCTGCTGCTGGTGGCGGTTGTCGCACTGCGGCTGCTGTCCGTGCTGCTGGCGCTGCTGCAGTTCCACGGCTTCAGCCTGACCGAATCCGGCCGACGCCTGAGCGTGCAGCGCGGCCTGCTGACCCGCGTGCGCGCCAACATGCCGCGCCGGCGCATCCAGGCCTGGAGCCTGCGCGAAAGCCTGACGCACCGCTGGCTGGGACGCCGCAGCCTGCGCGTCGACAGCGCCTCGGTGGAGGCGGTGAACGACCAGCGGTCGGTGCGCGACCTGGTGCCGGTGGCGACCCCGGGGGACATGGACCGGCTGATCCGGCATCTGCTGCCCCAGGCCACCTGGCCGCTGCAGGACTGGCGCCCGCTGCACCCGCGGGCCTGGCGCCGGCAGTTCACGCTGCCGGCCGTCATCGCCCTGGCCGTGACGGCCGTGCTGACCTCGCGCGAGGGCGCGTGGGGCCTGGCGATGCTGGCGACGCTGCCCCTGCTGCTGCTGCGCGCCAGGATCTGGGCACGGCACGCCGGCTACAGCCTGGAAGGCGGCCTGGTCGCAGTGCGCGAAGGCTGGCTGGACAAGTCCTGGCGGTTCGCAGAAACCGGAAAGCTGCAGGCGATCAAGCTCAGCCGCTCGCCCTTCGACCGCCACCACGGCATGGCGACCCTGGTGCTGGACACCGCCGGCGCCAGTCCGCTGGAGCCAGCGCTGCGCATCCGCTACCTGCCGGAGGACGAGGCGCGGCGCCTGCACGACCAGCTCGCCGCCGCGATGGACGGCCGGGTCGCTATTCCCGCCAGAACTGTGGCGTAAGCAGAACCAGCAGCGAGAACACCTCCAGGCGCCCCAGGATCATGCCCAGGGTGCCGAGCCAGACGGCGCCGTCGTTGACACCGGCGAAGCTGGTCGCCACGGCGCCCAGTCCGGGGCCGTGGTTGGTCATCGTGGCCACCGCGGCGCCGAACGAGGATTCGACGTCCAGGCCGGTCAGGTTCATGCCCAGCATCAGCATCACGAAACACAGCATCCAGATGGCGATGAAGCCGCTGACCGACAGCACGACGCTCTCGGACACGCGCCGGCCGCCCATCTTCACCAGGAACTGCGCCTTCGGGTGCACCAGCTGCTTGATCT
>CBFGOZ010000219.1:0-3944 GCA_965650505.1 uncultured Arenimonas sp.
CCATCATCCACGCCTGCACCATCGGCAACGCGGTGCTGATCGGCATGGGCGCCACGGTGCTGGACGGCGCGGTGGTGAAGGACCACGGCTTCGTCGGCGCCGGCGCGGTGGTGCCGCCGGGCAAGACCGTGGACAGCGGCGAACTGTGGCTGGGCAACCCGGCCAAACCGGTGCGCAGGCTCTCGGACAAGGAAATCGAGCAGCTCTACTACAGCGCGAAACACTACGTGCGCCTGAAGGACGAATACCTGTCCGGCTGATCTTCGTCCGCACCTCACGGCAGCGGGCCGCAGAGCGGCGGGCGCACCAGCGTCCGTTCATCTCCATGCCGGCGGGTCATCCGGGGTAAATTTTCCGCCGCCCACACTGGCCGCGGACGCTGCGTCGGCGCCGCGCCGGCCGGCGTTCCTCCCTTCCCCCCAAGGAGAAACGCCATGAACCGTGTGACCCGTATCGTCTCCGTGCTGGTGCTGGCCCTGGTGGCGGGCGCCGCGCACGCCGTGCCGTCGAACAAGTGGCGGCTCGAATTCAGCGGCGCCGCCGAATCCGACGGCGAGCTGGTCTTCGCCGTCACGCCCGATGGCGGCGTGCCGCAGGACGTGGTGGTGGCCATCGGCCGCGCCGACGGCGAGAACCAGATCGCCGACAAGGTCACCCAGGCCCTCACCATCGCGGTGGGCCAAGACTATTACGTCGAACGCGACGACGGCGAGGACGTACTGATCAAGCGCCGCGACGGCGTGGACCTGTTCGAGGTCCGTCTGGTGCACAACACCGTGCAGGCCGTGCGCGTGAAGTTCGACGCTGAATGACCGCCGGCGCGACGACGCGGCGCGCCGTACCCGGGCGCCGCGGCCCGTGGCAGACTCCGGGGCCCCAGCACGGATTCCGACCATGAACAGACGCCTGCCGACCCTGCTGCTCGCCCCGCTGCTGGCCCTGGCCAGTGCCGGCGTCCAGGCCGAGACCGACCGTTCGAACAAGTGGCGGCTGCAGTTCAGCGGCGCCGCCGAGTCCGACGGCGAGATCGTGCTTGCGGTCAACGATTCGAAGGGCGCGAACTTCCAGGTCACCGTCCCGATCGAGCGCAACGACGGCGAGAACCGCGTCTCCAGCAAGGTCCGGCGCGCGCTCGACAAGGCCCTGCCCTGGGGCTGGCGGGTCGAACGCGACGACGGCGAGGACGTGCTGGTGAAGCGCCGCCTCTACCACCCGCGCTTCGCGATCGTGCTGGTCAGCAACACCGTCAAGGACGTGCGCATCAGCTTCGACGAGGAATAGGCCTCAGCCGCGGCTGAAACGCGACCGCGGCTGCCAGTGGCCGCCGCGATAGTCGGCGGTGAGCGTGCTGCCCTCGTTCACCCAGTAGTGCTCGCGGTTGAACATCGCCTCGGGCCGATAGTCCGGCAGCTGGGACGCCAGCGGCAGCGCGCGCGCCGGACGTTTGTCGGTGGCCTCCAGCAGGTAGGTGCGCGGGCCATCCAGCAGCACCACCCAGGCATGGCCGCCGCCGCGCATCGTGCCGATCACCACGCGGGCGTCATGGCCCAGGCCGATCAGCCAGTCGGCCAGCGCCAGGGCGTGGTCCTCGCAGTCGCCGCGCGGATGGAAGAAGGCCTCGCGCGAGGTCTGCCACAGCTCGGGGGCGCCCGGGTACTGGTCGTGGTCGAATTCGTAGCGCTTGCGCTGGGCCAGCGCCGCCAGCGGTACCCAGGCCTCGACGTCCGGAAACGGCACGTAGCCCACCAGGTAGGCATTGGCGAAATGGTGGCGACGGTCCAGGCCTGGCGCGATGGTCGTCACCGGCTGGTCGCGCACCTGCCAGGTGAAGGACGACCAGGTGCGGGCGTGGCCGATGGCGTCCAGCGCCTGCGCCACCTGGCCTTCGTGCAGGCGCTCGCCGGTGGGCAGTACGATGCGGCGGGTTTCCGGCGGCGCGGCGAAGTCGGCGCCGGGATCGGCGGGCACCGTCGCCCGCCAGTCGAGCACGGAGCCGCCGGCATCCTCAGGCGCCACGGGACGGTCGCAGGCGCGCAGGCCCATCAGCCCGAACGCCAGCAGGGCCATCCACGCCAGCGCACTGTTGCCGCGACCGCCGCCGATCATGCGGCGGCTACCCGCGCAGCCCGAACACCGTCACCACGGCGACGAACAGCAGGATGGTCGAGGCGAAGATCGCCACCGCCAGGTTGCCCTTCTGCAGTTCCTGCTCGATGTCGATGTGCTTTAGCAGCCTGCGGTCGATGAACTGAAGTCCCAGCACCGCCACCACCAGCGCCACCAGGGTCTGCACGATGTTGACGCCGAGGTTGAAGAAGGTGGCGATCAGGAAGTCGGTGGTCATGCGGGGCTCCGGGGCGGGTTCAGGCCGGCGTGCGGGTATCTTGTTCCAGCCGCGACAGATAGGCCATCGCGTCGCCGCGGTCGCGTCCGCACATGCTGTCGTGCGGGCGCAGCGAGGCGCAGACGGCGGGGCGTTCGGGCGAACCGAAGATCCGGCAGCGGAAGTGCTCGTCCAACTGCACGCAGGGCATGCCGGCGGGTTTGCCCCGCGGCATGCCCGGGATCGGCGAGCTGATCGAGGGCGCGATGCAGCAGGCGCCGCAGCCGGCGCGGCAGGGCATCAGTCGGCGGTCAGCAGGGCGTCGGCGCGGGCGCTCAGCGCCTCGTACACCGCGTCGGTGTCCGGCCGCTGGCCGTGCCAGAGCGCGAAACTCTCGGCGGCCTGCTCGACCAGCATGCCCAGGCCGTCGAAGCGGTGCTCGCAGCCGGCGGCACCGGCCCAGGCCAGGAAGGAAATCGCCGCCTCGCCATAGCTCAGGTCCACCGCCAGCGTGCGCGCCGTCGCCAGCGAGAACGGCAGGTCCAGGCCACCGGCGCCGCGCCCGGCGGAGGTGGCGTTGACCAGCATGTCGAAGGCGCCCAGGTCGGGCAGGTCGGCCGGATAGCGCGTGTGCACGCGGCCGGGTTCGCCCAGGGCATCGGACAGCGCGTCGGCTTTTTCCGGCGTGCGGTTGACGATCCACAGCTCGCCGATGCCGGCATCGAGCAGGGCCGGGGCCACGCCGCGGGCGGCGCCGCCGGCGCCGAGCAGCAGCACGCGCCGGCCGCGCAGGTCGAGCCGCCGGCGTTCGGTGAGGTCGTGCACCAGGCCGACGCCGTCGGTGTTGTCGGCGTGCCAGCCGTCGCGGTGGCGGCTGAGCGTATTGGCGGCGCCGGCGCGGCGCGCGCGCGCGCTGGCCTGCGTGCAGAGCGCGAGGGCCTGCTCTTTCAGCGGCAGGGTGACGTTGGCGCCGCGGCCGCCGGCTTCGGCGAAGCGCGCCAGCGCGCGCTCGAACCCTTCGGGCGCGGCGTCGATGGCGGTGTAGTCCATCGTCACGCCGGTCTGGCGGGCGAAGGCAGCGTGGATGCGCGGCGACAGCGAGTGCGCCACCGGGTGTCCGAACACGGCGAAACGAGCGCTCATGTCACTCCTCCTTCAGCCAGCGCGCCGCATCGAGCGCGAAATAGGTGAGCACGCCGTCGGCGCCGGCGCGTTTGATCGACGTCAGCGCCTCCAGCGCGCAGGCGCGTTCGTCCAGCCAGCCGTTGAGCGCGGCGGCCTTGAGCATCGCGTACTCGCCGCTGACCTGGTAGACGAAGGTCGGCGCGCCGTAGTGGTCCTTCACCCGGCGCACGATGTCCAGATAGGGCAGGCCCGGCTTGACCATCACCATGTCGGCGCCTTCGTCCAGGTCCTGGCCGACCTCGCGCAGGGCCTCGTCGGCGTTGGCCGGGTCCATCTGGTAGGTGTACTTGTTGCCCTTGCCCAGCGCGCCGGCGCTGCCGACCGCGTCGCGGAAGGGGCCGTAGAAGGCGGAGGCGTATTTGGCCGAATAGGCCAGGATGCGGGTGTTGACGTGGCCCGACTCCTCCAGCGCCTCGCGGATGGCGCCGATGCGGCC
>CBFGOZ010000220.1:0-3894 GCA_965650505.1 uncultured Arenimonas sp.
GCCTTCCTGCATTCGCACAGCTACACCGGCAATCCGCTGGGCTGCGCGGCGGCGCTGGCCTCGCTGGCGATCTTCGACAGCGACGACGTGCTGGCCCGCAACCGCGCCACCGCCGCGCGCATGGGCGCACTCGCGGCGCCGCTGGCCGCGCACCCGAACGTCGGCGAGGTGCGCCAGACCGGCATGATCCTCGCCTTCGAGCTGGTCGCCGACCGGGGCAGCCGCCGGCACTTCCCCGCCGGCGACCGCCGCGGCCTGCGCGCCTACCGCCATGCGATCGAACGCGGCGTGGTGCTGCGCCCGCTGGGCGATGTCCTGTACTGGATGCCGCCCTACTGCGTCGGCGAGCAGGAGCTCCTGCACCTGGCGGCGGTCACCGCCTCCGCCATCGACGAGGCCTGCCGCCCATGAGGACCATCCGCTGCTTCGTAGACCTGCCGCTGGCGATCGGCCAGGTGGTCACGCTGCCCGAAGAAGCCAGCGCGCACCTGCTGCGCGTGCTGCGGCTGGCGCCCGGGGACGAGGTGGTGCTGTTCAACGGCGACGGCGGCGACTACGGCGCGCGCCTGCTGTCGGCCGCCAAACGCGGTGCCGAGGCCCAGGTGCATTCGCGCCAGGACGCCGGGCGCGAATCGCCGCTGCGCATCACCCTGGCCCAGGGCATCGCCCGCGGCGAGAAGATGGACCTGGTGCTGCAGAAGGCCACCGAACTGGGCGTGGCGGCGATCGCGCCGGTCGTCACCGAGCGCACCGAGGTGAAGCTTGACGCCGAGCGCGCCGGCAAGCGCCTGGCGCACTGGCGCGGCGTGCTGGCCGCGGCCTGCGGCCAGAGCGGCCGCGCGCGGCTGCCGACGCTGTCGGAGCCGGCGGCGCTGGCGACCTACGCGGCCGGCGAAACCGCGGACCTGAAACTGGTGCTCGATCCCTTGGGCAGCCTGTCGCTGGCGACGCTGCCGCTGCAGCCGGGCCAGTCGGTCGCCCTGGTGGTCGGCCCGGAAGGCGGCCTGTCCGAACGCGACCTCGCCACCCTGCGCGCGGCCGGCTTCCAGGGCCTGAAGCTCGGCCCCCGCATCCTGCGCACCGAAACCGCCGGCCTAACCGCCCTCGCCGCCCTCCAATCCCTCCACGGCGACCTGGGCTGACGAAGACACCGCCAGTCGGGCATCTCGCGCGGCGAAGCGCGCGGGGATGCCCGGCAGAGGTATCTCGTATGTGGGAGCCCCCTTTTGTTAAGGGGGCGCGCCGAAGGCGCGGGGATAGGAAGCCAATGCGTCAGGGGCCCGCGATACGCGCAGCGGATCGTGGGGGTTTTCGGGCATCCGCCCGAAAATCACGCCGCCTGGCTCCCGCTCCCCAAGGCCTTCTGGATCAGCAGCTCGATGCTGAGCAGGTCCGGCACCGCGGCCGGATCGTCGTTCAGCGTGACGCGCGAGTGCACGCCCAGCGGCAGTTCCTTGATGTCGTGCGATTCGACCAGGGCGCTGGCGCTCACCGTCACCAGGCGCGGGAAGCCCTGCGACAGCACGGCGAAAAACGGCAGCTTGCTGTTGCCGCCCAGGGCCTTGAGCACGGCGACCTTGGCGCCCAGGTGACCGTCCTCGTTCGACCAGCCCGCCAGTCGCGAGAACGACAGCAGCGGCAGGCGCCAGCCGCGCCAGCGCACGCGGCCGAGCAGCCACTCGGGCGCGTTCTCCACGGCTTCCGGTTCGGAGTAGGTGATGACCTCGGCCACGCTGGCGTTGGGCAGCAGAAGGCGGCCGTTGGTCACGGTGATCAGGACGCCTCGGATGTCGCGCTGGGAACTCATGGGTATCTCCTAATCAGGTCCAGCGCTCGACGATCAGCTGGGCCAGCCCGGACGGCTCGGCCACTTCGGCGCCGGCGGCGATCGCCGCCTCGGCGGCGCTCGCGTCGAAACAGGTGGCCGGGGTCTGGGCCAGCACGCGCCCACCCGCGGCCTTGAGGGCCAGCACGGCCGGCACCACCGCGGGCGCGGCGCCGCTGAGCAGCAGCACCATGCTGTGTTCGGCGGGAAGCGCCGTCACCAGCGCGGCGAGGTCCGAGCCGGACGTGAACCGGAAGTTGCCGTCGTCGAAGGACAGGCCGATGCCCGGCGGCAGAACGGCCACCCGGCCGGAGAAGGCGAGCTTGTCCTCGACCGCGAGGTCGAGCGGCAGGCGGCTGGCCTTGGCCAGCTGACCCACCAGGCGATCGTGCTTGCCGGTGTCCAGGTGCTGGTACAGCAGCACGGGCACCGGAAGGGTCTGCGGCAGCGCCGAAAGAACCTGTCGGACGGCATCGGGGCCACCCAGGCCGGCGAACACCAGCAGTGCACCGCTGGCCGCCGCCGCGGACGGCACATGCGCGACGCCCTCGTCGGCCAGGCTCAGGCTGGAGGCGAGCGTGCTGGCCGGTCGCGGCGGTGCCGGGGCCGGTGCCGCGGGAGGACTGGGCTCGCCGTCCATCGGCAACAGTTCCAGCGCACCGAAGATCGAAGTGCGTGCGGGCGGGACCGGCGACGCGGCGGCGGGCATCGCCTGCGCGGCAGGCGCGGCCTCCGGTTCCCTGAAGCTGTCGAGGCTGGCGAAGTCGGGTTCGCTGGGCGCCTGGAAGCTGTCGTTGGCTTCGTAGGCATCGAGCTGGGCCGCCAGCGCCGCGACGTCGTCGTCCATGCCGCCGGAGGCGGCCATGTCGTCCTCGCTGAACGAGGAGAAGTTCACCGGGCCGTCGGCCAGCTCGACGTCGGCCAGCAGCGGCTCGTCCGCGCCCAGGTCGAGGCTGTCGGTGTCGTCGGCCACCGCCATGCGCGCGCCTTCTTCCGGCAGCGCGGACAGATCGATGTCCAGGTTCTGCGGATCGAAGTCCAGGTCCTCCGCGGCACCGGGGGCGCCGCGGGGCGTGGTTTCGACCTGGGCGTCGGCGCGGCCCAGGGCCTGCTCCAGGTCGCCCAGGTCCAGGTCGAGGTCGACCTCTTCCGAAACCAGGGTCACCTCGGCTTCAACCGCAGCCGGCTCATCCACCGGCTCGCGCGCCAGCGAGGGCGTGCTGGGCACCCATTCCGAAAGGTCCAGCGACTCGGCGGCGTAGTCCTCGAGCTTCTCGTTGGCCATTTCCTGCGCCGGCGTCGGTGGCGCGCCGGGCTGGGGCGACAGGTCGAGTTCGGGCAGGTGGTCGGCGCCGCCCGGCGCCGGCGGCAGCAGGTCGCCGCCGACCAGCTTGGCGGCCAGGTGCCGGGCCCAGCGCGCGAGGTCCCAGCCATCGAGCTGGCGGGTGACCTCGGCGTCGTCGTACATCACTTCCACGCCGGGTGCGGCCAGCAGGTCGTCGAAGCGAGACAGCGCGTCCTCGATCGCGGGCTCCAGGCTGACCAGGACCACCGATGGCTTCTCGCCGGCGACGGTGCCCGGATCGAGCTCGGCCGGATCGCCTTCCGCGACCAGCTGCGCGCCCAGTTCCGCCAGGGCGCGGCGGAGCTGGTCGCGCGCTTCGCCCGGGCGGGCCAGCAGCGCAACGCGAACCGGCGACTCAAGCATTGACCGGCTCCATGCCCAGCATCTCGAACACGTTCCGCATCAGCTCGACTTCCTGGTAGGGCTTGCCGAGGTAGCGGTTCACGCCGATGTCGAAGGCGCGCTGGCGGTGCTTCTCGCCGGTGCGCGAGGTGATCATGATGATCGGCACGTCCTTCAGGCGCGGGTCCGACTTCATGTTCTGGGCCAGCTCGTAGCCGTCCATGCGCGGCATCTCGATGTCGAGCAGCATCAGGTCGGGCACGCGCTCGGCCATCTTCTCGATGGCGTCCACGCCGTCCTTCGCGGTCAGCACCTCGAAGTTGTGGCGCTCGAGCACGCGGCCGGTGACCTTGCGCATGGTGATCGAGTCGTCCACCACCAT
>CBFGOZ010000221.1:0-3880 GCA_965650505.1 uncultured Arenimonas sp.
TCCAGCGCGAGCGGCAGCCCGACGTAACCCAGTCCGACGATGCCCAGCTTCACGTCCTGCAGCGACCTCATGACCTGCGTCCCTTCCTGCCCGGCGGCAGCTCCGGCGCAGGATAGCCGATGCCGGTCCGCGCCGGCGACGGCATCAGCCGCCGCCGCGGCCGTAGACGTCCTCGAAGCGCACGATGTCGTCTTCGCCCAGGTAGCTGCCGGACTGCACTTCGATCAGCTCCAGCGGCACCCTGCCCGGGTTCTCGAGCCGGTGGCGGCTGCCGAGCGGGATGTAGGTGCTCTGGTTCTCGGCCAGCAGGAACACCTTGTCGTCGCAGGTGACCCGCGCGCTGCCGCTGACCACGATCCAGTGCTCGGCGCGGTGGTGGTGCATCTGCAGGCTCAGCGACGCGCCGGGATTGACCACGATGCGCTTGACCTGGAAACGTTCGCCGCTGTCGATGCCGTCGTAGCTGCCCCAGGGCCGGTAGACCTTGCGGTGGATGCTGGCCTGGGCGCGGCCGTCGGCCTTCAGCCGCGCGACGATGTCCTTGACCTTCTGCACCTGGTCGCGTGCGGCGACCAGCAGGGCATCGTCGGTGTCCACCACGATCACGTCCTGCAGCCCCAGCAGGCTCACCAGCCGCCGCCCGCCCCAGGCCAGGGTGTTGCGGCAGCCCAGGGCCAGCACGTCGCCGTGGTGGGCGTTGCCGTCCGGATCCTGGTCGGCGATCTCCCACAGCGCCGACCACGAGCCGACATCGCTCCAGCCCACGTCGATCGGCAGCACCGCCGCCGCCGACGTCTTTTCCATCACCGCGTAATCGATCGAATCGGCCGGGCAGGCCTCGAAGGCCGCCCGGTCCAGGCGCAGGAAGTCGGCGTCGCGCTTGCCGGCCGCCAGCGCCGCGCGGACCGCGGCCACCATCGCGGGCGCGAAGCGCTGCAGCTCCCCGAGGAAGCGCGAGGCGCGGAACAGGAACATGCCGGAGTTCCAGAAGTAGTCGCCGCTGGCGACATAGGCCTGGGCGGTCGCCAGGTCCGGCTTTTCGACGAAGCGGCCGACCGGGCGCACGCCCTGCCCGCCCGCGGCCTGGATGTAGCCGTAGCCGGTCTCGGGGCCGGTGGGCACGATGCCGAAGGTGACCAGCGCGCCGGCTTCGGCGGCCGGCAGTGCGGCCAGCACGGCGGCGCGGAAGCCGGCCTCGTCGCGGATCACGTGGTCCGAGGGCAGCACCAGCAGCAGCGGGTCCCCGCCGCCGGCCTGCGCCTGCAGGGCCGCGGCGGCGATGGCGGGCGCGGTGTTGCGGCCGACCGGCTCCAGCAGCAGGGCCGCCGGCGCGACGCCGGCCTGGCGCAGCTGCTCGGCCACCATGAAACGATGCTCCTCGTTCGCCACCACGATCGGACGGCCCGCGCCGGCCAAGCCGTCCAGCCGGCGCCAGGTGGCCTGGAGCAGGGACTGCTCGCCGACCAGGGGCTGGAACTGCTTGGGGTGGGTTTCGCGCGACAGCGGCCACAGCCGCGTGCCGGAACCACCGGACAGCAGGACGGGGATGAGTTCGGTCATGGCGGGCGCAACACCGGGCGGGACGCGGGCCGCCATGATGCCACGCACCCGCACCGGGACGCCGGCGCGGGCCGCGGCGCGGCGGCATCGGTCATACTTCCGCCAGCGCCGAAGGATCCACCGCCGACCCATGAACCTGCCCGATCGCGAGACCCTGCGCCTGGCCTGGACCCGCCAGGCCCTGGCCGACCCCGACGCGCCGCTGGAGCGCGCCTCCAACGACGCCAGCTTCCGCAGCTACTGGCGCACCCGCTCGGCGGACCGGCCGTGGATCGTGATGGACGCGCCGCCCGACCGCGAAGACATCCGCCCATGGCTCGAGGTCGCAGGCCGCCTCGCCCGTGCCGGCCTGCACGTGCCGGACATCCAGGCCGCCGATCCCGAGCGCGGATTCGTGCTGATGGAAGACCTCGGCGACCGCATCCTGCTGCCCGAACTCAGCGAATCCAGCGCCGACCGCCTTTACGGCGCCGCGCTGGACGCGCTGCTGGCGATGCAATGCCGCGCCGACGCCGACGGCCTGCCCGACTACGACGAAACCCGCCTGGTCGCGGAGATGGAGCTGATGCCGGAATGGCTGCTGCGGCGCCATCTCGGCCATGCGATCGAATGCACCGAATGGGACGTGATCGAGGTCGCCTTCCGCGCCCTGGTGGAGAACGCCCGGCGGCAGCCGCAGGTGTTCGTGCACCGCGACTACCATTCGCGCAACCTGCTGGTCACCGAACGCGACAGCCCCGGCGTGATCGACTTCCAGGACGCCGTGCGCGGGCCGGTCACCTACGACCTCGTGTCGCTGCTGCGCGACTGCTACATCGAGTGGCCCGAAGCGCGCGTGGCCGCCTGGGTGGAGGACTACCGGCAGCGCCTGGCGGCCGCCGGCATCGGCACGCCCGGGCCGGAAGCCTTCCTGCGCGCCTTCGACCTGATGGGCCTGCAGCGCCACATCAAGGTGCTCGGCATCTTCTGCCGGCTCTGGTACCGCGACGGCAAGGCCGGCTACCTGCAGGACCTGCCGCTGGTATGGAAATACACGCGTACGGTCGGCCGGCGTTATCCCGAAACCGCGCCGATGGTGGACCTGATCGAACGCCTGATCGGCGACCGCGACCTCACCCAGCCGGCATGAAGGCCCTGATCTTCGCCGCGGGCAAGGGCGAGCGCATGCGCCCGCTGACCACCCACACGCCCAAGCCGCTGCTGCCGGTGCGCGGCAAGCCGCTGATCGCCTGGCACCTGGAAAAGCTCGCGGCGCTGGGCGTGGACGAGGTGGTGGTCAACACCTCCTGGCTGGCCGAATGTTTCGAGCCCGCGCTGGGCGACGGCAGCCGCTGGGGGCTGCGGCTGCACTACTCCCACGAAGGCCCGGAACCGCTCGAAACCGGCGGCGGCATGCTGCGCGCGCTGCCGCAGCTCGGCCCCGCGCCGTTCATCGCGGTCAACGGCGACGTCTGGTGCGACCACGATTTCGCCCGCCTGCCGCGGGAACCGGCGGGTCTGGCGCACCTGGTGCTGGTGGACAACCCGCCCCACCACCCGCAGGGCGATTTCGCCCTGGATGCGCAGGGCCAGGTGCACGCCGCCGGCGAGACGCGCCTGACCTTCTCGGGGATCGGCGTGTACCGCCCGGCCCTGCTCGCCAACTGGCGCGGCGTCATCGGCGACGTGCCCGGGGCCGAGCTGGAGCCGCCGCGATTCAAGCTGGCGCCCTTGCTGCGCGCCGCGATGCGGGCCGGCGCCGTGGGCGGCGAGCACCACCGCGGCGCCTGGACCGATGTCGGCACCCCCGATCGGCTGGCGGCGCTGGACGCCGGCTGAACCCGCACCGGGAAACTGCGGCACCCGTCCCCGATTGGGCCCTCCGGCGCTTGCATCCGGGCAGCGATTGACCGCTAATGCGGGCTCCCCCCGTTCCTGTCAGCCGTGCCCGCCTCCTGCGGGTGGCGCGCGGCAGCGCGCGCCGCGACCCCACCGCCTGGAAACCCGATGCTGCACCCGCTGCTTGCCCGCCTGAAAACCAGAATCGACCACGCGCTGGAGGGAGACCTCTCGCGCCTGCCGCCGCATCAGCGGCGCGAGCAGCAGCGCCGGCAGATCCAGCTGCTGCACTGGCCGCTGGCGAACCTGCTGCTGGCGCTGGCGGTGCTCGAGTCGCTGCGGATCGCGATGCTGGCGATCGAACACCTGCGCCCGGCGCTGGCCTGGCAGGGGGCCGCCGCGCTGGGCCTGCTGGCGCTGGCCCTGGTCTACCGCAACCTGGTGTCGCTGCGGCGCAGGGTCTGGATGGGTTTCAGCTTCATGGTCCTGCTGCTGGCCTGCC
>CBFGOZ010000222.1:0-3876 GCA_965650505.1 uncultured Arenimonas sp.
TCCAGGGCGACGGACTCCCCATCGTGGCCCCAGGGCGAGCCGCCGTTGGGCGCCGCCTGCAGCCAGGCGATCAGGCTGGCCCGGTCGGCGATCAGGGGCGGGGCATGCGACGGGTTCGGTCGGGACATGGCGGTCCTTGGGCAGGTTTTCCCCAGTATGGTCCAGCCGGAAGCCGGGGAATTTGCGCTCGATCAGGTCCGACCATCGGCCAAGGGTTCCCGGGCGGCCGCCCGCGCTAGAATCCGGCGTCCACCCGCCCGGAACCGCCCATGCGCCGCCTTGTCCTTCCCCTGCTCAGCACGCTGGTCCTGCTGACCGCCACCCTGCCGGCCCTGGCCCAGGACCGGCGCGCCGACGAACATTCCTACGCCCAGCCCGACAAGGTCCGCATCACCGACCTGGGCCTGGACCTGCAGGTCAACTTCACGCGACGCGAACTGGCCGGCACCGCCACCCTGACCCTGGCCTGGGCCGACGAGGAGGCGCGCGAGCTCGTGCTCGACACCCGCGACCTGAGCATCGCCGCGGTCGAGGCCCGCAATGGCAGCCGCAAGTGGCGGGCGGTGGATTTCGCCCTGGCGCCGCGCGACGAGCGTTTCGGCAGCAAGCTCAGCATCACCCTGCCGCGCCAGTACGAGCAGGTGCGCATCGCCTACGCGACCTCGCCGCAGGCCTCGGGACTGCAGTGGCTGTCGCCGTCGATGACCGCCGGCGGCAAGACGCCCTTCATGTTCAGCCAATCGCAGGCCATCCACGCCCGCAGCTGGGTGCCGCTGCAGGACACGCCGTCGGTGCGCTTCACCTACACCGCACGCGTGCGCACCCCGGTGGACGTGATGGCGCTGATGAGCGCCGACAACGACCCGGCCGCGCCGCGCGACGGCGACTACACCTTCAAGATGCCGCAGCCGATCCCGTCCTACCTGATGGCGATCGCCGCCGGCGACCTGGTGTTCAAGCCGATCTCGGCGCGCGCCGGCGTCTGGGCCGAGCCGCAGACGGTGGACCGCGCGGTGAAGGAGTTCGAAGACACCGAGAAGATGATCCAGGTCACCGAGTCGCTGTACGGCCCCTACCGCTGGGAGCGTTACGACCTGCTGATCCTGCCGCCGTCCTTTCCCTTCGGCGGCATGGAGAACCCGCGCCTGAGCTTCATCACGCCCACGGTGATCGCCGGCGACAAGTCGCTGGTGTCGCTGATCGCGCACGAGCTGGCGCATTCCTGGTCCGGCAACCTGGTCACCAATGCCAGCTGGAAGGACATGTGGCTCAACGAGGGCTTCACCAGCTACGTCGAGAACCGCATCGTCGAGGCGCTGTACGGCAAGGAGCGCGCCGACATGGAGTTCGTCAACAGCCGCAACGGCCTGAAGGCCGAGCTGGCCGAGATCCCGGCCGAGCAGCAGGTGCTGATGCTGCCGGCGCGCGTGGGCTCGGATCCCGAGGACGCGCTGGGCGCGATCGCCTACGACAAGGGCGCCTGGTTCCTGCAGTTCCTGGAACAGCGCTACGGCCGCGAGGCCTTCGACCCCTTCCTGCGCAGCTGGTTCGACACCCACGCCTTCCAGAGCGTCAGCACCGAGCAGTTCGTCGCCTTCCTGCGCAGCGAACTGATGGCCGGCAAGCCCGGCGTGGTCAGCGAGGCCGAGCTGGCCACCTGGCTGTCGGCGCCCGGCATCCCGGACTTCGCGCCGCAGACCGCGTCGCCGCGCTTCGACGCCGTCGACGCCACCCGCGAAGCCTGGGTCAAGCGCCGCACCGCCGCCCGCGACCTCAAGACCAGCGCCTGGACCACCCAGGAATGGGTGTATTTCCTCGAAGGCCTGCCCAGGACCGTGGACCCGGACCGGCTGGTCGAACTCGACCAGGCCTTCCGCTTCACCGGCACGGCCAATGGCGAGATCGCCCAGCGCTGGTACCCGCTGACCGTGCGCAGCGAATATTTCGAGGCGCGCCCGGCGATGTCGCTGTTCCTGCGCAAGATCGGCCGCCGCAAGCTGATCATGCCGACCTACGAGGCCCTGGTGCAGACCGCCGACGGCCTGGCCTTCGCCTCGCAGATCTACGCGATGGCCAAGCCGGGCTACCACCCGATTACCAGCGCCTCGGTCGAGGCCCTGCTGGCCAAGGCCAAGGCCGCGCCGGCGCAGTGACCGGATGAGCTCCCGGCGCGCGGGTCGCCCGCGCAAGATCGCACTCGCCGCCTCGCTCGGGCTCGCCCTGGGCGTGGTCGGCTTCGCCGCCAGCGCGCCGGAGAAGGTGCTACAGGCCGAATTCGCGCGCCAGCGCTGGCTGGCCGGGGCCGAACTGCGGGAGGTGCAGGTGGCCGGGCACCGCTGGTCGGTGCTGGAATCGGGCGAGGCGCACAAGCCGCTGCTGGTGCTGGTGCACGGCTTCGTCGGCAGCAAGGAGAACTGGCTGCCGCTGATGCGCGAGCTGGGCAAGTCCTACCGCCTGGTCGCGCCCGACCTGCCGGGCTGGGGCGACAGCGAACGCCAGGCCGGCGCCGACTACGGGCCGGTCGCGCAGATGCAGCGGCTGGCGGATTTCCTGCGGCAGCTGCCGGAAAAACCCGCGCTGGTGGTCGGCCATTCGATGGGTGGACAGATCGTCGGCCTGCTGGCGGCACGGCAGCCGCAGCTGGTGGATCGCATTTCGCTGATGTCTTCGGCCGGCGTCACCTTCGAGGAGAACGCGTTCGCCAACGCGG
This sequence comes from uncultured Arenimonas sp., assembly GCA_965650505.1. GTDB lineage: Bacteria > Pseudomonadota > Gammaproteobacteria > Xanthomonadales > Xanthomonadaceae > Arenimonas. Next base: position 2,711 of record CBFGOZ010000222.1, read on the forward strand.
TGCTGGCCGGCGAGAACCCCTACCAGGTCACCAACCGCGGCGAGCTCAAGCGGTTCCTCGGCATCGTCTTCGCCGATCCGCCCTTCGTGCCCTGGCCGGCGAACGAGGCCCTGGTGCGCCGCCGCCGCGCCGACGCCGCCTTCGAGCAGCAGGTGCTCGAACAGATCGGCCGCGGGCCCGATGCCCTGGTGCTGGAAAGAGAGCTGGGCCGGATCGAGGCGCCGGCCCTGCTGCTGTGGTGCCGCGACGACAAGGTCATCGACGTCAGCGCCGCCGAGACGTTCCGCCGCGGCCTGCGCCAGAGCACGACGGTGCTGCTGTCGGGCTGCGGCCACATGCCGCTGATGGCGCAGCCGCGCCAGGTGGCCGAAGCGGTGCAGGGTTTTCTCGCCGCGCCCTGACCGGCTGCGCGCGCCCGCAGGCATTGTCTTCATGACGGGGCTTGTCTAGTGTCGGAAGCGCCCATGTCCAGCCAGCAGACCCTTCCCGTCGATCCGGCCACCGCGGCCCTGCCGCCGTTCGCGCGGATCGACTGCACGCTGTTGCTGGCCGCGCTGCAGGATGAGGTGCGCGGCCTGCTTGACGCGCCCTGGTACGACCACGTCAACCAGCGCGACTACCGCGGCGGCTGGGACGTGCTGCCGCTGCGCTGCCAGCGCCAGCACCTGCAGGCGCATCCTCTGCTGCAGAGTTTCGCGATCGCCGCCGGCGACGACTGGCAGGACCTGCCGGTGCTCGACGACCGTCCGGCGCTGCGCGGCGTGCTGGCGCAGCTGGCCTGTCCGCTGCAGTCCGTGCGCCTGATGCGGCTCAAGGCCGGCTCGGAAATCCGCCCGCACCGCGATCACGGGTTGGGCGCCGACCACGGGCAGGCCCGCCTGCACCTGCCCATCCTGAGCAGCGACGACGTGAGCTTCCTGGTCGACGGCCAGCCGGTGCCGATGCGTCCGGGCGAGCTGTGGTATTTCGACGCCGACCGGAGGCACGAGGTGCACAACCGGGGCCAGGAGGACCGCGTGAACCTGGTCATCGACTGCGTGGCCAACCCCTGGCTGCTGGAACGCCTGCGGGCCGGCGCGCCGCGCTAGCCGATGGAGCTGCTGGCAGCTTACCGGGCACTGATCGTCTCGCCGACGCCGCCGGCGGACTGCACGCACGCCGGCTCG
>CBFGOZ010000223.1:0-3796 GCA_965650505.1 uncultured Arenimonas sp.
TCAAGTGCGGCTTCCGCGCCGGCGACAACGCGCCGATGGCGTACGTCGAGCTGGTGGATCGCCCGCGCGACGTCGAAGCCGCCGAATAACCCCGGCGCTTTTGCGGAAGATCTGACCCCGGCTTCGGCCGGGGTCTTTTTTTGCGTGTCGCGCTGCAGGAAACTTCACCCGCCCCCGGCGGTCTGTGTACGCTGGCCACCTGCCCTCCGGATCGCCCCGATGCCCGCCAACCCGTTCGCCTGGTCCTTCCGCGCCCAGTTCCTCAGCGGCTTCGTGCTGTGCGGGTCGCTGATCGCCTACGCGCTCTACGTCCAGTTCGGCATGCTGATGCTGCCCTGTCCGCTGTGCATCCTGCAGAGGGTGGCGTTCGGTGTGCTGGGTCTGGTGTTTCTGGCGGGCGGGTTGCATGCGCCAAAGGGGCGAGTGGGTCGGGGCGCCTACGGGGTGCTCGCGTTCGTTCCCGGGGCCGCGGGTGCCGGCGTGGCGGCTTACCACGTCTGGCTCCAGTCCCTGCCACCCAGCCAAGTGCCGCTGTGCTCGGGCATGGGCCTGGACTACATGGTTGAATCCATGGGCCTGGTCGGCGCCCTGGCCAAGGTCTTCGAAGGCTCGGGCGAATGCGCCAAGGTGGACTGGACCTTCCTGGGCCTGTCCATGCCGTTCTGGACCCTGATCTGGTTCGTCGGCCTGGCCCTGGGCGCGCTTTGGGCCGGGTTCCGCAAACGCGCCTGAACCGCGGCTGCCCTCCGCCGATGCACGGGCCGCCGACACGGCCTGTGGCATGATGTTTTTCCCCTTCAGACCTTCGACACCGGACCCCAGAGAATGAGCGCCAGCGACCGCAACCTGCAGCCCGTATCCGTACCCGGCGACTGGACGCCGGCGGGTTGGCGCGGTCGCATCGCGGCCCAGCAGCCCACCTATCCCGATCCGGCCGCCCTGGCCGCGGTGCAGGACGAACTGCGGCACCTGCCGCCGCTGGTGACCTCATGGGAGATCCTGGCGCTGAAGAAGCAGCTCGCCGAGGCCCAGGAAGGCAAACGTTTCCTGCTGCAGGGCGGCGACTGCGCCGAAAGTTTCGCCGACTGCGAGTCGGGCCTGATCTCCAACCGGCTCAAGGTTCTGCTGCAGATGAGCCTGGTGCTGGTGCACGGCCTGCGCCTGCCCGTCGTCCGGGTGGGCCGCTTCGCCGGCCAGTACGCCAAGCCGCGCTCGGCGGATTTGGAAGAGAAGGGGGGCGTCACCCTGCCCAGCTACCGCGGCGATTTCATCAACCAGCCGGAGTTCACCGCGGAGGCCCGCTCCCCGGATCCGCGCCGCATGGTCAAGGGCCACGCCCGCTCGGCGATGACCATGAACTTCGTGCGCGCCCTGATCGACGGCGGCTTCGCCGACCTGCACCACCCCGAATACTGGGACCTGGACTGGGTCGGGCACTCGCCGCTGTCCGACGAGTACCGGCGCATGGTCGCGGCGGTCGGTGATGCGGTGCGCTTCATGGAAACGATCTCGGGCAACGCGCTGCATGACCTCAACCGCGCCGACTTCTACACATCCCACGAAGCGCTGCTGCTGCCTTACGAGGAAGCGCTGACCCGCCAGGTGCCGCGCCAGTGGGGGTGGTTCAACCTGTCCACGCATTTCCCCTGGATCGGCATGCGTACGGCCGACCTGGACGGCGCCCATGTCGAATATTTCCGCGGCCTGCGCAATCCGGTGGCCGTCAAGATCGGTCCCTCGGTCACGCCTGACCAGCTGCTGCGCCTGACCGACGCGCTGAACCCGGAGAACGAGCCGGGCCGCCTGAGCTACATCCACCGCATGGGCGCGGCCAAGGTGGGCGAGCGGTTGCCGCCGCTGCTCGAGGCCATGCGCCGCGAGGGCCGCCGGGTGCTGTGGATCTGCGATCCGATGCACGGCAACACCGAAAGCACCAGCAACGGCTTCAAGACCCGGCGGTTCGCCAACATCCGCGGCGAAGTCGAAGCCAGCTTCGAACTGCACGCGGCCGCCGGCACCCGCCTGGGCGGCGTGCACCTGGAGCTGACCGGCGAGAACGTCACCGAGTGCACCGGCGGAGCGCGCGACCTGACCGACGTCGACCTCGAGCGCGCCTACCGCTCGACGGTTGATCCGCGCCTGAACTACGAGCAATCGCTGGAAATCGCGATGCTGATCGTGCGCAAGCACTCGCAGCTCAAGGCGCCGGTCGGCGCCTGAGGCCGGCCACCGGCGGGCGCGCCGCCGCAAGGCGGCGCCTCAGCCTGCCAGCAGACCCCAGGCGACCCGCGCGACCAAGGCCAGCACCACGGCAAGGAACAGCGCGCGGATGAAGCGGTCGCCCTTGCGGATGGCCAGGTGGCTGCCGACGTAGCTGCCGGCCATGTTGCCCAGGATCAGCGGGATGGCCAGGGTCCACTGCACGAAGCCACCGATCGCCAGCACCGTCCAGGAACTCAGGTCGGCGGCGACATTGGTCGATTTCGACACCGCCGACGACTTCAGGAAGTCCAGTCCGATCACGCTGACGAAGGCGAATACGAGCAGGGTGCCGGTGCCGGGGCCGATCAGACCGTTGTAGAAGCCGCAGGCGCCGCCGACCACCGCCGCCGCCAGCGCCTCGCGTTCCGGGCGGAAACGCCGCTCCTCGCGCGTCCCGAGGTCGCGGCGGGCGACGGTATAGACCGCCAGCGCGACGCAGACGGCCAGCACCACCAGCTTCAGCAGGTCCGGGTCGATGCGCTTGGCGAACTGCACGCCGACGGCCGAGAAGAGCAGGGCGGACACCAGGGCCGGCACAACGATGCGGCGCTCCACCACGACGTGGCGGAAGTAATTCCAGGCCGCCACGCTGGTGCCCAGCAGCGAACTGGTGCGCTGGGTGGCGATGGTCTGCAGGATGTTGAGGCCGGGATGCAGGTTGAGCATCGCCGGCGTCAGGATCAGGCCGCCGCCGCCGACGATGCTGTCGAGCAGGCCGGCGGCGAAGCCGGCCAGGGCGGTCAGCAGCCAGAGTTCGGCCGTCATGGGGCCGGCTCAGCGCAATGCGCCGGGGATCAGCCGCGCGAGGCCTTCTTGCGGTCGTTCTCGGTGCGGAACTTCTTGCGCAGGCGGATCGCCACCGGGGTGATCTCGACCAGCTCGTCGTCGTCGATGAACTCCAGCGCCTGCTCCAGCGAGAACTTGATGGCCGGGATCAGGCCCTCGTCCTTGTCGGTGCCCGACGCGCGGAAGTTGGTCAGCTGCTTGCCGCGCAGCGCGTTGACCGTGAGGTCGTTGTCCTTGGAGTGGATGCCGACGATCTGGCCTTCGTAGATCTCCTCGCCCGGCTCGATCAGCAGCCGGCCGCGTTCCTGCATCGCGATCTGCGCGTAGGCCGGCGACGGGCCCTGGCCGTTGGAGATCAGCACGCCGTTCTGGCGCTGGCCGATCTCGCCTTCCTGCTTCGGCGCGTAGTGGTCGAAGACGTGGAACAGCAGGCCGGTGCCGGCGGTGATGGTGCGGAACTCGGTCTGGAAGCCGATCAGGCCACGCGCCGGGATGATGAAGTCGATGCGGACGCGACCCTTGCCGTCCGGCTCCATGTTCTGGAGGATCGCCTTGCGCTCGCCGAGGCGCTGCATCACGCCGCCCTGGTACTGCTCTTCCAGGTCCACCACCAGCGACTCGAACGGCTCGGACTTCACGCCGTCGATTTCCTTGATGATCACCTCGGGGCGCGACACGGCCAGCTCGTAGCCCTCGCGGCGCATGGTCTCGATCAGGATCGACAGGTGCAGCTCGCCGCGGCCGCTGA
>CBFGOZ010000224.1:0-3789 GCA_965650505.1 uncultured Arenimonas sp.
ATTTCTACGGCTACGACGACAGCGGCCGGCACCTGTGGCTGTACGGCGACTACGACCCCGCCGCGCGCACCTTCGACTACGGCGAGCCGATGGACGTGCCGATGTACTTCGTCAGCGGCGGCCGCTTCAACGGCTTCGACCCGGCCGCGATCACCAGCCGCGTCTGGGGCACGGCCAGCATCCAGTTCATCAGCTGCAAACGCGCGAGCGTGGTGCTGACCGGCGAGACCGGCACCCAGACCCTGGTGCTGGACAAGCTGCTGACCCCTGTAGGCCTGACCTGCGCCGACTGACCAAACCGAAATCCGGGGTCAGAGTGCATTTATTTTCCCGGTCCGCTGCACGGTGAATCGCAAACCCGGGGGGAAAATAAATGCACTCTGACCCCGGATTTCAGCGGCGGGGCCAGGCGGCCAGGAAGGCGCCGAAGGCGCCGAGGCCGGCGATGCCGGCCACGGCCGGGATGCCGTAGAGGCGCGGGCCGCCGGATTCGAGCGCGAACAGCACGGCGGCGACGATCATCAGGCCGGTGCCCAGGATGGCGTACACCGTCTGGCGCTGACCGGCCTTGGAGATGCGCGCCAGTTCGGCCAGGTCCTCGCTGCGCATGTGGATGCTGTGCTGGCCGCGCACCTGCAGGGCCAGGAAGTCGTGCAGCAGCCGCGGCATGTCGGGCGCGTGCGTGATCAGCTCGGGCAGGCGCTTGCGGAACTCGGCGCCGAGGGTCTGCGGGCTGTAGCGCTCGCGCAGGATCTTCTCCAGCACCGGGCGCGCCTCGGCCCAGATGTCGAGCCTGGGGTCGAGCAGGCGGCCGACGCCCTCGATGTTTAGCAGGGTCTTCTGCAGCAGGATCAGCTGGGGCTGCAGGGTCAGTTCGTAGCGCTGCGCGGTCTTGAACAGCTTCACCAGCACCTCGCCCAGCGAGATCTCGCTCAGCGGACGGGTGAAATAGGGCTCGCAGACGGCGCGCGTCGCGGCCTCCAGTTCGTCGATGCGGATGTGCGCCGGCATCCAGCCGGCCTCGACGTGCAGCTCGGCGATGCGCCGGTAGTCGCGCTGGAAGATCGCCATGAAGTTCTCGGCCAGGTAGTACTGGTCGCGGCGGTCGAGCTGGCCGACGATGCCGAAGTCGATGGCGATGTAGCGCGGGTTGTCCCGGCGGGTCGCGTCCACCCAGATGTTGCCGGCGTGGGCGTCGGCGTGGAAGAAGTTGTCGCGGAACACCTGCGCGTAGAACACCCGCACGCCCTTGGCGGCGAGCGCCTTGCGGTCGATGCCGGCGGCGTCGAGCGCGGCGATGTCGTCGCTGGGGATGCCGCGCACGCGTTCCATGGTCAGCACGGTTTCGGTGCTGTAGTCCCAGAACACCTCGGGCACGTACAGGTCGTCGCTGCCCAGCCAGATGCGGCGCATCAGGCTGGCGTTGGCGCCCTCGCGCTGCAGGTCGAGCTCGGCGTGCAGGGTGGCTTCGATCTCCGACACCACTTCCTGGGCGCGGATCTTCTCGGCGTTCGGATGGTGGCGGTCGGCCAGCGAGGCCAGCGTGCGCAGCAGTTCGATGTCGGCGGCTATGCGCTTGCCGATGTCCGGGCGCAGCACCTTCACCACCACCTCGCGGCCGTCGTGCAGGCGTGCGGCGTGCACCTGGGCGATGGAGGCCGATGCCAGCGGCTCCAGCGCGAAGGCCGAGAACAGCGCCGTGATCGGCTTGCCCAGCGCCTGTTCGATCAGGGCCAGGGCGTCGCCGCCGGGAAAGGGTGCGACCCGGTCCTGCAGCAGGGCGAGCTCCTCGGCGATGTCGGGTGGCAGCAGGTCGCGGCGCGTCGACAGCACCTGGCCGATCTTGACGAAGATCGGCCCCAGCTCCTGCAGCGCCAGCCGCAGGCGCTGGCCGCGCGGCAGGTCGGCGGCGTCGCGCGCCGGCGTCAGCGGCTTGAGCAGCCACAGCCAGCGGCCGAAGGCGGTGTCCTCGAGGAAATCGCCGAGCCGGTGCCGCAGCAGCACGCGGGCGATGCCGACCGCGCGCAGCATCGAGGTCAGTCCGCGCGAGCCGCCGCGCACCAGGCCGGCGGCGCTCACGCGCGCGGCTCCAGCCGGGCCAGGCGTGCGGCCAGGCGTTCGGCGCGGTCGCGCAGTTCGTCCACGTCGTCGAGGAAGGCGGCCAACTCGGCCTTGCCGACCAGGTCGCGGGATTCTTCGGTGAGATAGTCGACGGCGTCGCGGCTGAAGCCCTTGGCGAAGCCGGCGCCGGCCTTCAGCGCCTCGCGCAGTGCGCGCGCGACCTGGACCCCGATCACCGGGCCGAAGGCGTCGGCGAAGGGTTTTTCCCAGTCGGGGTCGAAGCGCCGGGCCAGCTGCTGCAGGCTGCGCGCGAGCTCGGCGTCGCCATTGATGCGCATGCGCCCCACCGGCGGCGCGTCGTCGCGGCGCAGGAAGGGCAGCTGCGACAGCACGCCCGACAGCGTGGCGCGGATGCCCAGGTCGGGCTCGGCGGTGGGCGGACCCACCTTCAGGCGGCCGCCATCGACGTGGATGTCGAGCGCGATCGGCGGGGCCTCGAGGGCCAGGCCGATGCGTCGGCCGCCGAGGCGCTCCAGCGCCCCGGCGGCGTCCGGGTCCAGGGCGACGATCCGGTTCAAGGCCTGTTCCAGCGCACGGCCGGCCAGGGGCTTGAGGGCGTCGAAGGGCGAAGCGGCAGGGTCCGTCATGCCGCCATTCTAGCGGGCCGGCGCAGGCTTACGGCGCGGGCCCGGAACCTAGGCGGCCTTCCGGAGGAAGGACACCAGCGCCAGGATCAGGAAGATGACGAACAGCACCTTGGCGATGGTGGCGGCCATGCCCGCAAGGCTGCCGAAACCCAGCACGGCGGCGATGATGGCGACGATGAGGAAGATCAGCGCGTAATGGAGCATTTTTGCTCTCCTTGTTGTGGGCCCCTTCTGGGACGCCACGACCCTAGCCCCCTCAAGCTGAACTCGTCCCGGCTGGTTCAGCGCCGGGTTCGGCGCGATTCAGCGGCGTGAGCGAGACGTGACGCAGGCTCAGGCCTGCCTGCGCCACCAGGCGGCCAGGCGCTGCAGGCCTTCGGCGGTGCCGACCTTCGGCGAATAGCCGAAATCGCGCTGGGCCGCGGAGATGTCATACCAGTGCGGCGTCGAAAGCTGTTCGGCGAGGAAGCGCGTCATCGGCGGCTCGCCGTCCAGTCGCAGCAAGGTCCACGCCGCTTCCAGCAGTGCGCCGGCGGCATAGGCCAGCGGATACGGCAGGCTGCCGGTGACCGGCGCGACGCCTGCGGCGGCCAGCATGTCGTTGACGATCCGGCGCACCGGCCGCGGTTCGCCATTGGAGATGAAGTAGGCCTTGCCGGCGCAGGCGGCGCCCGGCGCCAGGGCCTTGAAGGCATCGACGTGCGCCTGGGCGGCGTTGTCGATGTAGGTGGTGTCCATGCGGTTGTGGCCGCCGCCGATGAAACGCAGCCGGCCGGCGCGGGCGCGCTCGACCAGGCGGGGCAGCAACTGGGTGTCGCCCGGCCCCCAGATCAGGCGCGGGCGAAGCGCGACGGTGGCGAGGCTGGCGTCGTTGGCGGCCAGCACTTCCTTTTCGGCGATCAGCTTGGTGGCCGGATAGGGCGCCTTGAAGCCTTCGCCGTAGGGCGTGTCCGCTTCGTTGCCGCCTTCCACCGGCGTGCGCCCGCTGTGGGTGACGCTGGGCGTGGAGGTATAAACCAGGCGGCGGATGCCGTGCGCGCGCATCGCCGCCAGCACGTTGCGGGTGCCGGTGACGTTCGCG
>CBFGOZ010000225.1:0-3765 GCA_965650505.1 uncultured Arenimonas sp.
CCGGATCCACCGCCAGGCAGAAGCAGGCGCGGTGCAGGTCTTCGGCCGACAGCGGGGCGCTGCAGTCCAGGCCGCAGATGCGGCTGAGGTCCGGTTGGCTCGTCTGGGGGTCCACGGAGGAGGTCACGCGCGGCGGGATCGGAGCGCCATGCTAGCGCAGGCACCGACCCCGAAACATTTACAGGCATGGGAAGGAATGCCCCTCCGGCGCGGCCGCCGGCACCCGCGGCGCGGCATTGCAGGGCCGCGGCATAGCGCCTGCCCGCCGCTGGCACGATTCCTGATTGCCATGGATACCCCCCACAGGAGAAGACCATGGATGTCCGTGACGTGATGACCACCGACGTGCACGTGGTGTCGCCCGAGACCACCCTGCGCGAAGCCGCCTGCCTGATGCGCGACCACGATGTCGGCAGCCTGCCCGTGCACCACGACGACCGCCTGGTCGGCATGGTGACCGACCGCGACCTGGTGATCCGCGGCCTGGCGTCGGGCCACGCGCTGGACCAGAAGGTGACGGCCGTAATGTCGGAAGGCGTGAAGTACTGCTACGAGGACCAGCCGGTGGAAGAAGTGGCCGCGAACATGTCCGAGCTGCAGGTCCGCCGCCTGCCAGTGGTGTCCCGCGAGAAGCGGCTGGTCGGCTTCGTGTCGCTGGCCAACATCGCCAGCGCCCGCGACGATTCCGCCACCGAAGACCTGCTGGGCGGCACGGCGACCCCGCACTGACGCGGGCCGCCCGGTGCCCCGCTTCCCCAGCCTCCGGGCCCTGACGCTGAACATCCACAAGGGCCGCACCGGCGGCCGTCGCCGCTTCATGCTGGAGGAACTGCGCGAGGCGGTGCGCACCACCGGCGCCGACCTGGTGTTCCTGCAGGAAGTGCTGGGCGCGTCGGGCAACGACCCGGTGGGCCGCGCCGGCGGCAGCCAGTACGAATATCTGGCGGACCAGCTGTGGAGCGATTTCGCCTACGGGCGCAATGCCGTCAACAGCAAGGGCCACCACGGCAATGCCGTGCTGTCGCGTTTCCCGATCCGGCGCTGGTGCAACCACGACCTGTCCGTAGCCGGCCACGAGCCGCGCGGGCTGCTGCACTGCGAGATCGTGGTGCCGGGCTGGCGGCCGCTGCATGCGCTCTGCGTGCACCTGGGCCTGCGCCAGCGGCATCGCGACCGGCAGGTCGCCACGCTGGCGCAGCAGGTGGCGGCCCTGCCGCCGGACGAGCCGGTGATCCTGGCCGGCGACTTCAACGACTGGCGCTGCCGGGTGGGCCCGGTGCTGCGGCGCGACGCGGGAATGCAGTCCGGTTTCCAGGCTTTCGACGGCGGCACGCCGCCCACCTTCCCCGCCCGCTTCCCGCTGCTGCGGCTGGACCGCATCTACCTGCGGGCGCTGCGCGCGCAGAGCGCCAGCGCCCTGTCCGCCGCGCCCTGGCCACATCTGTCCGACCACCTGCCGCTGCTGGCCGAGGTGGCGCCGTGAGCCCGGCCTGGCGCGAAGGCAACCGGATCACCCTGCTCGAAAACGGCGAGGCCTTCTTCCCGCGGGTCTGGGACGTGCTGGAGAGCGCGCGGGACAGCGTGCTGGTGGAAACCTTCATCCTCGGCGACGACGACGTGGGCCGCCGGCTCATCGAAAGCCTGTGCCGCCTGGCCGGCCGCGGCGTGCGCGTGGCGATGATGGCGGACGGCTTCGGTTCCGACGGCCTGCCCGCGGAGGCGGTGGCCGCGCTGGACCAGGCGGGCGTGCGCCTGGTGCTGTTCGAACCCCGGCGCCGGCTGCTGGGCGTGCGCACCAACCTGTTCCGGCGCATGCACCGGAAGGTGGTGGTGGTGGACGAACGGGTGGCCTTCCTGGGCGGCATCAACTTCTGCGCCGACCACCTGCGCAGCAGCGGCGAGACCTCGCTGCAGGACTACGCCGCCGAGATCGAGGGCCCGGTGGTGGCCGACATCTGCGACTACCTGCGCAGCACCTGGGTGGACGGCCCGCGCCAAACACGCCGCCGCTGGTGGACCTGGCGCCGCCAGCCCGCGCCGGTGCACCCGCCCGCCGAGGACGCCGCGCTGGCGGCCTTCATCGTCCGCGACAATCACCGGCACCGCGACGACATCGAACGCGCCTACCGCCTGGCCATCCGCGCCGCGCGGGACGAAGTGCTGATCGCCAACGCCTACTTCTTCCCGGGCTACCGCTTCCTGCGTGACCTGCGGCGGGCGGCGCGGCGCGGCGTGCGCGTGCTGCTGGTGGTGCAGGGAAAACCCGACCTGCGCATCGTCACCTTCGGCCTGCGCTGGCTCTACCACCTGCTGGTGCCGGCCGGGATCCAGGTGCGCGAGTTCGGCGAACGCCCGCTGCACGCCAAGATCGCCGTCGTGGACCGGCGCTGGGCCACGGTGGGTTCGAGCAACCTCGATCCGCTCAGCCTGTCGCTCAACCTCGAGGCCAACCTGCTGGTGGACGACGTCGCGTTCGCGGCCGAGGTGCGCGATGCGGTGCTGGCGCTGACCGAACGGCCCGGCCGCTGGGTGCGCGCGGCCGACGTGCCGCCCGTCACCTGGTGGAAGCGGCCGGTGGCGGCCCTGGTCTTCCATTTCCTGCGCCACTTCCCGGCCTGGGCCGGCTGGATACCGGCGCACCGTTCGCGGCTGGATCAAGTGTCCGGACCGGGCGGCACGCTTTCGGCGACGGAGCCGGAGCGCAGCGCCGCCGCCACCGGCCCTGCCCGATCGCGATGGCGCTGGGTCGGGCTGGTCATCGCGCTGGCCGTGCTGGCGCTGCTGGCGCGGCACCTTTGGACCGTGGACTGGCGCGAGGTGTGGCAGTTGATGGCCGCGACGCCCAGGGACGAGCTGCTGGCGATCGGCGGCGTCGCCCTGGCCGGCCATGCGGTCTATGGCCTGCAGGACGTGGTGTCGGCCCGGGCCGTGCGGCATGGGCTGTCGCACGCGCGCAGCTGGCTGTCGGGCGTGGTGTGCTACGTGCTGGGCCTGAACGTGGGTGCCCTGCTGGGCGCCGTGGTGTCGAAGCTGGCGGTGTACCGCCGCCAGGGCGTGGCCACCGACGACGCCGGGCGCGTCGTCACCCTGGGCCTGCTGGGCAACTGGAGCGCGTGGACCCTGCTGCTGGCCGGCGTATTGAACACCGAAAGCGTGGCGCGCGGCCTGGCCCGCGGCGGCGTCCTGCCCGCCTGGCTGCCGCCGTTGTCTTGGCTGCTGGTGCTGCTGGTCGTCGGCTACTACGTCGCCTGCGCGCGCGGCGTCGTGCTGCAGGCGCGGGGCCGGCGCCTGGAACTTCCGCCCTGGACGCTGGCGATGCTGCAGACGCTGGTCGGCATCGGCAGCTGGCTGGCGATGGCCGGCGTGCTGCACCTGTGCCTGGGCGGCGTTACCCGGTATCCGGAAACGCTGGCGGTGATGCTGGTGGCGGCCGTGGCCGGCGCGGTGGCGCACGTGCCGGGCGGCTGGGGCGTGCTGGAGTTCGTTGTGGTGGCGGTCCTGGCCGGCCGGGCGTCCACCGCGCAGTTGCTGGCTTCGGCCCTGCTGTTCCGGACGGCGTATTACCTGATGCCGCTGGCCCTGGCCCTGCCCGCCTACGCGCGCTGGCTGCGCCGGCCTCCCGACCACTAGTTCCAGACGGCCCGGCGGATCGGCACCGCCTCAGCGGTGCTGGTCGATCAGGATCGTATTGCCGTCGGGATCGACCACGACACAGTGGCCGCGACCGGTGCTGGATTCGTCGACTTCGGTGACCGGCGTGATGCC
>CBFGOZ010000226.1:0-3751 GCA_965650505.1 uncultured Arenimonas sp.
CCGGTGGCCTCGCAGGCCGAGGCGACCTCGTCGAGCTTGCCGGTGCCGATGTAGTAGGCGGCGTTCGGCGTCTCGACCCGTGCGGTGACGGTGCCGACCACGGTCGCACCGGCCGAACGGGCCAGTTCCGAGAATTCCTCCAGCAGGGCCGGGTCCTGCCGACCCGGCGCATGCGGCTGGATCAGCAGGGCGCGTTCGCCCTTGCGGGCGCGCTCAAACATCGGAGTCCAGGCGGCTCAATCGTCCTGGCCCGCCTCGTCCTCGTCGCCACCGCCGGCCGACGCGACCGCGCCGCCGCCCGGGCCGACACGCACGTTGCGCGCGGGCACCACGGTGGAGATGGCGTGTTTGTAGACCATCTGGCTGACGGTGTTGCGGAGCAGGACGACGAACTGGTCGAAGCTCTCGATGGTGCCCTGCAGCTTGATGCCGTTGACCAGGTAGATCGAGACGGGGATGCGCTCGCGGCGCAGGGCATTCAGGAAGGGATCCTGGAGGGATTGGCCTTTGGACATGTGGACTCCGTTCTTCTTGTTGTGGCGCGCCAGCTGGCGCGATTTGCGGCCAAAGGGTCCGAGGCCGCGAATGCCGGGATTCTAGCAGCAGTCGGCGTTAGGGTCGGGTCACGAAGGCCCGCAGCGCCGACTCGAGCCCGGCGCGTCCGGTCGCCGGATCGAACCAGCGCGCGTCCCGCTGGGCGCGCAGCCAGGTGAGCTGGCGCTTGGCCAGCTGGCGGGTGGCGGCGATGGCCTCGGCGCGGAAGGTGGCGGCATCGGTGGCGCCGTCCAGGTGGCGCCAGGCCTGTCGATAGCCTACCGCCCGCATGGACGGCAGGTCCGGATGCAGGCGCGGGTCGGCACGCAGGCGGTGCATTTCCGCCAGGAAGCCCTGTTCGAGCATCTGGTCGAAACGCCGCTCGATGCGTTCGTGCAGCACAGAACGGTCCGCAGGCGCCAGCACCAGCTTGAGTACGCGGAACGGGAATATCCGCCGGCCCGCCGCGCCCTGCCAGGCGCTGATCGGCCGGCCGGTGAGGCGGAATACTTCGAGCGCACGGGTGATGCGCTGCAGGTCGCGTGGCTTGATGCGGGCGCCGGCGACCGGATCGGCCGCGGCCATCTCTGCGTGCATCGCGTCCCAGCCGCGCGCCGCGGCCTCCGCGGCGATGCCGGCCCGGACTGCGGTGTCGGCCGGCGGCAGCTCGGACAGCCCCTCCAGCAGCGCGCTGAAGTACAGCCCGGTGCCGCCCGCCAGCAGCGGCACCCTGCCCCGCGCGGCCAGCGCCATCATCGGCGGCATTGCCTCGCGGGCGAAATCGGCGGCGGAGAACACTTCGTGCGGGTCGCGTACATCCACCAGATGGTGCGGCGCGCGCGCGCGCGTGGCGGCATCGGGCTTGGCGGCGCCGATGTCCAGCCCACGGTAGACCAGGGCCGAATCCACGCTGACGATCTCGGTGTCCAGCGCCTGCGCCCAGTCCACCGCCAGCGCGGTCTTGCCCGAGGCGGTGGGACCCATCAGCGCGATGGCCAGCGGGCGCCGGTCCTGCATGGTTCAGACGCCGCTGCGGCGCAGCTCACCCTGCACGCTGTCGAACAGGCCTTCCATCGCGGCGGTCGGCTTGCCCAGCCGGCTGACCACCACGATCGCCAGCGTGGCCAGCACCACGCCCGGCACCATTTCGTAAAGGCCGGTGGCGGCGAAGAACTGCTTCCACAGGATTACCGTACCGGCGCCGACCAGCATGCCGGCCAGGGCGCCATCGCGGGTCATGCGCTTCCAGAACAGCGACAGCACGACCACCGGGCCGAAGGCCGCGCCGAAACCGGCCCAGGCGTAGCTGACCAGCCCGAGCACGCGGCTGTCGGGATCGGAGGCCAGCCAGATCGCCAGCGCCGCGACCGCCAGCACCGCGAGGCGACCGATCCAGACCAGCTCGCCCTGCCCGGCGGCCGGCCGCAGGAAGCCCTTGTAGAAGTCCTCGGTCAGCGCGCTGGAACAGACCAGCAGCTGGCAGCTCAGCGTGCTCATCACCGCGGCCAGGATCGCCGACAGCAGGATGCCGGCGATCCAGGGATTGAACAGCAGGCCGGCCAGCTCGATGAACACGCGTTCCGGATTGGCGGTGACCGCGCCGGCCTGGCCCGGGTTGGCCGCGAAGTGCGCGATGCCGAAGAAACCCACGGCCATCGCGCCGACCAGGCACAGCACCATCCAGGTCATGCCGATGCGGCGGGCCACCGGGATGGTGCGCACCGACTCGGCCGCCATGAACCGCGCCAGGATGTGCGGCTGGCCGACGTAACCCAGGCCCCAGGCCAGCAGCGAGATCACGCCCACCACGCTGGCCCCCTTGAAGAAGTCGAGCTTGGCCGGGTCCACCTGCTCCACCAGGGCCAGGCTCTCGGCCGGGCCGCCCAGGCCCAGGATCACGAACACCGGGGTGATGATCAGGGCGAAGATCATCAGCGTGGCCTGCACGGTGTCGGTCCAGCTCACCGCCAGGAAACCGCCGACGAAGGTATAGAGGATGGTGGCCGCCGCGCCGTACCACATGGCCTGGGCGTAGGGGATGGCGAACACACTCTCGAACAGGCGTGCGCCGGCGACGATGCCCGAGGCGCAGTAGACCGCGAAGAAGACCAGGATGATCAGCGCCGACAGCACCCTCAGCAGCTTGCCGCGGTCCTCGAAGCGGTGGGTGAAGTAGTCCGGCAGGGTCAGCGCGTTCTGGCAACGTTCGGTGTAAAGGCGCAGCGGCGCGGCGACGTAGCGCCAGTTGGCCCAGGCGCCGATCACCAGGCCGATCGCGATCCAGGCCTCGGACACGCCATTGAGGTAGAGCGCGCCGGGCAGGCCCAGCAGCAGCCAGCCGCTCATGTCCGAGGCGCCGGCCGACATGGCCGTGACGAAGCTGCCCAGCGAGCGCCCGCCCAGGATGTAGTCGTCGAAGCTGCGGGTGTAGTACCAGGCGGCGAAGCCGATGCCGACCATGCCGAGGATGTAGATGGCGAAGGTGATGTGCAGCGGGGACAGCTGGCTCATGGCGGCTCGTCGGTGGGCGGAGGCCGCGCAAGCTTAGCGCGCCCGGCCGCCGGCGCGCCCGTCCGGGCGGTGCCCCGCTTGAAGGCGCCGGCCGCGGGCGTATGCTGGGGCCGGTTCCCGCGGCAGGCCCGTCCATGCATCCCGGCAAAGCCCTCGCCTTCCTGCTGGTCTTCATCGTGCCGGCGCTGATGCCGGCGGCGGCCTGGCTTGCGCAGGCCACCGGCCGGCCCGACCTGATGGCCTGGTTCCCGCTGTTTTTCCTGTTCGTCTTCCTTCCGGCCGTGGACTACGCTCTGGGCCATGATCCCGCGAACGTGCCGGCCGAGCGCGAACGCGAGGTCGCGCTGCGCCCCTGGTTCAAGTGGCTGACCCTGGCCTGCCTGCCGGTGCAGCTGGTGCTGCTGGCCTGGTCCGGGCACTGGCTGGTGCACGCCGGCCTGGGGCCGTTGGGCGTCGCCGGTTGGCTGCTGTCGCAGGGCGTGGTGGGCGGCATCCTGGCCATCAACACCGCGCACGAACTGATCCACAAGGACGGCCGGCTGGAACCGCTGGCCGGCGGCGCCCTGCTGGCCAGCGTCGGTTACCACGGCTTCAAGATCGAGCACCTGCGTGGCCACCACGTGCACGTGTCGACGCCGGAGGATGCCTCGAGCGCGCGTTTTGGCCAGTCGCTCTGGCACTTCCTGCCGCGGGCGATGTGGCGCAA
>CBFGOZ010000227.1:0-3732 GCA_965650505.1 uncultured Arenimonas sp.
CGGCGTTGCGGGCGCGGAAGCCGTCGCTGGCCTGGCGCAGGTGTTCGGCCTCGAACTCCTCGGCGGTATAGGCCTGGATGGTGGCCATGCCGGCCAGGTTGTTGTTCAGCCGCGCCGACACGGTGGCCGCGGCCTCGCGCGCGGCCGCATACCGCGGCGCCAGCCGCTTCTGGAACCAGAAGGCGCCGATGAGGATCAGCGGTATCGGCAGCATCGCCAGCGCGGCCAGGTCGGCCGTCAGCACGAAGAACACACCGCCCACCAGCAGCGAACTCACGACGACCTGGATCAGGTCGTTGGCGCCGGTGTTGAGGAAACGCTCGATCTGGTTCACATCCTCGTTCATCAGCGCCATCAGCCGGCCGCTGCGCTCGCGTTCGATCATGGCCGGCGGCAGCTTCTGCAGGTGGCCGTACGCGGCCTGGCGCAGCGCGTGCTGCAGGTCCTGCGCCAGCCCGCGCCATTTCAGCGCGTACAGGTATTCGAACAGCGATTCGGCCACCCAGATCACCACCGTCAGCGCCACCAGCACGTAGAGCTGGTGCAGCGGATCGGGCAGGCCGAAACCGGCCAGGAAGGAATCCTGCTGGTTCACCACCACGTCCACCGCGACGCCGATCAACAGCTCGGGCAGCACGTCGAAGATCTTGTTGAGCACCGAGTACACCGTCGCCAGCACGGCATTGCGGCGGTGGGGGCGGGCGAAGCCGGCGAGCCGGCGCAGCGGGTGTTCGGTGGCCATGCGGGAGTCCTGTCGGGGGGCCGCGCGGGGCGTGGCCACGTCGGTGCCGGGGGCAGAGTTTCTCACGGGGGCGTACACTGCCCGGATGCTCCTGGCCTTCAACAAACCCTACGGCGTGCTCTGCCAGTTCACCGACAAGACGGTGCCGCCGCGGCCGACCCTGGCCGGATTCGCCCTGCCGCCCGGCGTTTACGCCGCGGGCCGGCTGGACCAGGACTCCGAGGGCCTGCTGCTGCTGTCCGACGACGGCCCGCTGATCGCCCGCATCAGCTCGCCCAAGTTCCACTGGCCCAAGACCTACCTGGTGCAGGTCGAGGGCCAGGCCGGCGACGAACACCTGGCCCAGCTGCGCGCCGGCGTCACCCTGGCCGACGGCCCGACCCGCCCGGCCAAGGCCCAGGTGCTGGTGGGCGCGCCGGACTGGCTGTGGCCGCGCGACCCGCCGGTGCGCCAGCGCAAGACCGTGCCCGACAGCTGGATCGAACTCACCATCACCGAAGGCCGGAACCGCCAGGTGCGGCGCATGACCGCCGCGGTCGGCCTGCCGACCCTGCGCCTGCTGCGCATCGCCGTCGGCCCGCACCGGCTCGAGGGCCTGCCGCCCGGCCAGTGGCGCGAACTGCAGCAGTAGCCCGCGGCACCGGTACCGGCGGCGGCGGCGCGGCTGGCGGTAAGATCACCCGACCCTGCACCTGCTGGAGGGGCCATGGCGTTCAAGGATCATTTTTCGCGGCACGCGGCGGACTATGCCGCGGCGCGCCCGACCTATCCCGCGGCCCTGTTCGATTGGCTGTCGGAAACCTGCCAGCACCATGAGCTGGCCTGGGATGCGGGCTGCGGCAACGGCCAGGCCAGCCTGGCGCTGGCGCACCATTTCCAGCGCGTGCACGCCAGCGACCCCAGCGAAGAGCAGATCGCGCACGCCCCCGCGGACGCGCGCATCCACTGGCGGGTCGAACCGGCCGAAGCCTGCAGCCTGCGCGACCACAGCGCCGACCTGGTCACCGTGGCCCAGGCCTACCACTGGTTCAACCACGCCCGCTTCTGCACCGAGGCGACCCGCGTGCTGCGACCCGGCGGCGTGATCGCGCTGTGGTGTTACGGCCTCACCCACGTGGACGAACCCGTCGACGCCCTGTTCCGCCGGCTCTACGACGAGCGCCTGGGCGATGCCTACTGGCCGCCCGAACGCCGCCACGTCGAAAACGGCTACCGCGACCTGCCCTTCCCCTTCGAGCCGATCTCGGACGTGCCGCGTTTCACGATGCGCCTGGACTGGACCCTGGCGCAGTACCTGGCCTACCTGCGCAGTTGGTCGGCCAGCCAGAAATACCAGCGCGAAACCGGCCGCGACGCCCTGACCGGACTGGTGGACGACTTCACCGCCGCCTGGGGCGACCCGGCGCTGACGCGTTCGGTGTCGTGGCCGCTGTCGCTGCGCGCCGGCCGCACGCCCGAGGACTGATCCGCACCACCCTTTCCGCCGACTTCCGGAGACTTCCCGCATGACCCGACCGACCCTGCTCGCCGGCGCCCTCGCGTTGGCCCTGTCCAGCCTCGTCCCGAATGCCTGGGCAGCGGCGACCCCCGAGGCCCGGACGTCCGCGGCCAGCACCGAAGCCTCGACGCGTCTGCACGCCCTGTTCGCGGCCGACTGGGAGCGGCAGCTGGCCGAGAACCCGATCATGGCCAGCTTCGTCGGCGACAAACGCTACAACGACCGGCTGCCCGACTATTCCGCCCAGGCCCGGGCCCGCGACCAGGCCGCGACCCGCGCCTCGCTCGCCACGCTGCTGGCGATCGATCCTGCCACGCTGTCGGCGGCCGACCAGCTCAACCACGCCATCTACCGCCGCCAGCTGGAAACGCGGATCGCCGGTTTCGCCTTCCGCGACGACCTGATGCTGGTGGACCAGCGCAGCGGCCCGCACCTGCTGGCGGTGAACCTGGCGCCGGCGCTGCGCTTCGAAACCGCCAAGGACTACGCCGACTGGATCGCCCGGCTGCGCGCCTACGGCCCGGCCATGGACCAGATGATCGCCCGACTGCGCGAGGGCCTGGCCAGCGGCTGGGTGCCGCCGAAGGCGGTGCTGTCGCGGGTGCCGGCGCAGATCGCCGCGCAGCGCGTGGCCGCGCCCGAGGAGAGCAGCTTTTACGCCCCGTTCCGCGAGATGAATCCGGCGCTGTCCGCCGACGAGCAGGCCCGCCTGCGCGCCGAAGGCCGCGCCGCGGTGGCCGAGGTGGTGCTGCCGGCGCTGCAGCGCTTCGAGACCTTCTTCAATGACGACTACCTGCCGGGCGCGCCCGATTCGGTGGCCACCGGCGACCTGCCCGACGGCCGCGCGTATTACGACCACCTGGCGCGCCTGTACACCACCACCGACCTGAGCGCCGAACAGATCCACACCATCGGACTGGCGGAGGTCGCGCGCATCCGCGCCGAGATGGAGAAGCTGCGCAACGAGGTCGGCTTCAAGGGCGACCTGGCGGCCTTCTTCACCCACCTGCGCACCGATCCGAAATTCTTCCACACCGACCCGCAGGCCCTGCTGGCCGAATACCGCGCGATGAGCCGGCGCATCGACCCGGAGCTGGTGAAGGTGTTCGGCACCCTGCCGCGCACGCCCTACGGCATCATCCCGATCCCGGCGGCGACGGCGCCCGACACCACCACGGCCTATTACCAGCGGCCGGCGGCGGACGGCAAACGCGCGGGCTATTACTACGTCAACCTGTACAAGCCCGAATCGCGCCCGCGCTGGGAAATGATGGCGCTGTCGCTGCACGAGGCCGTGCCCGGCCACCACCTGCAGATCTCGCTGGCGCAGGAGATGCCGGACCAGCCGATGTTCCGCCGCCAGGGCGGCTTCACCGCCTTCATCGAGGGCTGGGGCCTTTACGCCGAACGCCTGGGTTACGACATGGGCCTATACGACGACCCCTACGACCGCATGGGCCAGCTGGCCTACGACATGTGGCGGGCGGTGCGC
>CBFGOZ010000228.1:0-3676 GCA_965650505.1 uncultured Arenimonas sp.
TCGGTGGCGCCGTGCGAAAGCAGGGGATAGTTGCCCCAGGCCAGGCAGGCCGCGTCGATCATTTCCTTAAGCGCCGCGCCGAAACTTTCCGGCAGGTGCTGGCCGCCCATGTCCTCGGGCGCGGTGAGCGAGCTCCAGCCGCCCTCGACGAACTGCGCATAGGCTTCCTTGAAGCCCGGCGGCGTGGCGACGCTGCCGGTGGCCTTGTCGTACACGCAGCCGGCTTCGTCGCCGACGCCGTTGAGCGGCGCCAGCACGGTCTGGGTGAAGCGCGCGGCCTCGTCCATCACCGCATCCAGCAGGTCGCGGGTGGCATGCTCGGCGCCGAGCCGGGCATAGAGCTTGTCGGCTTCGATCACGTCGTAGAGCGCGAACTTCATGTCGCGCACGGGAGCGGTATAGCGGTTCATGCGGGGCTTCCTCTGGGGATCAGCGCAGCACGCCGGTCAGCCCGGGCACCGGGTTGAGCGCGCTGGAATAGTCGAAGGCGTCGTCGGTGACCGGGTCGCTGCTGGCGAGCCGCCCGGTGAGCTGGTAGCGCACGGCGCGGCGGTTGGCGAAGGCGTCGCTGACCGCAGCGCGCGGGCCGGCGGCCGGCGCGAACACGTGCTGCACCAGCTCGATCGAGCCGGGGCCGACGCTGAGCTTGGGGTCGAAGTCCAGGCGCGCGGCTTCCTGGCCGGCGATGCTCAGGGTCGCCTGCAGGCGCGAGAAGCGCATCGGCACCGTGCTGAAGTTCTGGATTCGGACCTGGGCCACCCACTGGCCGTCTTCCTGCACCCGCAGTTCCTGCAGGCTGGCCTGCGGCGGGAAGATGCGCGTGGGCGGGCCGCTGGAGCAGGCGGCGAGCAGGGAAACCAGCAGCAGGGACAGCAGGATCGTGGGCTTGCGCATGGACGGCACCGGCGGCATTGGAAACCGCCCGAGCATACCAGCCCGTACGGGCTGGCCGCATGATGGACCGGTCCCGGAACGGATGTCCCGACGCTCAGGCGGTTCCGGGATCCTTGCCGGCCATGTCCTGCTCCAGCCGGGCCTGGAACTGTTCGAACGTCAGCCCCAGCTGGGCCACCTCGGCAAAGGCCGCGTCCCGCAGCGGGGCCGAGAACACCAGCTGCACCTCGCGGCCCTGGGCGCGCAGCATGGCCGCGGCGCGCTTGATGATGGCCAGCACGTGCGCGGCGCTGTCGGTGTCGCCGACGATCTTGCCGCCCAGCCCCAGCACCCACTGCCCGTCCTTGAAGACGATGGCGCCAAGCAGCTTGCCCTTCTCGTCGCGCAGGTCGGCATGCGGCTGGCCGAGCTTGTGCGCGGGCACGGCCTTGGCCGGCTTGGCGTCCTTGCGCTTCCTGGCGTCGCGGCGGGACTTGGACTGGATGGACATCGGTTTCCCCTGGCTTATGCCAGGGGCCCGATGTAGTCGAGCTTGCCCAGCGGCACGCCATTGTGCCGCAGGATCGCGTAGGCCGTGGTGACGTGGAAATACAGATTCGGCAGGGCGAAGCCCATCAGATAGACCTGGCCGGGGAACTCCAGGACCCGGCCGGGCACCGGCAGCTGGATGGTGCGCGTCTCGCTGCCGTCCATCAGCGCGCCATCGACGCTGCGCACGAAGGCCAGCGTGCGCGCGACCCGGTCCTGCAGCTGGGCGTAGGTGGTTTCCTCGTCGGGGAACGACGGGTTGTCGACCCCGGCCAGGCGCGCCACCAGGCCTTTCGCGGTGTCGCTGGCGCGCTGGATCTGGCCGGCCAGGGTCAGCATGTCGGGTGCCAGCCGCGCCTGCACCAGGTTGTCGGGATTGAACTCGCGGGCCTGGGCGTGGGCGAGGCCTTTGTCGAGCAGGGTGGACAGGTTGCCAAGGGCCCGGTCGACGGCGGGCTGGGCGAGGGCGGACATGGTCAGCGGCATGCGGGTGATCCTGTTGGGGAGGACGCCGCAGTCTGTGCCGCGAGCGGCGGGCCGACTAGCCGTGGATTTCGGGAAAGACTGGCCCAGGCCATCCGGGCGGATTCCGCCATGCGCGCGGTTTCCCACGGGCCCATGCCTGGCTCACCAGACCAGGTCGTCGGGCACCTTGAACTGCGCGTAGTAGGCGTCGTCCTCGGAGCTGGCCGCGGCCGGCGCGTCGCCGGCCTTGCCGTGGTCGAGCACGACCAGGCCCGGGTCGCGTTCACGGACCTTCTCGCCGGCGGCGCGCGGCAGCATCTCGTAGCGATCGCCCAGGCGGACGACCACCACCGCGCCGGAGGAGAGTTTCCGGCGCTGGTCCTCGTCCACCAGCAGGGTGCGGATGGCGCCGTCGGCGCTGAAGCGGTATTCGCTTTCGCCGGTGCGCGGCAGCTTCTTGTCCAGGATGATCTGCCGCGCCTGCGCCGCGAGCTCCGCGGCGCGCGCCCTGGCCTTGCGCTCGGCTTCCAGCGCGCGGTCCTTCCCGGCCTTGAGTTCGCGCGCCCGTTCGGCCTCGCGCCGGATGGCGTCGGATTCGGTCGATTCCCTGGCCTGCCGCGCCTTCTGCTGCTCGCGCGCCGCCTCGGCCACCTTGGACTTCTTGGCCAGGCCTGCCTTGAGCAGCTGTTCCTGGAGCGGATTGGGTTTGGCCATGGCGCGCTGTCTTGTGGGGGATTTCCGCGACATCATAGCGCCGACGCACCCGCCGCCCGCCCACGCACCGATGCAGCCCCTGAAATACCTCGCCGGCTACCCCGAGCACCTGCTGCAGCAGGTGCGCGGACTCATCGAAAAGGGCCGGCTGGGCCCGATGCTGGTGGAAAAATACGGCGAAGCGCACGCGGTGCGCAGCGACCGCCAGCTCTACGACTACGTGCAGGACCTCAAGGACCGGCACCTGCGGAAGTCGGTGCCCTTGGGCAAGGTTCTGTATGACGGCAAGCTGCAGGTGATGAAACACGCGCTGGGCACGCACACCGCGGTCTCGCGCGTGCAGGGCGGCCGCCTGAAGGCCAGCCGCGAGATCCGCATCGCCAGCGTGTTCCGCGACGCCCCGGCGGAATTCCTGAAGATGATCGTCGTGCACGAACTCGCGCACCTGAAGGAAGCCGAACACAACAAGGCCTTCTACGCGCTGTGCACGCACATGGCCCCGGACTACCACCAGCTGGAGTTCGACCTGCGGCTGTACCTGACGCATCAGGAACTGGCCGCGCGCTGAGATCGCGGCGCCTATTCGCAGCCGACGCCGTCGTTGTCGCGGTCCAGATGGCTGCCATAACCCGGATCGCCGCGCCGCACCGGCGCCGCGCCCGCTTGGCGGGCTTCCGTGCAGTTGGCGTAGTGGACGCTTCCTCCGCGCGCGGGCTGCGCGCCGTAAAGCGAGTTCACCTGCGCGCGCGGCTCAGGCGCGGCGCTGCGTTTCGCGCCATGGCAGTGGTATTCGCCGGTCTTGCGGTTGTTGTGGCATCCGTCGGCATTGGTGCCGCCGCTGTGGGCGAGGGCGGGGGAAGCGCCGGCGAGGGCGGTCAAAAGCAGGAAGAACGCTGCGCATACGGCATGGTTCATGGGACCTCCCGGAGGCCCTTGTCCGGGCATCCAACCGGAGCAACGCCTGGACCGGCCGAAGTCGGCCACGCCCCTGGCCCAAGGGCGAAGCATGCGAAGCGGGGAATGGTGGCCGAGGACGGAATCGAACCGCCGACACGGGGATTTTCAATCCCCTGCT
>CBFGOZ010000229.1:0-3675 GCA_965650505.1 uncultured Arenimonas sp.
AAATCCGGGGTCAGAGTGCATTTATCTTGCCGCGGCAAGATAAATGCACTCTGACCCCGGATTTGTCAGGGGCGGGACCAGACGATGTCGATGCCGTCGGTGCCGGCGAGCGCCTTGCGCAGCAGGGCGCAGGTGTCGGGCGAGGCGCCTGCGTCCTCCAGCAGCTGCACGGTCTGCTCGTTGACGAAATAGTCGCGGTCGGTCGAACTTTCTTCCTCGAACTGGTCCACCAGCACCAGCAGGTCGGCGTCGCTGATGCTGCCGAGCACGGCGCCGCTGTCCTTGAGTCGAAGGGTGATCATGGCTGGCTCCTGCAGGTGGGGGACAGCGCGGACGCCGTCGGGGAGGACTACTTGATCAGGAAGTCTTCGAGTTTCCTGCCCTTGGCCAGTTCGGCCGACAGCCACTTGGGCGGCATGCCGCGGCCGGCCCAGGTCTTGGAGGCATCGCCCGGATGGCGGTATTTGGGCGCGACCTTGACGCCCTTCTGCGTGGATTTCTTCGCCGGCGCCTTCTTCGCCGCGACGCCGGCCTTCTCGCGGACCATGCGGGCGGTGCCGAACAGTTCTTCCACGCTGTAACCCTCGGCGCGCGCCAGCGAGACGATCTTCTTGCGCACCGCCGCGATCGGCTTGCGCTTGGCCAGGGTCTTCTTGCGCTGGCTGGCCTTGGCGATCAGGGCCTGCAGTTCCTTGGCCGAAAGGCCAGTGAGATCGATCGACATGGGCGGATCCTCGGTGGCGTGGGCCGCGGCGGCGCGGGATGGCCGATGTTAGCCGCATCCGCAGGCGCCGACAAAACGAAGCCCGGCGGTGGCCGGGCTTCGGGGGGTAGGAACCTGACGCGGATGGCCGTCAGCCGATGCCCAGGCGGCTCCACAGCGCGGCCTTGTCCAGGTTCTCGCTGTCGGCGGCGCGGCGGGCGCGGTATTCGAAGGTGCCCGACTCCAGGCCGCGGCCCGAGACCACCACCCGGTGCGGGATGCCGATCAGCTCGATGTCGCCGAACATCACGCCCGGGCGCAGGCCGCGGTCGTCGATCACCACCTCCAGGCCCGCCTGCTGCAGCTCGGCATACAGCGCATCGGCCGCCGCGACCACGGCCGGGTCGTTCTTCGGGTTGATGATGCAGACGGCGACCTGCCAGGGCGCCATCGGCGCCGGCCAGCAGATGCCGTTGGCGTCGAAGTTCTGCTCGATGGCGGCGGCGACGATGCGCGAGACGCCGATGCCGTAGCAGCCCATGTGCATCACCTGGGCCTTGCCCTCGGCGTCGAGCACGGTGGCCTTGAGCGCCTCGGCGTACTTCTGGCCGAGCTGGAACACGTGGCCGACCTCGATGCCGCGGGCGATCTTCAGCACGCCCTTGCCGTCGGGCGAGGGATCGCCCTCGACCACGTTGCGCAGGTCGGCCACCAGCGACGGCTCGGGCAGGTCGCGGCCCCAGTTCACGCCGGCCAGGTGGAAGCCCTTGCGGTTGGCACCGACCACGAAGTCGGCCATCGCGGCGACGCTGCGGTCGGCGATGATCGTGACCGTCGCCTTGGCCGGCTTCACCGGGCCGATGAAGCCGGGCTCGCAGCCCAGGTGTTCGACGATCTCGGCTTCGGTGGCCAGGCGGAAGTCCGCCAGGCCCGGCACCTTCGACAGCTTGATCTCGTTGACCATGTGGTCGCCGCGCACCAGCGCCAGCACGAAACCCTGCTCGCCGACCACGGCGACCGACTTCACGGTGCGCTCGAGCGCGATGCCCAGGAGCTTGGCGACCTCCTCGCAGGTGCGCTGCCAGGGCGTCTCGACCTCGCGCAGCGATTCCGCCGCGGCGGCGCGCGGGCCCGGGGACAGCGCCTCGGCCATCTCGACGTTGGCCGCGTAGTCGCTGCCGTCGGAGAAGGCGATCGCGTCCTCGCCCGAATCGGCCAGCACGTGGAATTCGTGCGAGGCGCTGCCGCCGATGGCGCCGGTGTCGGCGTTGACCGCACGGAACATCAGGCCCAGGCGGGTGAAGATGCGCGAATAGGCGTCGTACATGGCCTGGTAGGTCTCGCGCAGGCTCTCGGCGCCCAGGTGGAAGGAGTAGGCGTCCTTCATCAGGAATTCGCGCGCACGCATCACGCCGAAGCGCGGGCGGATCTCGTCGCGGAACTTGGTCTGGATCTGGTAGAAGTTCAGCGGCAGCTGCTTGTAGCTGCGCAGCTCATTGCGGGCGAAGTCGGTGATGACTTCCTCGTGGGTGGGGCCGTAGCAGAACTCCCCGTCCTTGCGGTCCTTGATCTTGAGCAGCTGGCCGCCGAACTTCTGCCAGCGGCCGGTCTCCTCCCACAGCTCGCGCGGCTGGATCGAGGGCATCAGCATCTCGATGGCGCCGGCGGCGTTCATCTCCTCGCGCACGATCGCCTCGACCTTGCGCAGCACGCGCAGGCCCAGCGGGCTCCAGGTGTAGAGGCCGGCGGCCAGCTTGCGGATCATGCCGGCGCGCAGCATCAGCTGGTGGCTGACCACCTCGGCGTCGGCGGGGGTTTCCTTGCTGGTGTTGAGGTGGAACCGGGACAGGCGCATGCAGGGTCGACCGCGGAAAGGGTCGGCCATTGTAGCGGCTCGATTCCCGGGCAGCGGCTCAGTCGGCGGGGGCGGCCCCGGGCTCCGGTTCGGGGGCAGGGCCTCGCAGGGACACGACGTTCTGGTCGTCGCGCAGCTTCACGACCTCGTAGGGCCGGTCCGCGGGCGGCTGGTCGGTGATGTGCAGGGTGCCGGCCTCGTCGCGCCAGCGGTAGAGCGGGGGAGCGGGACGGGTGGCGCCGGCACCCGCGGCCGCCTCCGTTCCGGCGCCGGCGGCAGCGGGAACGGCGGCCGGGTCGGTTGCGAGGCGTTCGCGCTGAAGCGACCACCAGCCGAGCGCCGCCCCCAGGACCAGCCCGGCGGCGACGGCCCAGGCCAGGACGCGCATGGCGGCGCCTCAGGCCTCCGGAACGGGGGCGCAGTAGGCGGTGACCTGGCGCTGGGCCAGGTCCTTCTCGCTGGCGATCTCTTCGGGAGTCAGGTTGTCCGGGGTGCCGTCCTTGTCCTTGTCGCGCTGCAGGACCTGGCCTGAGTTGAGCAGCTCGACGTTCTTGCGGGCGGTTTCGCAGGCCACTTCCATCTCGGACTTGGGCTGTTCCGCCGCGGGCGGCAGGTTCGGGTCGCGGCCCTGGACCTGCTGGGACTGGGCGCCGGCCGTCTCCACCTGGGAATAGACGGTGTTGCCGTTGGCGTCCTTGGACTTGTACACGGTGGTTTCGTCGGCGGAAACGAGCCCCGGCAGCAGTGCGCCGGCGAGCAGGATCGACAGGGTCGGGCGGTTCATGGCGGGGCTCCGGTAAAGCGGTGGGCCCGTGATACCACCACCGTCCCCGGCCCGCAAGGCGCAGGCTATGGGCGGCTCCGGCGAGCCGCTACACTGCGCCCATGGAACCCAATGACGACACCCCGACCGCCCGCAGCCGCGGCATTTACCTGCTGCCGAACCTGCTGACGACCGGCGGCCTGTTCGCGGGGTTCTACGCCATCCTGGCCGCCGCCAGCGGCAACTTCGAGAACGCCTGCATCGCGGTGTTCGTGGCCGGCCTGTTCGATGGCGTCGATGGCCGGGTCGCCCGCATGACCGGCACCACCAGCGACTTCGGCGTGCAGTACGACT
>CBFGOZ010000230.1:0-3666 GCA_965650505.1 uncultured Arenimonas sp.
GGCCGCTGATGCAGGCCACCGCCTCGATCTTCCTCAACGCCGCCATCCAGGCCAATACCGAGCTCAGCGACGCCGAGAAGGCGCACGGCGGCGAAGTCGTGGCCAGCCTGATGGCCTGGGCCCAGCCCTCCCTGTTCACCGACCGCGAGCGCGCCCGCCAGGCCGTGGCCGCGCTGTCGCGCACCGCCCGGCAGCTGGACCTGCCGACCCTGGACCAGGCCCGCGCCCTGCCGATGCTGCCGGCGCTGGAGAAGGGCGGCATCGCCCTGGCCGGCCTCAAGGAGGTGGGCCGCGCCTACGGCCTGGACCTGGACCGGTCGCTGGACGGCCTGGAAGCGGAACTGGTCTCGAGCGAGGGCGACACGGCCGTGGTCAAGGTCAGTTATCCGCTGCTCGACAAGTCGGTGAGCTTCGAGATGGAGATGCTGCAGCGCGATGGCGGCTGGTACAGCGCCGAAGCCGTGCGCCAGGCCGAGGCCGAGCTGGCCGAGGCTGACGCGGAAACCCCGGGCGACGACGCCGACGCCCCGCCCACCGACCCGGCCGGCCAGGCCGCGCCTGCCGACTCCGCCGTCAGCGCCGGCTGAGCCCCGCCATGGACGACGCCGCCACCCCGCCGCCGGCCCCGCGCCCGCTGTCGAAGAAGAACCGGCCGCCGCTGTGGGCGCGCTTCATCGAGAAGCTGCTGCAGCCCTGGATCGAGATCAAACGCGAGCCCTCGGTGCCGCCCTTCAACCTGGACCGGCCGGTCTGCTACGTGATCGAGAACTACGGCCTGTCGAACGCGCTGATCCTGGACCGCGCCTGCCGCGAAGCCGGCCTGCCCTCGCCGCTGGCGGCGCTGCCGGGCGACCCGCTGGGCCGCAAGCGCGCCTACGTGGCGCTGTCGCGCCGGCGCGCCGGGCTGATCGGCCGGCCCAAGAACCGCAACCATTCCGACGCGCTGTCGCGCCTGCTGATGGCGCATCGCCTGTACCCGGACCAGGACGTGCAGCTGGTGCCGGTGTCGATCTTCGTCGGCCGCGCGCCGACCCGTCAGTCGGGCTGGTTCTCGGTGCTGTTCTCCGAGAACTGGGCCCTGGTGGGCCGCTTCCGCCGCCTGCTGGCGATCCTGCTCAACGGCCGCGACACCCTGGTGCAGTTCTCGCCGGGCGTGCGCGTCTGGGAGATCCTGGAAGAGGACCTGCCGCACGAACGCCAGGTGCGCAAGGTCAGCCGGGTGCTGCGCGGGCACTTCCGCCGGATCAAGACCGCGGTCATCGGCCCCGACCTGTCGACCCGCCGCCTGCTGGTGGACCGCGTGCTCGACGCCGAGCCGGTGCGCAAGGCGATCACCGACCAGGCGCGCCGCGACGGCACCGAATACCTCGAAGCCTGGAAGAAGGCGCACAACTTCGCCTGGGAAATCGCCGCCGACTATTCCAACCCGGTGGTGCGCTCGGCCTCGTTCGCGCTCACCGGCTTCTGGAACCGCATCTACGGCGGCGTGGACGTCAACCACCTGGAGTCGCTGAAGCAGGTCGCGCCCGGGCACGAAGTGATCTACGTGCCCAGCCACCGCAGCCACATGGACTACCTGCTGCTGAGCTACCTGCTCTACAGCCGCGGCATCGTGCCGCCGCACATCGTCGCCGGCATCAACCTGAACATGCCGGTGATCGGCCCGATCCTGCGCCGCGGCGGCGCCTTCTTCATCCGCCGCTCGATCAAGGGCAATGCCCTCTACGCCGCGGTGCTGGGCGAATACGTGGCGCAGCTGGTGGGCGAAGGTTTTTCGCTGGAGTACTTCATCGAGGGCGGACGCTCGCGCACCGGCCGCCTGCTGCAGCCCAAGGGCGGCATGATCGTGATGACCATCAAGGCCTTCCTGCGCGCGCCGCGCCGGCCGGTGGTGTTCCAGCCGGTATACGTGGGCTACGAGAAGCTGATCGAGGGCAAGAGCTATCTCGACGAACTGACCGGCCAACCCAAGGAAAAGGAAACCATCTGGGCCCTGATCAAGGCCGGCGCCGGCATCCTGCGCCAGCACTACGGCAAGGTGGCGGTGAACTTCGGCGAGCCGATCTTCCTGGACAAGGTGCTGGAGAAACACGCGCCGGACTGGCGCGAGCGCAACGCCGACCCGGACGACAAGCCGACCTGGATCAACCCGGCGGTGGAGGAGATCGCCCAGCAGATCCAGATCAACATCAACCGCGCCGCCGACGTGAACCCGGTGAACCTGCTGGCGCTGGCCCTGCTGTCCACGCCCAAGCACGCGATGAGCGAGGCCGACCTGCTGGCCCAGCTGGCGCTGTCGAAGAAGCTGCTGGCGGCCCTGCCCTATTCCGACCGCGTCACGGTGACGCCGATGGAGCCGGCCGAGATCGTCGCCTACGGCGAGAAGATCGGCGTGCTGACCCGCACCGTGCATCCGCTGGGCGACGTGATCAGCGTCGAGGGCGAGACCGCGGTGCTGCAGAGCTACTTCCGCAACAACGTGCTGCACCTGTTCGCCGCGGCCAGCTGGGTGGCGCTGTGTTTCCAGAACAACCGGCGCATGAGCCGGGCCGGCCTGCTGCGCCTGGGCCGCACGATCTATCCGTTCGTGCAGGAAGAGCTGTTCCTGCCCTGGGACCAGGACGGCTTCGCGGCGCACCTGGACGCGACCGTGGACCTGTTCGTGGCCGAGGGCCTGCTCAGCGTCGCCAGCGACGACGAGGGCGGCATCATCTCGCGCGGCCCGGGCCAGACCGACGAGGTCTACCGCCTGCGGGCCGTGTCGCACAGCCTGCAGCAGGCCTTCGAGCGTTACTTCATCGCCATCACCACCTTGGTGAAGAACGGCCCGCGCACGCTCAGCTCGGGCGAGCTGGAGACGCTGTGCCAGCTGACGGCCCAGCGCCTGAGCCTGCTGTACGCACCGGCGGCGCCGGAGTTCTTCGACAAGTCGCTGTTCCGCGGCTTCATCCAGAAGCTGCGCGAGATGAAGCTGGTCTGGGTCTGCCCGGACGGCAAGCTGGACTTCGACGAGCAGCTGACCACTTGGGAAAAGGACGCCAAGGTGGTGCTGGGCCGCGAGCTGCGGCACACCATCTCCAAGCTGTCGCCCGAGGCGATGAGCCGGATGACCGGCAGCCAGCCCGCGATGCGGCCCGGCGCGGGCGCGGCGCGGACGGCGGCCAAGGACTGACCCGGCCCGCGGGCGGGTCAGGCGTCCAGGTCGGGGATCAGCCGGCTTTCCAGCGCCGCGATCATGTCCTTCAGGCGCAGCTTGCGCTTCTTCAGGCGCTTGATGGTCAGCTCGTCGGATTCGATGGTCGCGGCGAGGCGGCGGATCGCCTCGTCCAGGTCGCGGTGTTCGACCTTCAGCTCGACCAGCTGGGCGGCGATCTTGGCGGGATCTTCGTCGGCCATGCGTCCTCTCCGTGCGTTTCGAGCTTAAACCTCCGGCCGGGCCGGCGACAGGGGTAAAATGCCCGGCCGCTCCCTCCGCCGCACCGCCATGACCCTGCTGCTGCAAGACCCCGTCCCGCGCAAACAGGCGCACGAACGCCACAAGCTGGCCAAGCGGCTGCGCCGCCAGGTCGGGCAGGCGATCGCCGACTACGGGATGATCGAGGACGGCGACAAGGTGATGGTCTGCCTGTCCGGCGGCAAGGACAGCTACACGATGCTCGACATCCT
>CBFGOZ010000231.1:0-3616 GCA_965650505.1 uncultured Arenimonas sp.
TCTTCCGGGGGCTGGTCGCCGACGGTCCAGAGGCGCTCGAGCGCGTAGAACTCGCGCACGCGCGGCAGCATCACGTGCACGATCACGTCGCCCAGGTCCACCAGCACCCATTCGGCCTCGCGCTCGCCCTCGACACCCAGCGGCATCACGCCGCACTTCTTGGCGAACTTGACCACTTCGTCGGCCACCGACTTCACGTGCCGGGTGGACGTGCCGGAGACGACCACCAGGTAGTCGGCGATGCTGGTCTTGCCGCGCACGTCGATCTCGACGGCATCCTTGGCCTTCATCTCCTCCAGCGCCAGGTGCACCTGCTTGAGGATCGCTTCCGGCGACGGGGCCGGGTCGGGCATCTGGGTCTTGATGACGTGGGCTTGGGTGGTCAACGGGGTGCTCGGTGTTTAAGACGGCCCGGATTATACGCCTGCGCCGCCGCCCTGGCCCGTATAAAGCCTTCGCACCGCGATGTAATCCCTTACCGCCGGCGCCAGCCAGCCGTCGTCGCCCTGCCCGGCCCGCAGGCGCTGGCGCAGTTCGGTGGCCGAGGCCGGGTGCAGGGGCATGGCCAGCCGGTACAGGGCGCCGGCCGGCCGGGTGGCCAGGGCGGCTGGCTCGTCCACCCAGCGCCCGGCACAGGCGGCGGCCAGCGGCGGCGGCAGCGCGTCGAGCCCATGGCCGGGGCGCACCGCGACCACGAAATGGGCCAGGTCCAGCAGCGCGGTCCAGTCCCGCCAGGTCGGCAGGCCGCGGAAGGCATCCGCCCCGACCAGCCAGGCCAGCGGCGCCGCCGGACCGGTCTCGGCCCGGATTTCGCGCAGGGTGTCGACGGTGTAGGACGGGCCGCTGCGCTCGAGCTCGCGGCGGTCCACCCGGAAACCGGGCTCGCCCAGGATGGCCAGCTCCAGCATGCGCGCCCGCTGCAGGGCCGAGGCGCCGGGCGCCGGCCGGTGCGGCGGATCGGCCGCGGGCAGGAAGGCCACGTCCGCGTCCAGGGCCGCGCGCGCGGCCCGCGCCACCGCGAGGTGGCCGGCGTGGACCGGATCGAAGGTGCCGCCGTAGAGCAGCACCGGGCTCATGAGGCCAGCAGCTTGCGCCCGCGCGCCTCGGCCATCGCCACCAGCAGGCGTTCGAGCTGCAGCCAGGGGTCGCCGTCGCCGCGGCCCTTGGCGCTGCGGTCGATGCGGCCGCATTCGGCCGCGAAGGCTTCCCAGCGCGAGGGTGGATGCCGCTCCAGCGCGCGCCGGTAGATCGCCTGCTTGCTTTCCCAGATGCGCGCCTCGCGCATCGCGTTCATCACGTTGCCCGATTCGGCGGCGCGCGACAGGCTGCACAGGGACAGCACTTCCCTGGCGACCATCGGCATCAGGCCGGCGACCTGTTCGCCCTCGGCGCGCAGCGCGGCCAGCATGCGCACCGCGCGCACCGGCTCACCCGCCAGCGCAGCGTCCACCAGCTTGAACACGTCGAAGCGCGAGGAGTCGGCCACCAGGCGCTCCATCTGCTCGACGTCGATGGCCTCGGCCGCCGGCCCGCGCGCGCCGGCGCCGACCAGCAGGGCCAGCTTGTCGACTTCCTGGGCCGCGGCCAGCAGGTTGCCTTCGACCCGGTCGGCCAGGCGTCGCACCGCGTCGGGCGTGGCCACCAGGCCGCGGCTGCGCAGCCGGCGCAGCAGCCAGTCGCCGAGTTCGTGGGTCTTGAGCGGATACACCGGTACCAGGTGGCCGACCTTCGCGATCGCCTCGCTCCACTTGCCGGCGTGCGCCTTGCTCCAGTCCTGCGCGGTGATCAGCAGCACGGTGTCGGGCGGTGCGTGTTCGCAGAACTCGCGCAGGGCCTCGCTGCCCTCCTTGCCCGGCTTGCCGGTGGGCAGGCGCAGGTCGAACAGGCGGCGGCTGGCGAACAGGCTCAGCGAGGCCATGCCCTGGGTGAGCGTGTTCCAGTCGAAGCGGGCGTCGACGTCGTAGACCTCGCGCTCGGTATAGCCCTCGGCGCGGGCCTTGGCGCGGATCGCGTCCGCGGCCTCCTGCACCAGCAGCGGCTCGGCGCCCGCGACCAGGTAGACCGGGCGCAGGGGTTCACCGGCCAGCTGGCGCTCCAGGCGGTCGGGGCGCAGCTCCATTATTTCGCGCGCAGCACCGCGTCGATGCGGCGCAGGATCGCCGCCTGCATGTCGCGGCGCAGCTCTTCCTCGATCAGCTTCTGCTCGGCCGGGCTGCCGGCCTGGGCGAAGGCGTCGTAGGTGAACTCGCGGGAGAGTTCGATGGTCTGCTCGGGCAGGCGCGGGCTGCCGTCGGCGGCCACCAGGTCGAAGCGCACGGTGTAGATGGTTTCGTACTCGCGCACCAGGGCCCGCGCATCCACCGTCAGCGGCCGGGTGGCCAGGCGCTCGGCGACGACCCGCAGCGTGGCCGAGGGCTGGCCCTCGGCCGCGGACGCGACGCCCGCGCGCGCCAGCGCCACCGCCAGTCCCTGGGCCAGCGGGCTGTAGCGGTCGGCGGTCTGGACCTTCACCGGACCGAGTTCGTCGGCCAGGGCCAGCGTGCCGCGCGGTCGGAAGCCGCAGGCCGTGACGGCCAGGACCAGGCAAAGCAGGAGCAGCAGTCGAGACATCCTATTCACCCGTTCACCCCGCGACGATGTTGACGATCTTGCCCGGCACCACGATGACCTTGCGCACCGACAGGCCTTCCATGAACTTTTGCACGTTCGGCTCGGCCAGTGCCAGCGCCTCGATCGTTTCCCTGCCCGCGTTGACCGAGACCTCGATGGTCGCGCGCAGCTTGCCGTTGACCTGCACCGCCAGCACGGCCGCCTCGCGGACCAGGGCGGCGGGGTCGGCCTCGGGGAAACGCTGGTCCTCCAGCGTCGTCTCCGGGTGGCCCAGCAGCTGCCAAAGCGCATGCGAGGTGTGCGGAGTGATCGGGTTGAGCAGCAGGGTCACCGCCTCGAAACACTCCTGGCGCAGGGCCCGGCCCTGGGCGCTGGCGTCGTCGAACTTCGCGAGCGCGTTCATCAGCTCCATCACCGCGGCGATCGCGGTGTTGAAGGTGTGGCGGCGGGCGTAGTCGTCGCCGACCTTCTGGATGGTCTCGTGCAGCTGGCGGCGCAGGGTCTTCTGCGCGGTGTCGAGCGAGGCGACATCCAGCGCCGAGGCCGGACCTTCCGCCACGTGCCGGTGAACCTGGGTCCACAGCCGGCGCAGGAAGCGCGCCATGCCTTCGACGCCGGCCTCGTTCCACTCCAGGCTCTGGTCCGGCGGCGCGGCGAACATCGAGAACAGGCGCACGGTGTCGGCGCCGTAGCGGTCCACCATCAGCTGCGGGTCGACGCCGTTGTTCTTGGACTTGGCCATCTTCTCGGTGCCGCCGATCTTCACCGGCAGGCCGTCGCTGCGCAGCACCGCGCCGGTGGCGTGGCCCTTGGCGTCGCGCACCACGTCCACGTCGGCCGGATTGAACCAGTCGTGGGGCGCGCCCGGGTTCTCGCGGTAGAAGGTGTCGGCGATCACCATGCCCTGGCAAAGCAGGTTCGTTGCCGGTTCGTCCGTCGCCACCAGGCCCGCGTCGCGCATGAGCTTGTGGTAGAAGCGGAAATACATCAGGTGCATGATCGCGTG
>CBFGOZ010000232.1:0-3616 GCA_965650505.1 uncultured Arenimonas sp.
GCGCAGTGCAGGCCGCCCATCAGCCCGGTCAGCAGCGCGGCCGTGAGGGTGAGCAGGTCGAACGGCATCAGGGTTTTTCTTCGGCGTCCGGTGCCGGGGCAGGGCGCTGGTCGTCGCCGAGCATGTCCAGCGCCGGCGTACCGAGGTCGTCGAACTGGCCGCGGCGCACCGCCCACAGGAAGGCCAGGATGGCCGCGAGCAGCAGC
Organism: uncultured Arenimonas sp.; assembly: GCA_965650505.1. Lineage (GTDB taxonomy): Bacteria > Pseudomonadota > Gammaproteobacteria > Xanthomonadales > Xanthomonadaceae > Arenimonas. Next base: position 207 of record CBFGOZ010000232.1, read on the forward strand.
AGCAGCGAAATCGGCACCAGGGCGAGCAGGATGTTCATTCGTCGGTCTTGGGCTCCCGGCCCAGGCGCAGCGCATTGGCGGTGACCAGCAGCGACGAGGCCGCCATGCCCAGCGCGGCCAGGCCCGGCGTCACCCAGCCCATCGCCGCGAAGGGCAGGGCCAGCAGATTGTAGGCCAAGGCCCAGGCCAGGTTCTGGCGGATGACGGCGCGGGTGCGGCGCGCGAGCATGACGGCTTCCGGAATGCGCGCCAGCGAGGTGCCGGTCAGCACCAGGTCGGCGGCGCGATGGGCCAGCGGCGCGCCGGCCGCCATGGCCATCGAGACGTCGGCGCCGGCCAGCAGCGGACCGTCGTTGATGCCGTCGCCGACGGCCAGCACACGATGGCCGGCGGCCTGCAGCGCGCGCAGGGTCGCGAGTTTGTCTTCGGGCGACTGGCGTGCGCGCGCATCCTCAATGCCGAGGGTGGCCGCGATGTCCGCGACCGCCGACGCGCCGTCGCCGCTGGCGATGCGCGGCGTGATGCCCATCGCCCGGAGCGCTGCGGCGACGGCCGCCGCTTCCGGACGCAGGGGATCGGACAGCACGAAGCGTGCGGTCGCCTTCCGGCCGTCGCCCAGCCACAGCGCGCCATCGTCGTGGCCACCGCCGGCGAAACCGGCCTGGCCCAGGCGCCAGGCGGTTCCGGCCACGCGACCTTCGATGCCCTGGCCCGGCACGCTGCGCACCAGGGTCGCGGGGGCGATGCCATTCACGTCGAAGGCCGCTGCGAACGGATGCCGCGCCCCATGTTCGAGCGCGGCGGCAATGCGGCGCCAGGCTTCGGCGTCGCCGCCGTCCAGCGCCGTCGCGGCCAGCAGCTGCGGCTGGCCGGTGGTGAGGGTGCCGGTCTTGTCCAGCAGGGCGGTGTCGACTTCAGCCAGGCGGTCGAGCGCGTCGGCGCCCAGTACCAGCACGCCGCGCCGCGACAGCGCGCCGTTCGCGCTGGCCAGGGCCGCCGGCACCGCCAGCGCCAGGGCGCAGGGACAGCTGACGATCAGCACCGCCAATGCGATCTCGAAGGCGCGGTCCGGGTCCGCGCCGAACCAGTAGGCGAACACGCCGACCGCCACCACGAACAGCGCACCGACGAAGCGGGTCGCGACCGCATCGGCCAAGCGGGCGGCGCGCGGGCGCTGCGACTGCGCGCGTTCGACGGTGCGGGCCAGTTGGGAAAGCCGGGTGTCGCTGCCGGTGCGCTGCACCTGCAGCGTGGCCGACTGTTCGCGGCACAGGCTGCCGGCATAGAGCGTGTCGCCGGGCGATTTGCGCACCGGGGTGGACTCGCCGGTGAGCAGGGATTCGTCCAGGTCCGCCGCGGCCTCCAGCAGCTCGCCGTCGGCCGGCACCACCTCGCCCGCACCGACATGCACGCGGTCGCCGGGCGACAGCGCCGCCACCGGAACCTGTTCGCGTCCGGTCTCCGTGAGGCGCCACGCCAGGGCCGGCTGCGCGCGCGCCAGCGTGTCCAGGCGCGCGCTGGCCTGGCGCCGCGCCATCAGCTCGAGGAAACGTGCCGCGAGCAGGAACAGCACGAACATCACCGCCGCGTCGAACCACACCTGGGCGCCGCCGCGCAGCGTTTCCACCAGGCTGGCGAAGTAGGCCAGCAGCACCGAACTGCCGACCAGGGTGTCCATGCCCGGGCGCCGGTGCCTCAGCTCCACCGCCATGCCCGCCAGGAAGGGCCAGCCGGAATAGAACACCACCGGCGTGGCGACCAGGAAGGTGACCCAGCGGAAGAAGTCGCGCGTGGCCAGCGACATCTCGCCGGCGGTGTCGAGGTACAAGGCCTCGGCGAACATCATCGCCTGGGTGGCGCCCAGCGCCGCGACGCCCAGGCGTGCGATCAGCCGGTTGCGCTCGCGCCGGCGCTCGCGTTCGGCCGCCTCCCCTCGCGCCAGGTGCGGCCGGTAGCCCAGCGCGCCCAGCCGCGACAGCACCGACGACAGCCGGGTGCGTGCCGGATCCCAGGCGATGCGCACCCGGCCGGTGACCGCATTGGCGATCACCGCCGCCACGCCCGGTTCGCGGCTGAGCGCGCGATCCACCAGCCAGGCGCAGGCCGCGCAGCGCAGGCCTTCGACCACCACGGTGATCTCGCGTCCCGCGTCGGTGGCGATGGCATGCCCGGACTGCACGTCCTCGCGGTCCCAGGCGGCGAAATCGGCCGGGTCGGCGGCGACCCGTGGGCCCTCGGACTGGCGCAGCCGGTAGTAGTCGCCGAGCCCGGCGTCGCGGATCCAGTTCGCGGCCGCGGCGCAGCCCTCGCAGCACAGCGCCCGCGGCGCGCCCTCCAGCTCCACCCGCAGCGGCTGCGCCGGCAGGGGTTCGCCGCAGTGGAAGCAGGCGTTCTCCAGCGTGCCGGCGGCGTCCAACGCGCGGTTCATGGCGTGCCGAGCGCGGGCCGCAGCACCAGGTCGCTGTCGCCGGGCCGATAGCGGCCGACCAGGCGCCAGCGGCCGTCGGCGGCGACCAGCTGCAGCTGCCAGCCATGTGCCGCGGCCAGCGACTCCTGCGATCGCCAGCCGCCCGGATGGGGCGCTAGCGCCAGTGCCCGATCCAGTCCGGACTCGATCGGATGACGCAGCATCAGCACCGGTGCGCGAGTGCCGCCAGCGGGCGTCACGCTGACCAGCACGTGGTCCGGGGCGATGCGCACGCGCGCGGCCAGGCCTTCGCGCGCGGCGGTCTCGTCTGCATCCAGCGACGCTTCCTGCACCTGGGCCATGCGCCGCACCCGGTCCGGGTGGGCATCGGTGGCGCTGTCGCCGGCGGCCAGCATCAGGGTCCAGACGCCGGCGACCACGGTGGCCACCGGAATGAGCACCACCAGCCAGGCGACCGGGTTGAAGCGGCGGTCGTGCGGGGCGTCCGTCATCAGAACGGCCCGAAGAAGCGGGTTTCCTCGACCGCCTCGACGCCGGCGTCGGATTCGACCACCACGCGCAGGTCGATGCGGCCCTTGGCCACGCCGGCCGGCGCACGCAGCGTCACCGGCACCGTCAGCACTTCCTCGGCCGCCGCCGGGTGGGTGGCGTCGGCCTCGACCAGCACGATGCCCTCGGCGCCCTCGATCCGTACCGTGAACGTGCGGGGGACGACGTCCTTGTTGACGATGCGCAGCGTGTAGCCGTTCTCGATGCTGCCGTCGGCGGCGGTGCGGTATAGCGCGTTGCGGTCGCGCATCACGTCCAGGATCAGGGGCGTGCGGTTGAGGATGCCGAACACGAAGCCGGCGAACACCGCCAGCAGCAGGCCGCCGTAGATCAGCACGCGCGGGCGGACGATGCGCGAGCGCTTGCCCTCCAGCGCGTTCTGGGTGGTGTTGCGGATCAGGCCGCGCGGGTAGCCCATCTTGTCCATGATCGA
>CBFGOZ010000233.1:0-3578 GCA_965650505.1 uncultured Arenimonas sp.
CCGCGGCGGTTGCGGGCCTTGGCCAGCACCTTGTACAGCTGGTGCAGGCGCTGCACCTGCGGCATCAGCGAGCCGATCTGGGCCACGGCTTCGGCGCCGGCCTCGGTATCGGCCTCGCCCACGGCCTTCCAGACCTGGGTGTAGGTGAGGCGCGCGTGCGAGCGCATCACCGCCTCGTAGAATCTCGAGCGGGTGACATTGCCCTCGAAGTCCACCTGCATGTCGCAGGCGAAGCACATCCGTTCGACCTTCGGCATCAGCGAGCAGATGCCGTTGGACAGGGTCTCGGGCAGCATCGGCACCACGAAGCCCGGGAAATACACCGACGTCGCGCGCTTGATCGCCTCGTCGTCCAGCGCCGTGCCCGGCCGCACGTAGTGCGAGACGTCGGCGATGGCGACGATCAGGCGGAAACCTTCGGAGTTCGGTTCGCACCACACCGCGTCGTCGAAGTCCTTGGCGTCTTCGCCGTCGATGGTGACCAGGGGCACCTTGCGCAGGTCGACGCGGTCGCGGGTCTCGGCCTCGGGCACGTCCACCGGCACCAGGGCGGCTTCGGCCAGGGCCTCGCGCGGGAACTCGTGCGGCAGGTCGTGGCCGTGGATGGCGGCCTGGACCACCAGCGAAGGCGTCAGCTTGTCGCCCAGCACCAGCAGGATGCGGCCGATCGGCGGCCTGCCCTTCTCCGGCGGCGCGGTGACTTCCACCACCACGAGCTGGCCCTCGCGGGCCTCGTTGCGGTCTTCCGGCGGAATCAGCACTTCGGTGAGCACGCGGCGGTCGTCGGGCACGACCATGCCGATGCGCGAACGTTCGCTGTAGCGGCCGGTCAGGCGGGTGAGCCGGTGCTCGAGCACCTCGACGATGGCGCCTTCCCGGCGGCCGCGGCGGTCGACGCCGGTGACGCTGGCGAGCACGCGGTCGCCGTGCAGGGCCTTGCGCAGTTCGCCGGGCGGCAGGAACAGGTCGTCGCCGCCGTCCTCGCACTTGAGGAAGCCGAAGCCGTCGGGATTGGCGATGACGGTGCCGGCGATCAGGTCGAGCTGGCGGGCGGCGGCGTAACCGCCCCGCCGGTTCATCAGCAGCTGGCCGTCGCGCAGCATCGCGGCCAGCCGGCGCGACAGGGCGTCGAAGCGGTCGGGCGCGGTCAGGCCCAGCGCGCGCGCGATCTCCTCCGCGGTCAGCGGGCCGTCGCTTTCCGCCAGGAACTCGGCGATCGCCTCGCGGCTGGTGATGGGCTGTTCGTATTTCTGCGCTTCGCGCGACGCGTGCGGGTCGGGCCGGCCGCCGAACGTGGTGCGCGGGTCTTTGCGGGCGCGGGCCGGCGAACCGCCCTTCGGCGGCCGGGCCGGGGAGCCGCCTGGCTTCCCGTCCTTGGCGGCGGCCTTGCCCGCCTTGGGCTTGCCGCTGGCACCGCCCCGGGGTTTTCCGGGCGCATCCCCTCGGGAGGGTTTGGCGGGGGCCGCGGAACGCGCGCTTTCAGGCATCCAGGGCGGCAGTTTGCCGCCGGTACCGCTCTTCTTCGGGGGCTTGTTCATGACGGCATGGTACACCCCGGGGCAAGCCAGTCCGGCGAATCTGCGGCTGAACCGATGCAGGCAATTGACAAGACCGGGACAGGTCATTAACTTATGCGGCTCCGTTGCGCATGCGCTCGGACTTGCCCAGGTGGCGGAATTGGTAGACGCACTAGTTTCAGGTACTAGCGGGTAAAACCGTGGAGGTTCGAGTCCTCTCCTGGGCACCATCTTCAAGTAAAGGCCCGCTTCGGCGGGCCTTTTTCTTTGCGCCGGCCCGCAGGCCTACAATCCGGGCCGCAGGACCGACGGAAACCGCAGGATGCCCACCGACCCCCAACGCATCGACCACGCCCTGGCCCTGGCCGCCGACGGCCGCACGGACGAGGCCGACGCCCTGCTCGCCTCGCTGGCCACCCAGGACCGCGATCCGATGGCCGGCTGGCACCTGGCGTGGCTTCGCCTGCGCACCGGCGATGCCGAGGGCGCGCTGGCCGTGCTCGGCGCTTTCGCCGCGGACCCGTTGTGCAACGAGCGCCTGCGCGAGCAACTGCTGGGCGAACGCCGCAACGCCGAGGCCGCGGCCGCGCTGAAACAGCTGCCGCGGTCGCCAGGCGATCCGCGCAGCCTGGTGGCCGGCGCCATCGAACGGCACCTGGCCGGCGACTTCGCCGGTGCCGTGGACCTGTGCCGGCAGGCGATCGCCCTGGCGCCGGCCCTGGCGCCGGCCCACAACCACCTGGGCCGCGCCCTGCACAACCTGGGCCAGACCCCCGCCGCGCTTTCGGCCTTCGAGCGCGCCGTGCACGCCGACCCGCGTTATCCCGAGGCCTGGCACAACCTGGGCCACGCGCTGCGCGCCCGTGGCCAGCTCGAGCGGGCCTGCGAGGCCTTCGAGCAGGCGCTGTCGATCTCGCCCGGCTACCGCTCCGCCCGCCTGAACCTGGGCATCACCCGCTTCGCGCTGGAGCAGCCCGATCCGGCGCTGGCCTGCTTCGAGGCCCTGCTCGAGCGCAACCGCGACGACGTCGAGGCCATGGTCAACGCCGGCCTGTGCATGCAGCTGGCCGGCGACCTGGGCAAGGCGCGCCAGCGCTATGAACGCGCGCTGCAGCTGGCGCCCGACAACCAGTCGGCCTGGTACTACCTGGGCGTGCTGCTGAACGAACTGTCCGAACCGGCGGCGGCGCTGCAGGCCCTGCAGAAGGCCCTGGCGCTGCAGCCGGAGGACGCCGACGCCTGGGCCGAACTGGCCGGCGTGCACGAGATGTCCAGTCAGCTGGAGCAGGCCCGTGATGCCGTCACCTCCGGCCTGAGCCGCGCGCCCGGCCATCCGCTGCTCAACATCGAGGCCGCCAAGCTCGAGCGCCGCCAGGGCGACCTGCTCGGCGCCGAGACCCGGCTGCGCCGGCTGGACCCCGCCCGCCTGCCCCAGCGCGTGCGCCAGCAGTACTTCTATGAACTGGGCACGGTGCTCGACCGCAACAACCAGAACGAGGCCGCCTTCCGCGCCTTCGAACAGGGCAATCTGCTGGCCTCGCAGAGCGTGCGCCGGCGCGGCGTCGACGGCGACGCCTTCTTCCGCGGCGTCGCGCAGATCTCGGCCTGGCTGGACCAGGGTGCGCCGGGCATCGACGCCGGCCTGGACGACGGCGACCTGGGCGCCGACCTGTGTTTCCTGGTCGGGTTCCCGCGTTCGGGCACCACCCTGCTCGACACCATCCTCGACAGCCACCCCGGCGTGCACTCGATCGAGGAGAAGCCGACGCTGGAGCCGCTGATCCACACCATCGAGGGCCTGCCGGGCGGCTACCCGCCGGCCATCGCCGGCATGGACGCCGGCGACCGCCAGGCGCTGCGCCGCATGTACCGCATGGCCATCGCCCGCCACGGTGCCGGCGGCAGCCACGTGGTGCTGGACAAGCTGCCGCTGCGCAGCATCCACGCGGGCCTGATCCAGGCGCTGTTCCCGAAGGCGCGCCTGCTGTTCGCGTTGCGCCATCCCGGCGACGTGGTGATGAGCAACTTCATGCAGCAGTACGCGGTGAACGACGCCTTCGT
>CBFGOZ010000234.1:0-3526 GCA_965650505.1 uncultured Arenimonas sp.
GAAGTGGCGGTTGTTGCCGCGCAGGGCCATCAGCTTCTTGTCGTGCGGCATGGTGTCGGTGGGGTAGGCCACCCACACGTCCTGGCCGCCGAGGAAAAACGGCGCCTGCAGCTGGTACTCGGGCGTGAGCATGGTCATGCGCCAGTCGCGTTTGGCCAGCTCGGGCACGCTGACCAGGTCGTTGGCGACCAGGTAGTCGATCGCCTCGTCCGCCAGTTCGACCACCAGCTTCGGCTGTTCGCCCGGCGCCGGGTGCCGGGTCTTGACGATCTCCAGGGCCTGCCGCCAGTCCTTGGCGCCCATCTCGGCGGCGGCCTTCTCCAGCTCGCGCTGACACCAGGCCAGCTCGCGCTCGGCCAGGTCCATCAGTTGTTCGGGCGAGTAGGGGATCAGCTCATGGCGCAGGCCGGCGACCAGCGCCTCGCGCCCGATCGGGTCGCCGATGATGGTCTCGGGGTCGTTGGCGCCCGCGAGTTTGTCGCGCAGCAGCTTGCCGTACGCGTCCATCTGCTGGTCCAGGGCTTCGTAGGGCTGTTTGGCCCACCAGCCGAACTGCGGGTCGTAACCGGCGTGGAAGCCGTACCAGTCCTTCAGGTCGCGGCGAACGCCGTCCAGCAGGCGCGCCGCGCGGTGCGCGACGATCGGCGTGGTGCCCAGCGCCTTCGGATCCTTCTCCAGCTGCTTCTGCAGGTCGGCCAGGGCGCGGCGGCTGCGGTCGAGCACCTCGGCGCTGGCGCGCGGGTCCGGATACTCCAGGGCCCGGCGCGCCTCGGCCAGCGCGATCAGGGCATCCACCTCCGGCAGCAGCGGCGCGGCCTGGCGATAGCGGTCGCGCTCGAAGTCCAGCTGCCCGATCCGGTAGGCCAGGTCGCGGCGCAGCAGGGCGTGGTCGATGCGGTCCTCCAGGCCCAGGACCGCGGGATCGATCTCGGCCAGGCGCCCCTGCCAGCCCGTGTAGAGCTCGCGCAGCGCGGTTTCCCGGCGCGGCCCCGCGGTGACGTCGGCCACGCGCTGCAGGCTGGCCAGGTCGGCCCGGAAGCGCTGCACCACCGGCGCCAGGCGCTGGTGATTGGCAGGCATGTCGGCCAGGGTCGGCACGCGGTCCGGCGCCTCGGCCAGGGTGGCCGCCGGTCCGGCGAGGGCGGCGGCGAGGCTGAGCGCGATCAGGCGGCGGGCAAGCGGCATTCGGATTACTCCTGGGGTGCAAGGGTCCGGCGGGCGGTGTCCTGGATGAACTGCAGCAACGAGGCCAGGCCGTTGCTGCGGGTCGGCGAAAGGTGTTTGGCCAGGCCGATGGCGGCGATGTAGTCGGGTGTCGTGGCCAGGATCTCGGAGGCGCTGCGGCCGGAATACACCCGCAGGGCCAGGTAGATCAGGCCCGAGACGATGCTGGAGTCGCTGATGGCGTGGAACTCCAGGTCCGCCGCGTCGCCCGAGGCGGTGATCCAGACCATCGACTGGCAGCCGTGCAGGCGGTTGGCCTCGGTCTTGTCGGCCTCGGGGAAGGGCGGCAGCTTGCGGCCCAGGTCGATCAGGTACTGGTAGCGCTCGGACCAGTCGCCGAAGAAGCCGAACTCCTCGGCGATGGCGGCCTGCGCTTCGGCGGCGCTGCCTTCGGTCGGGCGCATCAGCCGCGCCTCCAGCGCACGCCCTGCGCCGTGTCCTCAAGCAGGACGCCCTCGTCGGCCAGCTGCTTGCGGATGGCGTCGGCACGGGCGAAGTCGCGCGCCGCCTTGGCGGCGTTGCGTTCGTCCACCAGGGCCTGGATGCGGGCGTCGTCGCCCTCGGCGCTGCCGCGGCTGAACCAGGCGGCGGGATCCTGCTGCAGCAGGCCCAGCAGTTCGCCGCCCCCCAGCAGTTCGGCCTTGAGGTTGGCCCGGACCAGCGGGCCTTCGGCCTTGCGGGCCTCGCCGGCGATGCGGGCCAGTTCGGCCAGGGCGGCCGGGGTATTTAGGTCGTCGCACAACGCGGCCTCGACGGCCACCGGCACGATCGGCGCGATCACCGGCACGTCGGCCAGGTCGCGCAGCGTCCCGTACAGCCGGTCCAGCGTGCGCACGCTTTGTTCGATCAGGTTGTCAGACCAGTCCAGCGGCTGCCGGTAGTGGGCCGAAAGCAGGGCGTAGCGCAGGGCCTCGGGCGGGTGCTGGTCGAGCAGGTCGTGCACCAGGGACACGTTGCCCACCGACTTGCTCATCTTGGCGCCATCGAAGGTCAGCATGCCGTTGTGCAGCCAGTAGCGTGCGAACACTTCGCCGCCGTGGGCGCAGGTGCTCTGGGCGATCTCGTTCTCGTGGTGCGGGAACTGCAGGTCGACGCCGCCGCCGTGGATGTCGATGGTGTCGCCCAGGTGGGCCTCGGCCATGGCCGAGCACTCGATGTGCCACCCCGGGCGGCCGATGCCCCAGGGCGAGGGCCAGCCGGGCAGGTCGGGCGTGGACGGCTTCCAGAGCACGAAGTCGCCCGGGTCGCGCTTGTAGGGCGCCACTTCGACGCGGGCGCCGGCCAGCATTTCCTCCGGGTCGCGGCGCGAGAGCTTGCCGTAGTCGGGGAAGCTGGCGACCGAGAACAGCGCATGGCCTTCGGCGACGTAGGCGTGGCCGCTGTCGATCAGGCGCTCGATCATCGCGATGATGTGGCCGATGTGGGCGGTGGCGTGCGGAGTCACGTCGGCCGGGGCGACGCCCAGGCGGGCGAGGTCGTCGAAGTAGGCCTGGGTGTACTTGCCCGTGATCTCGCCGATCGGCACGCCGCGCTCGCGGGCGGCGGCGTTGATCTTGTCGTCCACGTCGGTGATGTTGCGGGCGTAGACCAGCTTCGGATAGCGCCGCCGCAGCAGGTTGGCCAGCACGCCGAACACCACCGGCGGGCGGACGTTGCCGATGTGCACGTAGTTGTAGACGGTGGGGCCGCAGACGTACATCGTCACCCGGTTCGGGTCGCGGGGCTCGAAGGTTTCGAGCTGCCGGTGCAGGTTGTTGTAGAGGCGCAGGTCCATGGCTTGGATCGGGAGGAAAGCTGAAGTCTAGCAAGCCCGTCCGCCGCGCTTAACGAAAATCTTAGGCTTGGGTTCAGCCGTTGGGTGTTTGAATCGCCGCGTCAGATGAGCGCGTGGCCCGGGTCCGGGTCGGACCGGGGAGGTCCAGGCGCCGCTGCCCGCCCCCGCCGGAGATCCTCCATGACCGCTGCCACCCGTTTCCTGCCGCTGTTCCTGCTGCTCGTCGCCGGCCCGGCGGCGGCCCAGTACGGCCAGGATCCCTACGAGCCCGAGAGCTCCTATTACGACGCCCCGGTGCCGGAGAACATCAGCTACGGCTACGCCCAGGTGCTGCGGGCGGACGAGGTCTTCGAGACCGTGCGCACCCGGGTCCCTGAGGAGCGCTGCAGCGACACCGAATACCGCCAGTCCGGCAAGACCACCGGCGGCACCGTGATCGGCGCCATCGTCGGCGCGGCCTTGGGCAACCAGGTCGGCAAGGGCGACGGCCGCAAGGCCGCCACCGTGGCCGGCGCGGTCGCCGGCGGC
>CBFGOZ010000235.1:0-3497 GCA_965650505.1 uncultured Arenimonas sp.
CGCACTCCAGCGCCTGGCGCATCACCTTGACGTTGCCGATGCATTCGAAGGTGTAGTCGGCGCCGCCCTTGGTCAGCGAGACGAGGTAGGGCACCAGGTCGCCTTCCACCTCCGCCGGGTTGACGAAATGCGTCATGCCGAACTTGCGCGCCATCGTTTCGCGGGCGGGATTGAGGTCCACGCCGACGATCATGTCGGCACCGGCCAGGCGCAGGCCCTGGATCACGTTCAGGCCGATGCCGCCGAGGCCGAACACCACCGCCTTGCAGCCGACCTCCGCCTTCGCGGTGTAGATGACCGCACCGATGCCGGTGGTGACGCCGCAGCCGATGTAGCAGACCTTGTCGAAGGGCGCGTCCTCGCGGATCTTCGCCAGCGCGATCTCCGGCACCACGGTGTAGTTCGCGAACGTGGACGTGCCCATGTAGTGCAGCACCGGCCGGCCATCGAGCGAGAACCGGCTGCTGCCGTCGGGCATCAGGCCCTGACCCTGCGTGCTTCGGATGGCCTGGCAGAGGTTGGTCTTGGGGTTGAGGCAGTACTCGCACTGCCGGCACTCGGGCGTGTAGAGCGGGATGACGTGGTCGCCCTTTTTCAGCGTGGTCACGCCCGGGCCGACATCAACGACGACGCCGGCGCCCTCGTGGCCGAGGATCGCCGGGAACAGGCCTTCGGGATCGGCACCCGACAGCGTGAACTCGTCAGTGTGGCAGACGCCGGTGGCCTTGATCTCGACCAGCACCTCGCCGAAGCGCGGGCCCTCCAGGTCGACGGTTTCGATGCTCAGCGGCGCACCCGCTTTGTGCGCGACGGCGGCTTTCACTTTCATGCGGCGGACTCCCCGGGATGACAGGCGCACAGGGTAACGCCAGCCGGGCGTGGCCGTGTTCGCGGCATGAGAAGGCGGCGCCCGGACCGGGCGCCGGAGCGGCGGATCAGCGCGGGTCGGCGGGCAGGCGCGCCTGCTCGCGGATCAGGCGCCAGGCCCCGAAGGTCAGTCCCGCGGCCACCAGCAGGCCGGTACCGAACACCACCGTGGACCCGAACAGGGCCAGGAACTTGTGCAGCCAGGCGTAGAACAGGTCGCCGAATCGGTATACCGCGGTGTCGATCACCGCCTTGCCCTTGTAGCGGGTTTCGCGGTCGACGCGGGTGTAGATGGTCTCCCGCGCCGGTTTGGACAGCGAGAACTCGCCGGCGCGCGTCGCCACCTGCACCATCGCCACCAGCAGCGGCAGCGGCGACGCCGTCAGCGCCGCGAACCCGAGCAGGATGGCGACCGCGGGGATCATCAGCACCGGCCCCACGCCATAGCGCACCAGCAGCGGCCGGGTCAGGAACACCTGTACCAGGATGGTGACGAGGTTGATCGCCAGGTCGATGTTGGCGTAATACGCCGTGCGGGCCTCGTCGCCGGGATAGAAGGCACGGGCGATCGCGGCCTGCTCGTTGTAAAGCAGGGTGCCGACGCCGACCCCGAAGAACATCAGCACCGCCATCGCCCGCAGCAGCGGCTCGTCGCGCAGCAGGCGCAGGCCGGCCAGCACGCTGCCGCCCATGGCCTGCTCGGCGCTGCGCTGGCCGCGGCTCTGCTCGCGCAACCGGGCCCAGCGACCCAGCCGCAGGATGCAGAACACGCAGATCGCCAACAGGCTGGCCGACACCAGCAGCAGGTTGGGCACGCCGATCTGGTTGACCAGGGCGCGGGTGATCAGCGGCCCCAGGAAGCCGCCGGCGGTGCCGCCCGCGGCGATGAAGCCGTAGAGCCGGCGCGCCTCGATGTCGCTGTAGATGTCGGCCATGAACGACCAGAACACCGACACCGCGAACAGGTTGAACACCGCCACCCAGATGAAGAAGATCGCGCCCCGCCCGGGAAGTTCCTGGTCGAAGATCAGGTAGAACCCGAACAGGCAGGCGATGAAGATCGCGTACAGCACCGGCAGGAACACCCGGCGCGGATAACGGCTGACCAGGGCACCGTAGGCCGGCTGCAGCAGGACCATGGCGATGAAGGTGCCGGTGAACAGCAGCTGGATCGTAAGCTCGCCGAGGGCCCAGCCGCGCGCCGCCGCCCAGTCGACCAAAGCCAGCGGAAACACCGCCTCCACGTCGGCCGAGGCGCCCATCGCGTCGCGCACTGGCCGCAGCACGTAATAGCCGGTCAGCAGAAAGAAGAAGTACAGGAAGGACCAGATGAGCGGCGGGAACTCCCGCAGCGCGCCGCGCAGGTGGTCGAAGCGGCCGGCGGTGTCCTTGCCCTGGGTCATCCGGTATCCCTTTGGAGTGCCGGCACGATAGCCAACCCCGCCCCACCCCGCCAGCCCGGGCCGGGCAACGCTGCGTTGGTTAGTGAACCCCGTCCCAGTTGGCAATACTGTACCGGTGCCCCGAGTGTTTGCTCTAGAACGGGGGCCTAGCCTCGGCCCGACCTCGAAAGAAGAAAAACGCGTGTACGACTACATCATCGTGGGTGCGGGCTCCGCGGGCTGCGTGATGGCCAACCGCCTCAGCGAGGACCCGGACTGCCGCGTCCTGCTGCTCGAGGCCGGCCCCAGCGACTGGCATCCCTTCATCCACATGCCCGCGGGCCTGGCCAAGCTGGTCGGCAAGAAGGGCGTGAACTGGGACTACAGCACCGCGCCCGAGCCGCAGCTCGACGGCCGCCTGCTGTGGTGGCCGCGCGGCAAGGTGCTGGGCGGCTCCAGCTCGATCAACGCCATGTGCTACATCCGCGGCCACGCCCGCGACTACGACGAATGGGCCCGGATGGGCGCCGAGGGCTGGCATTGGGACAATGTGCTGCCCTACTTCAAGCGCAGCGAGGGCAATGAACGCGGCGGCAGCGAATTCCACGGCGGCGACGGCCCGCTGGGCGTTTCCGATCCGCGCCACAGGAACCCGCTGTCCGAAGCCTTCGTCGAAGCCGCGCGCCAGGCCGGCCATGCCGCCAGCGACGATTTCAACGGCGCCCGCCAGGACGGCTTCGGCTGGTACCAGACGACGACGCGCAACGGTGCCCGCAGCTCCAGCGCCGAGGCCTACCTGAAGCCGGTCCGCAAGCGCCCGAACCTGACGGTGGTCACCCGTGCCACCGCCAACCGCATCACGTTCGAACAGGGCCGCGCCAACGGCGTGGTGTATTCGGTGTCGGGCAAGGGTGCCTACTGCGAAGGCGCGGCGCGCGAGGTCATCCTGTGCGGCGGCGCGATCAATTCACCGCAGCTGCTGATGCTGTCGGGCATCGGTCCGGCCGCCCACCTGCGCCAGCACGGCATCGAGGTCGTGGCCGACCTTCCCGGCGTCGGCGGCAACCTGCACGACCATCTCGACATCTGCACCCTGCAGCGCTGCACCCAGGGCCTGAGCTACGACCAGCTCAGCGACGCCGCCGTGGCCTTCCGCTATTACCTGATGGGCCGCACCGGACCCGGCGCCAGCAACATCGCCGAAGCCGGCGGTTTCCTGCGCAGCGCGCTGGCCGAGGACGAGCGGCC
>CBFGOZ010000236.1:0-3455 GCA_965650505.1 uncultured Arenimonas sp.
GAGAGCCGGCGGGTGTTCGAAAAACACGGCAGCCGGGCGCGGCCGCCGGCCCGGGGGCGCCGCGCCGCCCGGGACGACGGGCCGGTGCCACCGGCAGGCGCGCCGCAGGGCGAGCTGTTCTGAGGCGGCGCGAACGACCGGCGGCCGGCGCCCGAAAGACAGCGGGCCCGGAAATCCGGGCCCGCTGCGCCAGGTCATCGCGACGGACGCGTCACCACTGGTAGCCGACGTTGAAGTACAGGTAGGAGCCGTTGAAGCCGAAGGGCGCGCTGCCGCTGTAGGGCAGCTGGCCGAAGGTCGAGTTGGCGAACAGCACCTCGTCCGGATAGTTGTCGAACACGTTGTCGCCACCCAGGGTGAACTTCCACTGGTCCAGGGTGTAGGCCACCGACAGGTCGAGCGTCCACTCGGCGCTGAAGGTCTGGTCGCGGCTGGGATCGGCATTGAGCACCGTGATCTCGCCGTAGCGGGTGCTGGTGGCGCCGAACTCGAAGTTGCCCACCTGCCAGAGGCCGCCGATCTGCAGCTTGTCGCGCGGCGCGCCGACCTCGAAGCGGCCGAGCTCGACCCGGCCGAAACGCACCGCGGTCGGGTCGATCAGGCTCAGCGCCGGCGGGTTGGCCGCGATGCGGTCGATCTCGGTCTTGTTGAGGTTCAGGCCGACCGTCAGGTCGAAGGCGCCGTTGTCCAGGTCCCAGCGGTAGGTGCCGATGATGTCGAGGCCGCGGGTGGTGGTGTCGATGGCATTGGTGAAATAGCGGCCGCCGCCGACGCCGGGGAAGCCGTTGGCGTTGAGGTAGTTGCGCACCGCGGTGCTGGTCAGGTTCTCCGACAGCGTGATGCGGTCCTCGACCTCGATCTGGTAGGCGTCGATGGTGATGTAGAGCGCGTCCGCCGGCTGCAGCACCAGGCCCAGGCTGAAGTTGGTCGACTCCTCGGCGCGCAGCGGCTCGGCGCCCAGGGCGATGGCGGCCGGGTTGTTGACGCGGAAGGTGACGATGTCGAAGGGCACGCCGCCGATGAAGTTGGTGGCGGTGGACTGGAAGTACTGTTGCTGCAGCGACGGCGCCCGGAAGCCGGTGGACGCCGTGGCGCGCAGGGCCACGGCCTCGGAGAAGGCGTAGCGGGACGACAGCTTCCAGTTGGTGCTGGTGCCGAAATCGCTGTAGTCCTCGTAGCGGGCGGCCAGGCCCATGCTGAACTTTTCGCTCAGGTCGCCCTCCAGGCCGGCGTAGACCGAGACGTTGTGGCGGTCGAACTCGCCGCCGTCGGTGGGCTTGAAGCCCGGGAACACCTGGGCGCCGGGCAACGCCGCGAAGCTGCCCAGGGCATAGGAGTCGGGTTCGCCCGGCGACTGGGTGAAGCGGTCCTCGCGGTATTCGGCGCCGTAGGAGAAGGTCACCGGGTAGTCCATGCCCCAGTCCAGCGGCGTGCTCAGGTCGACGTTCAGCACGTCCTGCTCGATCTCGAGGGCGCCGGCGTAGAACTGCGTCGGCGACGTCGGTCCGAGGCTGCGGTTGAGGGTGTTGAGGATGTCGAAGCTCAGCTCGTTGGAGCCGTGCGTGTAGCTGATGTCGATCCGGGTGCCGCCCGCCGTGGTGGCCTTGAAGCCGATGCCGCCGTGGTAGTCGGTGGAGACGTTGTTGATCTGCGGCAGGAAGCCGTCCGGGTAGATGGAAGGGATGTTGCGGGCGTCGCCGGCAGGGCGGAAGAAGCCGTTCGAAAGCGCGTCGCGTTCGGTGTAGATGCCGGTGGCGTAAAGCGCCTTGTCTTCGCCCAGCGGCAGCTCGGCGTTGACGGTGAGCGAGTGGTAGTCGACCTCCGGGTCGCCGTAACGCTGCACGACCCGGCCCAGCGGCGCCGAGGTCGGCGAAGGCGTGCCGATGAAGGGGCGGGCGCGGTCGGTCTGGTCCTGGTGGCCGGCCTGGGCGGCGAGGTGGATGAAGCCGTCGCCGAGCCCGAAGCCGGCGTCGGCGCCGAGCTGGTGCTGCTGGCCGTCGCCGGCGCTGTACTGGCCCGCGCGCGCGGCCACGCTGCCGCCGGAGTCGCTGCCCTTGAGCACGATGTTGATCACGCCGGCGATGGCATCCGAGCCGTACTGGGCCGAGGCACCGTCGCGCAGCACTTCCACCCGCTCGATCGCCGCGATCGGTATCGAGTTCAGGTCCACCGGCGACGAGCTGCGGCCCTGCGAGCCGTTGACGTTCACCAGGGCGCCGGAGTGGTAGCGCTTGCCGTTCACCAGCACCAGCACGTGGTCCGGCGACAGGCCGCGGATCTGGGCCGGACGCACGGTGTCGGTGCCGTCGTTGATCGCCGGGCGCGGGAAGTTCAGCGAGGGCAGGGTGCGCGACAGCGCGGTCGCCAGCTCGATGGTGCCGGTGGCCTGCAGCGCTTCGCCGGTCAGGATGTCGATCGGCGCCAGCGACTCGGCCACGGTGCGGTCCTGCACCCGGGTGCCGGTGACGATCACCGAGTCGAGCATGGTGGTGTCGTCATCGGTGGGTTCGTCGGCGGGCGCCTGGGCCAGGGCCAGCGGGCTGGCGAGGGCGGCAAACAGCGCGAGGGCGAGCGGGGTCGGACGCATGGTCGGGCACTCCTGCGGTGGGTGGCAGGCCTTGTCTACCACGCTTGGCCGAAGCAGGCCACATCACCCTTGGTGATGGGCTGATGAACCGGCCGGCGCCGGCGGATCAGGCCGGTCGCGGCCTGCGGAACGGCGGCGCCGACAGCGCCATTTCGGCCATGCTGTGGGCCAGCTCCTTTTCGGCCAGCACGGCCCCGTCGGCGCCGTGGGCCAGCAGGTGCTTCACCTCGCGGTCGCTGTGCGCGCGCGCCAGGATGGTCAGCCCGGGGTTGAGCGCCCGCAGCCGGGCCACCACCTCGCCGGCCTCCAGCGCCTGCGGGATCGCCAGCACCGCCAGCAGGGCGCTGGCGGGGTGGGCTTCGTCGAGCACGCGGTGCGCGGCCGCATTGCCTCGGATCGCCGGGAAACCGGCCGCACGCGCCTTCTGCACCAGGTCCATGTCGTCGTCGATCACCACCAGCGGCACCTGGCGGTCGCGCAGCAGCTTGGCGATCTCGTGGCCGACCCGGCCATAACCGACCAGGATGGCGTGGGCCCCGGTGGGGCGCGCCGGTCCGATGTCCACCGGCGGCGTGGGCTGCGGCGCAGCGTCCGCCGTCGCTTTCGCCTGGCCCGCCTGCCACTGGTCGAGCACGGCGAAGATCAGCGGATTGGCGATGATCGACAGCAGGGCGCCGGCCAGCACCAGGTCGCGGCCGTCCTCGGGCAGGATGGCGAGCGATACGCCCAGGCCGGCGAGGATGAAAGAGAACTCGCCGATCTGCGCCAGGCTGGCCGAGATCGTCAGCGCCGTGCTGTTGGGGTGGCCGAAGGCGCGCACGATCACGAAGGCCGCCAGCGACTTGCCGAGCGTGATGATCAGGAAGGT
>CBFGOZ010000237.1:0-3430 GCA_965650505.1 uncultured Arenimonas sp.
CCTCGTCACCCCACTGCGCGCCCAGCACCACGACCGACTGACCCATGACCCTGACTCCAAAAGAGAATTCCGCGGATGGGGCGACGGCCACCGGGGCAGCTCGGGCCCCAGACATGGAAAAAGCCGGAGGTCGCCCCGGCTTTGCGAAATTATCCTCGGTTTGACCGGCCGGGGCCAGCCCTGGCCCGCCCCGGCGGCCCGCCGGACCGGGCTCAGGCCCGGATCCAGTAAAGCACCAGCAGGCCGGCGGCCATCATCACGCCGCCGGCGACGCGCAGCGCCCGGTCGGGCTGCTCGAGCAGCTGGCGGACCGCCTGCTTCCAGGCGGCCGGCGCCGCGAACAGCAGCAGGCCCTCGATCACCAGGACCAGGCAGAGCGCGGCCCAGAGGTCGGACATCGCGCCCGGCTCAGCGCTTGTCGTTGCCGAAGTAGCGCAGGAACTCCGAATCCGGGTCGAGCACCATCACCGTCTGGCCATCGGCCATCGAATTACGGTAGGCCTCGAGGCTGCGGTAGAAGGCGTAGAACTCCGCGTCCTGGCCGTAGGCCTGGGCATAGATCTCGGACGCGCGGGCATCGCCTTCGCCCCGCAGCTTCTGGGCGTCGCGCTCGGCCTCGGCGATGGTCACCTGGCGCTGGCGGTCGGCCTCGGAGCGGATGGTCTCGCTCTGCTCCACGCCCTCGGCGCGCAGCTGGTTGGCGACCTGGGTGCGCTCGGTGCTCATGCGCGAGTAGACCGTGCGCAGGATGTTGCTGTCGTCCGGCAGGTTGATGCGCTTGATGCGCACGTCGACCACCTGGATGCCCAGCGACTTGGCGCCGCGGTTGACCGCCTCGAGGAAGTTGCCGGACAGCTCGGCGCGGCCGGCGGAAACGACCTCCTGCAGCGTGCGCTGGTTGATCTCGTTGCGCAGGGCGTTCTTGACGATCGGGGTCAGGCGCTGGCGCGCGGCCTCTTCGTTGCCGCCGTTGGCGGCGCGGTAGTAGGTCGCCACGTCGTCGATCTTCCACTTGACGAAGAAATCGACGCTGACGTCCTTCTTCTCGGAGGTCAGGTAGCGTTCCGGGGCGTCGTCCAGCGAGAGGATGCGCTGGTCGAAGCGGCGCACCTCCTCCACCAGCGGCCACTTGAAGTGCAGGCCGGGCTCGAGGTCGCTGCGGACCACGCGGCCGAGGTTGAGCACGATCGCGGTCTGGCTTTCGCTGACCACGAACACCGAACCCATCGCGGCCAGCAGGCCGGCGATGGCGAGGAACAGGATGACGGTGAAGCTGCGCATGTCAGCGGCCTCCCTGGCGGCGGTCGGCGCGGGGATCGCGCTCGGGGGTGGCATCGGCGGGCGTGGCCGGCGCGGCCTGGGTGGCCGGCAGGCGGATCACCGGGGCCTCGGCCGGCGCACCGGTGCGGGCGGCATTGCCGCCGATCGGCAGGTAAAGGATGTTGTCGTTGCCGCCGATCACCTTCGGGTTGCCGGCCAGCACCTGCTGCATGGTTTCCAGGTAGAGGCGCTTGCGGGTGACCTCGGGCGCCTGGCGGTATTCGGCCGCGAGCAGGCTGAAGCGCTGCGCGTCGCCCTCGGCGCGGGCGATCGCCGCGACCCGGTAACCCTCGGCCTCGGTGCGCAGGCGCGCGGCCACGCCGCGGGCCTCGGGCAGCACCTTGCTGGCGTAGGCACGGGCCTCGTTCTCGATGCGGTTCTTGTCTTCGCGGGCGCTGATGGCGTCGTCGAAGGCTTCCTTCACCTCTTCCGGCGGACGCGCGTCCTGCAGGTTGAAGTTCACGACGGTCAGGCCGGTCTGGTAGAAGTCCAGGGACTCCTGCAGGCGCTCCTGCGAGGCGATCACCAGCGCGGCGCGGTCGAACAGAACGGTGTCCATGGTGCTGCGACCCACGACCTCGCGCACGGCGCTTTCGGCGGCGTCCTTGAGGGTCTGCTCCGGGTTCACCGAGCCGAACAGGAACAGGCGCGGGTTGTCGCGGCGGTACTGGGCGTTGAACTTGATGTCGATCAGGTTCTCGTCCTTGGTCAGCACGCGCACCTGGTCGGTCACTTCGACCACGGCGGTGGCGTCCACGATCGTCACCGACTCGACCGGCCACGGCCACTTGAAGTTCGGACCCGGGGTCATGATGCGGTTGAACTCGCCGAAACGCAGCACGACGCCGCGCTGGCGTTCGTCGATCAGCTTGAAGCTGTTGAACAGCACCCAGATGACGACCAGACCCAGCACCCAGGGCAGCGGGTTGAAGCCATTGGCCGCGGCGCTGCCGCGCCCGCCGCCGGAACCGCCGCCGAACATGCCCTTGAGTCGGTTGAGGAAGGCTTCGACCTCGTTGCCGGGGTCCTTGCCCTTCCAGGGATCTTGGTTGCCTTTTCCAGGCTGGTTCCAGGCCATGCTTGCTCCGTCGCGCGCCGCCGGGGCCGTTGCCCTGGCAGGGGCCAGGATCGGGGAAAGCGCGCTTTAGTCAGTGTCGGGATTGTAGGTAGGGGCGCCGGGGGCCACAAGCAAGAGGGCGTGAAGCGGATGGCCGCCCGGTTCGGCCGCCAGGCGCTCCGCGGCGGCCCACGGCAGATCAAGCACGAGACGCCAGCCGGTCTCCTCCGCCTGTTCGGACCGGACGGCACCGGCGGCATGCAGCCGCGCCCGCAGCCGGCCGTGGTCGGCCGCCAGGTGCAGTTCGCCGGTGAAGCGGCGCTCGGCGAAGCGGCGGATCAGCAGGTCGCGCAGCAGGTCCAGGCCCAGCCCGTCGCGGGCCGACAGCCAGATCCGTTCGCGGCCGCCGGCCTCCGGGTCCAGGCGCGGCGTGGCGCCCTCGATCCGGTCGATCTTGTTGAACACCAGCACCTGCGGGATGTCGCCGGCGCCGATTTCCTCCAGCACCTTGTCGACCTGGCCGATGCGCTCGTCGCGCATTTCGTCGGCGGCGTCGATGACGTGCAGCAGCAGGTCGGCCTCGCGCGCCTCGGCCAGGGTCGAGCGGAAGGCCGCGATCAGCTCGTGCGGCAGGTCGCGCACGAAACCCACCGTGTCGGACAGCACCAGCGGCGCGACGCCGTCGACCCGGCGCACGGTCGGGTCCAGCGTGGCGAACAGGCGGTCGTCGGCGTACACGCCCGAGCCCGTCAGCGCATTGAACAGCGTCGACTTGCCGGCATTGGTGTAGCCGACCAGGGCCACGCGCGGCACCTCGTTGCGGATGCGCGCGCGGCGCATCTGGGTGCGCTGCACCTCGACCTTGTCCAGCCGCGCCTGCAGCGATTCGAGCTTCTTCTGCAGCATGCGCTTGTCGAGCTCGAGCTGGGTCTCGCCCGGGCCGCGCAGGCCGATGGCGCCGCCGCGCTGGCGCTCCAGGTGGGTCCAGCCGCGCACCAGGCGCGTGGCCCAGTGCTTGAGCTGGGCCAGTTCGACCTGCAGCTTGCCTTCGTG
>CBFGOZ010000238.1:0-3419 GCA_965650505.1 uncultured Arenimonas sp.
AGGGCGAGGGCGGTCCAGTCGGCGTAGGCGAGCGGCGAGGGGTGCAGGCCGTCGTCGGCGATGCGGTCGGGCAGCGCGCCCAGCGAACGACTGACCGGTGTGATGTCGACGAAAGCGACGCCGCGCGCCGCGCATTCTTCCGCCGCGGTGGCGTTGTAGGCGTCGAGCTCCCGCGCGATCTGTGCCGTGTCGCGGCCACTGCCCTGGCCGAAGGGTGTCACCCCCCAGTCCGGGATCGACAGCACCAGCACCCGGTCCGCGCGCCCGCCGGCCAGCGCGATCGCACGTTCGAGCAGCGCCGCGAACTCGCCGCGGTAGTTCTCCACGTCACGGCCGCGGTATTGGTTGTTGACCCCGATCAGCAGCGACACCAGACCGAAGGTGCCCAGTGGTTCGGCCGCGTCCATCGCCGCCGACAGCTCGTCCGTGGTCCAGCCCGTGGTGGCGATGATCCGCGGATCGGCGATGCGCACGCCGCGATCGCGCAGCGCGTCGGCCAGCTGCATCGGCCAGCGCGCGCCGGACGGCACCGACTCGCCGATGGTGTAGGAATCCCCCAGCGCCAGGTAACTCGGCACGCGCGCGGCGATGGCTCAGGCCACGTGGCGCGAACGCGCCTGCGCCGCGTGGCGGCCCAGCGTGCGTTCGATGCGGGCGAAGACCTCGCGGATCAGCGCCGCGTCCGGCAGCAGGGTCACCCGGAAGTGGCGCGAATCGGGCACGTTGAAGCCGCTGCCCGGCACCACCAGCACGTCCTCGGTTTCCAGCAGCTCCAGCGCG
This sequence comes from uncultured Arenimonas sp., assembly GCA_965650505.1. Taxonomy (GTDB): domain Bacteria; phylum Pseudomonadota; class Gammaproteobacteria; order Xanthomonadales; family Xanthomonadaceae; genus Arenimonas. The sequence continues at coordinate 781 of CBFGOZ010000238.1, forward strand.
AAGGCCTGGTCGTCGAAGCCCTTCGCGGCGTCGCCGACCACGCGCGGGAAGGCGTACAGTGCGCCGGCCGGCGCGACCAGGTCGAGGTGTTCGCTGGCCGCGCAGCATTCGACCACCGCGCGGCGCGACTCGTGCAGCCGGCCGCCGGGGCCGGTGAGCCCGCGGATGGTTTCCGGGCCGGTCAGCGCCGCCGGCACCGCGAACTGCGCCGGCACGTTGGCGCACAGGCGCAGCGCGCTCAGCAGGTCCATGGCGTGGTGGTAGTCGCCCACCCGCACCGGGTCGCCCGACAGCACCGCCCAGCCCACGCGCCAGCCACAGGCGCGCCAGACCTTGGACAGGCCGCCGAAGCTCAGGCAGGGCACGTCGCCGGCCAGCGGCGCCAGCGGAGTGAACTGCGCCTCGTCGTAGAGGATGCCGTCGTAGATCTCGTCGGCCATCAGCAGCAGCTTGTGCTTCGCGGCGATCGCGACCAGCTTCTCCAGCAGCTCGCGCGGATAGTTCGCGCCGGTCGGGTTGTTCGGGTTGATCACCACCAGCACGCGGGTGCGCGGGGTGATCAGCTTTTCGACCTGGTCCGGATCGGGCAGGAAGCCGTTTTCCGGCGCGCAGCGGTAATACACCGGCCGGCCCTGGTTGAGGATGGTGGCGGCGCTCCACAGCGGGTAGTCGGGCGAGGGCAGCAGCACTTCCTCGCCGGGGTTGAGCAGGGCGCGCAGCGAGATGTCGATCAGTTCGCTGACGCCGTTGCCGACGAACACGCGCTCGGCGGTGGCGTTGGGGGTGCCGCGGTGGCGGTGGAACTCGGCGATGGCCTCGCGCGCCAGCGGCAGGCCCTGTTGATGGGTGTAGGGATCGGAGTCGTGCACGTTGCCGGCGATCGCGGCCTGCAGGTGCTCCGGGGCGCGGAAACCGAAGGCGCCGGGGTTGCCGATGTTCAGGCGGATCAGCTGCCGGCCCTGGCCCTCCAGCTCGCGGGCGCGGCGGGACAGTTCGCCGCGGATGTCATAACGGACCTCGCGCAGGCTTTCGCGGGTCGGCAGGGGGCTGTGGGACATGTCGCGGACGGCTCGGACCAGGGGACTGGCCCGAGATTAACGGAACTTTGACGCGCTTTCAGCCGGTTTTTCGCCGCTGGGCCACGATCGCCGCCAGGGTGAAGCCGATCTCCCAGACCAAAGCCCCGGCGAAAAACCCGGTGAACTCCCCGCTGATGCCGATGCCGAGCAGCCGGGCGGCCGCGATGCCGCCGTTGGACAGGGCCACCAGCCACAGCCCCGGTTCGCGCCAGGCCGGCCGCGCCGCACAGGCCAGCAGGAAGGCCGCCAGCCCCAGCTCCAGCCCGCCGTAGAAGGCCCGCAGCTCCACCAGCCCGGCCGCCGAGCCGAAGATGCCGACCGGGGCCAGCACCGTCGCCGGCGCCGCCACGATCGCGACCCCGAAGCCCAGGAAGCCCAGGCCGGCCAGCACCAGCACGATCGCGCCGAATCGGTTCATGGCGCCAGACTGGCCCGTCGCCGGTGAGCGGGGCGTGCAGGCGGGGCGCTATCATCCGGGGCAATGTTGCCCACTCCCGAAGCCCTCGACCGCCTGCGCGCCATCGGCTGGCCCGACGACGACGCCTGGCGCGAGGCCCTGGCCGCCGCCGAGGGCGCCACCCTGGCCCGCGTCGTCGGCCAGCACCGCAGCGCCTACGACGTCGCCACCCGCGCCGACGAAGCCCTGAAGGTGCAGCCGCCCCTGCCCTGGACGCGGCCGCGTTTCCCGCCCGAACAGCGCGCCGCGGTCGGCGACTGGGTCACGCTGGACGCCGCCGGCAAGAACATCCTGGCCATGCTGCCGCGCCGCTCCATCCTCAAGCGCGGCGCCGCCGGCGAACACCACCGGCAGCAGCTGATCGCCGCGAACGTGGACCACGTGCTGGTGGTCGTCGGCCTGGACCAGGACTTCAACCCGCGCCGCATCGAACGCTACCTGGTGCTGATCCGCGCCAGCGGCGCCGAACCGGTGCTGGTGCTGACCAAGGCCGACGAGTGCGAGATCGTGCAGGACTGCATCGACCTGCTGGTCGAAGTGGAGGAAAGCGGCGTGCCGATCCACGCGGTCAACGCCAAGGACAAGGCCTCGGTCGCGCAGCTGGCGCCCTACCTGGGCCCCGGCCGCACCGTGGTGCTGGTCGGCAGCTCGGGCGCGGGCAAGTCCACGCTCACCAACACGCTGCTGGGCCGCGAGAAGATGAAGACCAATGCGGTGCGCGCCAACGACTCGCGCGGCCGCCACACCACCACCAGCCGCGTGCTGATGCCGCTGCCCCAGGGCGGCTGCCTGATCGACACGCCGGGCATGCGCGAGGTGAAGCTGAGCGGCGACGAGGACATCGTCGACGCCTTCGAGGACATCGAGGCCCTGGCCGCCGACTGCCGCTTCCGCGACTGCGTGCACGGCAACGAGCCCGGCTGCGCGGTGCACGCCGCCATCGAGGACGGCACGCTGGACGAGGCGCGTTTCCTGCACTACCTGAAGCTGCGCGGCGAGCTCGAGGTGGCCGCGGTCACCCAGGCCGCGCGCCGCGCCGAGGAGGCGCTGCTCAAGACCGCCGCGCACAAGCGCAAGAAGGACAAGCTCGGCCGCCGATGAAC
>CBFGOZ010000239.1:0-3389 GCA_965650505.1 uncultured Arenimonas sp.
CGCTGGAACACCGACAAGCGCTACCTGGGCGAACTGGCGTCGCGCGGCGTGCCGGTGATCGAAAGTTTTTTCCTGGCGCCCGGCGACGACCCGGCCGCCCTGCCCGACCACGACGAGTTCGTGGTCAAGCCCACGGTCGGCGCCGGTTCGCGGGATGCCCGGCGTTACCTGCGGGCGGACCGCGAGGCCGCCGTCGCGCACGCACGGCGGCTGCTGGATGCCGGACGCCATGTGCTGGTGCAGCCCTACCTGCGCGCGGTGGACGAGCAGGGCGAAACCGCCCTGCTGTATTTCGGCGGCCAGTTCAGCCACGCCATCCGCAAGGCGCCCCTGCTCCGTCGCGGCCAGCCGCCGGGCGCGGCGCTGTCCGCGGAGAAGATCCAGTCGCGCACGCCCTCCGCCGCCGAGCACGACGTGGCCGCGAAGGTGCTGGCTGCCCTGCCCTTCGGCATGCCGGTCTACGCCCGCGTCGACCTGCTGCCCTCAGCCGAGGGCCCGCAGCTGCTGGAGCTGGAGCTGACGGAGCCCTCGGTCTTCCTGCCCTACGGCCCCGGCGCCGCCGACCGCTTCGCCGCCGCGCTTGGCGCCGGCCTTTCCTCAGGCGCCTGAAACCCGCACGACCACCTTGCCGAAGTTCCACCCCGCCAGCAGCCCGATCAGGGCCTCCGGTGCGTTCTCCAGCCCATCGATGCGTTCCTCGCGCAGCTTTACGCGGCCGGCGGCCGCCCATTCGCCCATGTCGCGCCGGAAGGCCTCGAACCGGTCGGCATAGTGGTCGAGGATGATCACGCCCTGCATCCGCACGCGTTTCTGCAGCACGGCCGAAAGCAGCAGCGGCAGCCGGTTCGGGCCCGGCGGCAGGTCCTTGTCGTTGTAGTGGGCGATGAAGCCGATCACCGGCACGCGCGCGCCGACCTTGAGCAGGGGCAGCACCGCCTCCAGCACCGCACCGCCGACGTTCTCGAAATAGACATCGATGCCGTCCGGGCAGGCCGCGGCCAGCTGTTCGGCGAAGTGCGGATCGTGCCGGTCAAGGCAGGCATCGAAACCCAGCTCCTCGACGGCGTAGCGGCACTTCTCCCTGCCACCGGCGATGCCCACCGCACGTGCGCCCCGCAGCCTGGCCAGCTGCCCCACCACGGAACCCACGGCGCCGGTCGCGGCCGCCACGACCACCGTTTCACCAGGCTGCGGCTGGCCGACGTCCAGCAGCCCCACATAGGCGGTGAACGCCGGCATGCCCAGCAGGCCCAGCGCCTGCGAGGGCGGATCGAGGTCGCCCAGGGGCATCAGGTCGGCGCCATCGGACACCGCGTAGTCCTGCCAACCGGCATTGGCCAGCACCAGATCGCCGGCGCGGAAGCGCGCATGCCGCGACTCGACCACGCGGCTCACCGTGCCTCCGACGAGCGTGCCGCCCAGCGGAATCGACTGCGCGTACACCGGCGCGACGGCCTCCATCAGGTTGCGCATGTAGGGATCCAGCGAAAGGTAAAGCGTGCGCAGCAGCACCTCACCTTCGGCTGGCGTGGGCACGTCGGTGCGCTCCAGTCGGAAATCGGAAGGCGTTGGCGCGCCGTTGGGGCGGGCCGCCAGAACGATCCGGCGGTTCACTGCTTCAATGTCGGGCATGGGTTCACTCCTTCAGGGGCGACAGGCGTGTGGAGGAACGCGACGTGTTCCGGTCACCAGGAGTGAAAAGGACTTCTGGATTCCATTACCGGAAAATATGCGCCCTCACACGTGGCGGCGAACCTTAGCAGCCGCTTCCGGCAGCGACGACGCCAGCGTGATCAACACTTTGTTGATCACGCTGGAAAGACGCATTGCGCGCCTCAATCCCCGAGCAGGCGGCGCACGACTTCGTCGGCCAGGGCTTCCGCGGACTGACGGGTGGTGTCGAGCACGATCTCGGCGTTCTCCGGCCGCTCGTAGGGCGAGTCGATGCCGGTGAAGTTCTTGATCTGGCCTGCGCGGGCCTTTGCGTAGAGCCCCTTCACGTCGCGCTGTTCGGCGATGGCCAACGGCGTGTCCACGTGCACTTCCAGGAACTCGCCGGGCGCGAACAGCTCGCGCGCCAGCCGCCGCTCGGCGCGGAAGGGCGAGATGAAGCTGACCAGCACGATCAGGCCGGCGTCGCTCATCAGCTTGGCGACCTCGGCCACGCGGCGGATGTTCTCGACGCGGTCCTCGTCGGTGAAGCCCAGGTCCTTGTTCAAGCCGTGGCGCACGTTGTCGCCGTCCAGGATGAAGGTGTGCAGCCCCTGCGCGTGCAGCCGCTTGTCCACCAGGTTGGCGATGGTGGACTTGCCGGAACCCGACAGGCCGGTGAACCACAGCACCCGCGGCTGCTGGCCCTTGATGCGGGCGCGCGCGGCGCGGTCCACGTCCAGGTGCTGCCAGTGGATGTTGGCGGCGCGGCGCAGGGCGAAGTCGAGCGTGCCGGCGGCGACGGTCGCGTTGTCGTAGCGGTCGATCAGGATGAAGCCGCCCAGCGCGCGGTTGCGCGCGTAGGGTTCGAAGGCGATCGCCTGGTCCAGGCCCAGGTTGACGTACGCGACCTCGTTCAGCGCCAGGTTCTTGGCGGCCAGCCGCGCCTGGCTGTTCACGTCGATCTTGTGCTTGATCTCGGTGACCGTGGCGGTGACGGTCCGCGCGCCGATCTTGAGCCAGTAGGGCCGGCCCGGCAGCAGCGGCTGTTCGCCCATCCACAGCAGGTGGGCGGCGAACTGGTCGGCGGCCTGCGGCGGATCCGCGGCGGCGGCGATCACGTCGCCGCGGCTCACGTCCACTTCGTCGGCCAGGGTCAGCGTGACCGCCTGGCCCGCCACCGCGCGCGCCAGGTCGCCGTCGGCGGTGACGATGCGGTGCACGCGCGAGCGCCGGCCCGACGGCACCACCACCACCTCGTCGCCCGGCGCCACGCTGCCCGCCACGAGCGTGCCGGCGAAACCGCGGAAATCCTGGTTGGGGCGGTTGACCCACTGCACCGGAAGGCGGAAGCCGCTGTCCACCGACAGCCCGGATGCGGGACTGGACTCCAGCACGTCCAGCAGCGACGGCCCGAGGTACCAGGGCATCGCCGCCGAGCGATCCAGCAGGTTGTCGCCCTTGAGCGCCGACAGCGGGATCGCCGTCACCTGGGCGATGCCCAGTTCGGCGGCGAGCGCCCGGTAACCCTGGGCGATGATCTCGAAGGTGGCCTGGTCGTAGCCCACCGCGTCCATCTTGTTCACCGCCAGCACCACCTGGCGGATGCCGAGCAGCGCGCAGATATAGCTGTGCCGGCGCGTCTGGGTCAGCAGGCCCTTGCGCGCGTCCACCAGCACCACGGCCAGGTCGGCGGTGGACGCGCCCGTGGCCATGTTGCGGGTGTACTGCTCGTGGCC
>CBFGOZ010000240.1:0-3365 GCA_965650505.1 uncultured Arenimonas sp.
TGGTGACGGCGTCGAGGATCTCGCCGATCAGGATCACGTCCGGCGCCTCGCGCATCGCATTCTTGAGCGCGTTGTGGAAGGCGTGGGTGTCCAGGCCGACCTCGCGCTGGTTGACGATCGACTTCTTGTGCTTGTGCAGGAACTCGATCGGATCCTCGATGGTGAGGATGTGGCCGGTATTGTTGGTGTTGCGGTGGTCGATCATCGCCGCCAGCGTGGTGGACTTGCCCGAGCCGGTGGAGCCGACCACCAGCACCAGGCCGCGCTGCTCCATCACGATGTCCTTGAGCACGTTCGGCAGCCGCAGCTGGTCGATGCTCGGGATCTCTGACTTGATGGCGCGGATGACCATGCCCACTTCGCCGCGCTGCTTGAACACGTTGACGCGGAAGCGCCCGGTGTCCTTCACGGCGATGGCCATGTTGTATTCCAGGTCGCGCTCGAAGGCCGGGACCTGGCCCTCGTCCATCAGCGAGTAGGCGATCTTCTTGACCATGCCGGCCGGCAGGCCGGTGTTGCCGAGGGGGTAGAGCTTGCCTTCGACCTTGATGTAGACGGGCGCGCCGGTCGTCAGGAACATGTCCGACGCGTTCTTCTCCGTCATCAGCTTCAGGAAATAGCCGATGTCCATGTCAGTATCCTTGAGTCCCCTGTAGCCATCCCGGTGGGCCGCGCGGGCGGGCTACAATCCACTGCGCCCACCGCCGACCTGCGAGTTCGCCTTATGACACTATCCTCGCTAAAAATCCATCTCGCGCTGGCGCTTCTGCTGGCTGCATCAAGCTCCCGGGCCGCGCCGCCGCCGGATGCCGAGCTCGCCGCCGCCGAACGGGCCGTGGCCGCCGCCGAGCGCGCCCAGCCGGTCGGCCAGGCCGCCCAGACCCTGGCCAGCGCCCGCGGCCAGCTTGAAGGCGCCCGCGCCGCCATGGCCAAGCGCAAACACCGCGACGCCCTGCTGATGGCCGAGTCGGCCGCCGCCAGCGCCGACCTCGCCTTCGCCAACGCCCGGCTGGACGCCGCCCGCATCGAGGTCGACAGCAAGGCCGCCCGCAACGCCGACCTGCGCCGCCGGCTCCTGGTCAACCGGGGAGACTGAGACATGCGCCTTGCCCTGACCCCGATCCTCCTGCTGGCCCTCGTGTCCGGCGCCAGTCCGGTCCTGGCCGCGCCCTCCGAACACGAGGCCGCCGTCGCCCGCCTGCAGGCCGAACTGCAGCAGCTTGAAACCGATCCGTCCCTGGCGGACCTGGCCGGCCTGGAGCGCCTGAAGGCGCGCCAGGCCATCATCGCCGCCCGCGATGCCAAGCGCCGGGACCGCGAGCACCGCGTCGTGCTGGCCGAGCGCCGGATCGCCGCCGCCCGCGCCGCCGCCGAGGCCGAACTGCTGGAGGCGCAGTCGGCCCAGCTGGACCGCGAGCGCGACCAGATCATGGTCGAGGCCAGCCGCCTGGAAGCCGAACGCGCGCGCCGGGAAGCCGACCGCCTGCGCCTGGCCAGCCTGGCCCGCGAGGAGGCGATCCAGCGCGAGCTCGAGGCCACCGCCGCGAGCCAGACCGCCGCGCTCGAAGCCGCCAGCGCCGAAACCGCCCAGGCCCGCAAGCTCGCCGAAGCCCGTGCCCGCGAGGCCGAGCTGGCGCGCAAGGAAGCCGAGCTCGCCGCCGCGGTGGCGGCCGACGACATCGCCGACGCCCCGGCGCCGCCGTCGCGCCGCGAGGGTGGGCGCACCGTCTACACGCTCGCCGGCAACGCCTTCGGCAGCGGCAGCGCCAGCCTGACGGCGCAGGCCCAGGCCAGCCTGCGCACCCTGGCCGGCCAGCTGCGCGGCGGCACCGGCGCGATCGCGATCGAGGGCCATACCGACAGCCAGGGCGCCGACGCGGCGAACCTGGCGCTGTCGCAGCGCCGCGCCGAAGCGGTGCGGCGGGCGCTGGAGGACGCGGGCCTGCCCGGTTCCCGCCTGTCGGCCGGCGGCCGGGGCGAGGCGGTGCCGGTCGCGGACAACACCAGCGCCGAGGGCCGCGCACGCAACCGGCGTGTGGAAATAATCGTGAATTGACAGCACGATCAAGGGTTTGCGGCATTCATCGAATTCTTCACATTACCCAAGCCCTTGAATCCTAAGGCCTTGCGCAAAGCCTCCGAAGCCCCCGTTCAGCGGGGGCTTCTTCTTTCGGGTCAAAGGCTTACCAAAGCGCTTGCGGCCCCAAAACCGGGGGAGTAGGTTCAAGGCCCCGGGGTCGTTCCGCCCCGGGGACTACCGAGCCAGGCCGATGAAAGCAGACCTCGTCCCCGCCGATTGCGCCGCCTCCCGACCGGGTGCGGGCGCGTCGATCGAGGACGCCGCCCGCGAAAGCGACCTGACCTTTGTCTCAATCCGCCACGCCCTGACCTTCGCCGGTCGGGGCGTTCGCGTTTCAGGAGGAGGTCAATCCGATGTTTGAAGGGCAACCGCAGAACGAACTCGACGCGCTGATGAAGAGCGACCCGGAATTCCGGCAGCTCTACCACCGGCACCGCGAACTGGACAAGCAGGTGCTGGACGCCGAGTTGGGAGTCCTGCCGCTGGACGACACCACGCTGGCGCGCATGAAGAAGGAAAAACTGAACGCGAAGGACCGGCTGACCCGGATGTTCGACCGCAGAAGGCACTGAGTTTCCGCTGCGGCGGCGGCGGCCCACCTCGTCGGGTCGCCGCCGCCCGCACTTGATCGCCCCGGTCCCGGGGGACAACAGCCCCGCAGGCGGGGCTGGTAGAATCCGGCCTCCCGGCGGTTCCCGCCGCCAGCCGCCCCCCGCCACATGCCGGTCCACCAGAACGTCCTCGAGCTCATCGGCGAAACCCCGATCGTCAAGGCCCAGCACCTCGACACCGGGCTCTGCGAGCTCTACCTCAAGCTCGAGTGCATGAACCCGGGCGGGTCCATCAAGGACCGCATCGGCCTGCGCATGATCGAGGCGGCGGAAGCGCGCGGCGACATCAAGCCGGGGGCGACCCTGGTGGAAGGCACCGCCGGCAACACCGGCATCGGACTGGCCCTGGTCGCGCAGCAGAAGGGCTACCGCCTGCTGCTGGTGGTCCCGGACAAGATGAGCCGGGAGAAGATCTTCAACCTGCGCGCGATGGGCGCCGAGGTCGTGCTGACCCGCTCGGACGTGGCCAAGGGCCACCCGGACTACTACCAGGACATGGCCGCGCGCATCGCCCGCGAGACGCCGGGCGCGTACTTCATCAACCAGTTCGGCAACCCGGACAACCCGGCCGCGCACGAACACGGCACCGGCCCCGAGATCCTGCGCCAGATGGGCGATTTCGACGCCATCGTCTTCGGCTGCGGCAGCTCGGGCACCATGACCGGCCTGTCGCG
>CBFGOZ010000241.1:0-3359 GCA_965650505.1 uncultured Arenimonas sp.
GCGCCCATCGCCCAGCGCCTGGGCATGAACAAGATCAAGGCCGAGCTGCAGGACCTTGGTTTCCGCGCGCTGTACCCGATCCGCCACCAGGTGATCTCGCGCCGCATCGCCAGCCAGCCGGTGATGCGCCGCGAGGCCTTGGCCACCATCGAGGCGCAGCTGGCCCAGCGCCTGGCCCAGGAAGGCCTGCGCCACACCCTGGTAAGCCGGGTGAAGTCGCCCTGGAGCATCTACACGAAGATGCGCCAGGAGAACAAATCGCTGGAGCAGGTGCTGGACGTGTTCGGCTTCCGCATCGTGGTGCCGACCGTGATGCAGTGCTACCACGCGCTCGGCGCCGTGCACTCGATCTACAAGCCGCTCGACGCCCGCTTCCGCGACTTCATCGCCATCCCCAAGGCCAACGGCTACCAGAGCCTGCACACCGTGCTGTTCGGTCCCTACGGCGCGCCGGTGGAGGTGCAGATCCGCACCGAGGACATGGACCTGGTGGCCGAACGCGGCATCGCCGCGCACTGGGTCTACAAGAGCGCCGGCACCGGCGGCAGCGCCGCCCAGGCGCGGGCCCAGGACTGGGTGCGCAACCTGATGGACAGCCAGCAGGCGGCCGGGTCGTCGCTGGAGTTCCTGGACAACGTCAAGGTCGACCTGTTCCCGGACGAGGTCTACCTGTTCACGCCCAAGGGCGACATCCTGGCCCTGCCGCGCAATGCCACCGCGCTCGACTTCGCCTACGCGGTGCACACCGACGTCGGGAACCACGCGGTGGCCGCGCGGGTGGACAAGAAGCTGGTGCCGCTGCGCACCAAGCTGGCCAGCGGCCAGAGCGTCGAGATCATCACCGCACCCTCGGCCGCGCCCAGCCCGCAGTGGCTGGAGTTCGTGGTGTCGAGCAAGGCGCGCACCGCCATCCGCCACTTCCTCAAGCGGCTCGAGCACGAGGACGCGGTGGACCTTGGCCACCGCATGCTTGATCGTGCGCTCGAGGCAATGGAGAGCTCGCTCGACCGCATCCCGGCCGACACCGTCGAACAGCTGCTGGCCGACCTGCGCTACCGCCGCCTGGAGGAACTGCTGGCCGACATCGCCCTGGGCAACCGCATGCCGGCGCAGGTCGCGCGGCTGATGCTGCACGGCCAGGAAGAGCTGCCGCTGGCCTCGCTGTCGGCCTCGCCGTCGGAACGCATCATGATCACCGGCAGCGAACGCGGCGTGCTCAGTTTCGCCGCCTGCTGCCACCCGATCCCGGGCGACGAGATCATGGGCTACCTCAGCGCCGGCAAGGGCGTGGTGGTGCACCGCCTCGACTGCCCGAACGTGGTCGAGTACCGCAAGTTCCCCGAGCGCTGCGTACCGATGGCCTGGGACCGCAGCGTGCAGGGCGATTACCGCGTCGCCCTGCGCATCGAGGTCGAGAACAAGCCCGGCGTGCTGGCCCAGGTGGCCGCGGCGGTGGCGGAGAGCAATTCCAACATCGACGCGGTCGAGTACCGCGAACGCGACGTGGCGGTGTCGGTGATGGAGTTCGCCATCGAGGTGCGCAACCGCAAGCACCTGGCCGACGTGATCCGGCGGATCCGGCGCCTGGGCGTGGTTCACGGCGTGCAGCGGCTCTGACCGGCGCTGGCCGCATCGGCGTGCGGCTCCTACAATCGCGGTTCCGCCCACACGCCGAGGCCAGGCCATGACCCGCCAACCGATCAGCACCGACCGCGCGCCCGCCGCCATCGGCCCGTATTCCCAGGCCGTGCGCATGGGCGGCACCGTCTACCTGTCCGGCCAGATCCCGCTCGACCCCGCCACCGGCGAGCTGGTGCAGGCCGACATCGCCACCGAGACCCGGCGCGTGTTCGACAACCTGCGTGCGGTCTGCGAGGCGGCGGGGGCTACGCTGGACCAGGTCGCGCGCGTGTGCATCTACCTCACTGACCTGTCGGATTTCGCCCAGGTGAACGCGGTGATGGCCGACTATTTCAAGGCGCCGTATCCGGCGCGCTCCACCCTCCAGGTGTCGGCCCTGCCGAAGGGCGCCCGGGTCGAGGTGGATGCCGTGCTCGTCACCGGCTGATCCATGGCCCGACCGCCGCGTCGCGGTGCCGCCAGCGACACGCCCCTGGCTCCGGCCGGCGGGCTGGCGCTGTCCACCCTGTCCGGCGTCGGGCCCAAGGTCGCGGAAAAACTGGCGGCCCGGGGCCTGCTGAGCGTGCAGGACCTGTGGCTGCACCTGCCGCTGCGCTACGAGGACCGCACCCGCATCACCCGCATCGCCGACCTGGTGCCGGGGGAACCGGCGCAGGTGGAGGCGCGGGTCGAGGCGGTCGAGCGCAGCTTCCGTTACCGGCCGATGCTGCGGGTGGCGATCGGCGACGATTCGCACGGCACGCTGGTGCTGCGGTTCTTCCATTTCGGCAAGGCCCAGGTGGCGCAGTTCGTGCCGGGCCGCCGCATCGTCTGTTACGGCGACGCGCGGCCGGGCCAGCACGGGCTGGAGATGGTGCATCCGAGCTACCGGCTGCTGACGGACGAGGCCGATGCCGGCGTGCGCGACCGGCTCGACCCGGTGTATCCGGCGGTCGAGGGCCTGGGCCCGCAGTCGCTGTCGCGGCTGATCGGCGAAGCGCTCAAGCGCCTGCCGCCGGCCGAAGAGCTCGAGCTGCTGCCCCCCGGCCTGCGCGAACGCCTGCAGCTGCCGACCCTGCGCGAGGCCCTGCTGACCGCGCACCGGCCGCCGCCCGATGCCGACCTGGCGCAGTTCGCGCTGGGCGTGCATCCGGCCCAGCGCCGGCTGGCGCTGGAGGAGCTGCTGGCCCACCACCTGAGCCTGCGCCGCCAGCGCATCGCCCTGCGCGCGCACGGCGCGATGCCGGTGCGGCCGGCCGGCAAGCTCGCCGCGTCGCTGCGCAGGCACCTTAAGTTCAGCCTCACCGATGCCCAGCAGCGCGTGCTCGAGGAGGTCGCCCGCGACATGGCGCGACCCGAGCCGATGCTGCGCCTGGTGCAGGGCGACGTCGGCAGCGGCAAGACCGTGGTCGCGGCCCTGGCCGCCGCCAATGCCGTCGAAGCGGGGCGCCAGGTCGCGCTGATGGCACCGACCGAACTCCTGGCCGAGCAGCACCTGGCCAACTTCCGCACCTGGTTCGAGCCGCTGGGCCTGCAGGTGGCCTGGCTGGCCGGCAAGGTCACCGGCAAGGCGCGCGCCGCGGCCCTGGCCGAGATCGCGTCGGGCCGGGCGCAGCTGGTGGTCGGCACGCATGCGCTGATGCAGGAGCACGTCGCCTTCGCCAGCCTGGGCCTGGCCATCGTCGACGAGCAGCACCGCTTCGGCGTGCACCAGCGCCTGGCCCTGCGCGACAAGGGCC
>CBFGOZ010000242.1:0-3313 GCA_965650505.1 uncultured Arenimonas sp.
CTCACTTTCTTGCGTGGCATGACCGATGTAGGCTTGCGGGACGGGCCATTCTAGCGCGCCACCCGCGCCACGGCCTGAACCCAGGGGAGATCCGAAAATGATGACGCTCGTTATCCTGGCCGTGGTTGCCGCCATCGCCCTGTTCTGGGGCGTGGGCATCTACAACGGCCTGGTCACCGCCCGCAACGCCTTCAAGAACGCCTTCGCCCAGATCGACGTGCAGCTGACGCGGCGCTACGACCTGATCCCGAACCTGGTGGAAGTCGCCAAGGGCTACCTCAAGCACGAGCGCGAAACCCTGGAGGCCGTGATCCAGGCGCGTGCCGCCGCGGTCAGCGGACTGGCCGCGGCCAAAGCCGCCCCCGGCGACGCCGCCGCCATGGCCCAGCTGGGCAGCGCCGAAACCGGCCTGGCCGGCGCGCTTTCCCGCCTGATGGTGGTCGCCGAGGCCTACCCGGACCTCAAGGCCAACCAGAACATGATGCAGCTCACCGAGGAACTGACCTCGACCGAGAACCGCATCGCCTTCGCGCGCCAGGCCTACAACGACAGCGTGATGGCCTACAACAACAGGCGCGAGGTGTTCCCGTCGAACATCATCGCCGGCATGTTCGGCTTCGTCGCCGCCGCCCTGCTCGAGATCACCGAGCCGGCCAAGCGCGAAGCGCCCAAGGTTTCGTTCTGAGCACGCCGCCCGCCCCATGCCGGGGCGGGCGTCTTCCGGAGCCCGGACGCGCATGAACTTCTTCGAGCGCCAGGACCAGGCCCGGCGCCAGTCCAAGCGGCTGATCCTGATGTTCGTCCTGGCGGTGGCCGCGATCGTGGTCGCCGTGGACTTCGTCTTCCTGCTCGCGTTCGGCGCGTTCGGCGAGGACAGCACCCCCGAGGGCCTGGTGGCGGGCGTGGTGCTGGCCACCCTGGTGACCCTGGGCATCATCGGCGTCGCCTCCCTCTACCGGATCTCCAGCCTGCGCAGCGGCGGCGAGGCGGTGGCGCGCCAGCTGGGCGGCACGCCGGTGCCCGAGGACACCCAGGACTTCCACTACCGGCGCCTGCGCAACGTGGTCGAGGAGATCGCGATCGCCTCGGGCGTGCCGGTGCCGCAGGTCTTCGTGCTGGAGGGCGAGGCCGGCATCAACGCCTTTGCCGCGGGCTACGCGCCCAGCGACGCTGCCGTGGCGGTGACCCGCGGCGCGCTGGACAAGCTCAACCGCGACGAACTGCAGGGTGTGATCGCCCACGAGTTCAGCCATGTGCTCAACGGCGATATGCGCCTGAACATCCGGCTGATGGGCATGCTGTTCGGCATCCTGGCCCTGGCCATCATCGGCCGGAAGGTGCTGGTGCACGCGCGCGGCAGCTCCAAGGACGCCGCGCCGGTAATGCTGGCGGCGCTGGGACTGCTTATCGTCGGTTACGCCGGCCTGTTCTTCGGCCGCCTGATCAAGGCGGGCGTCAGCCGGCAGCGCGAGTTCCTGGCCGACTCGTCGGCCGTGCAGTTCACCCGCCAGACCACAGGCCTGGCGGGCGCGCTCAAGAAGATCGGCGGCCTGCAGGAAGGCTCGAAGCTGGCCAGTCGCGACACCGAGGAAGTGGCGCACATGCTGTTCGGCGATGGCGTCGGCTACTCGTCGCTGTTCGCCACCCACCCGCCGCTGATCGCCCGCATCCAGGCGCTGGAGCCCAGCTTCAAGCCGCAGGCGCTCACCGAGCTGGCGGCGCGCTGGCAGATGCGTCCGCCATCGGGCCTGGACGAAGACCTGGCCCTGGGCCTGGACGGGCGTTCGCCGCCGCCGTCGCTGCCGGCCGACCGCAGCGAATTGCGGGTGACGCCGCCGGCCGTGGTGGCCCAGGTGGGTACGCCCCAGGCCAATGACTACCAGCGTGCCGGCGCCCTGGTGCGGGCCATCCCCGAGGTGCTGCAGCGCGCCGCCCGCGAACGCGAGGAGGCGGTGCCGCTGCTGTTCGGCCTGCTGATGGCGCCGCCGGGCAAGGTGCGCGAGCGCCAGCAGTACGAGCTGGCGGCACGCCACGACGAGCGCCTGGCTCGCCAGGCGCTGGACTATGCCGATCGCCTGGCCGACCTGCCGCGCATCCTCTACCTGCCGCTGGCGGCGATGGCGATGCCGGTATTGCGCCGGCGTCCGCGCGCCGAGCTCGAGAAGTTCATGGACGGCTGCTTCGCGCTGAGCCACGCCGACGGCAAGGTGGACCTGTTCGAGTACTGCCTGGGTCGCCTGCTGCGCATCCAGGTGCGCGACGCGCTGGACCCGGCCGACAGCTGGGTCGCCGGCAAGCGCCACCTCGCCGACCTCACGACGCCTGCGGTGACCCTGATGGCGGTGCTGGCCCAGGCCGGCCACGAGGACCCGGCCGGGGCGATGCGCGCCTATCTGGCCGGACTGTCCCGGGTGTTCCCGCGGCTGAACTCGCCCTACCGCCCGCCCGCGGATCCACAGCGCGCGCTGGACGAGGTCTGGCCCCTGCTCGACGCGCTGGAGCCGATGGGCAAGGAGCTGCTGGTCGAGGGCCTGGTGGCGGCGGTCAGCCACGACGGCCGCCTGACGGTGGCCGAAGCCGAGCTGCTGCGCGTGGTCTGCGCCTCGCTGCACTGCCCGCTCCCACCCATGCTCGAAGGGACCTAAAGAAAATCCGGGGTCAGAGTGCATTTATCTTGGAAAGATAAATGCACTCTGACCCCGGATTTTTTAGGCGGCGCGGCCGCGGATCAGGTCGGCGGCGCGTTCGGCGATCATCATCGTCGGGGCGTTGGTGTTGCCGCCGACCAGGCGCGGCATCACCGAGGCGTCAACCACGCGCAGGCCGCTGACGCCCTTCACCCGCAGCTGCGGGTCGACGACGGTGTCGGCGTCCTCCACCCGGCCCATGCGGCAGGTTCCGACCGGGTGGTAGATGGATTCGGCCTTGCGGCGGATGAAGTCGATGATGCCGGCCTCGTCCTGCACCCGGTCGCCCGGGAAGATCTCCTCGCCGCGGAACGGCGCGAAGGCCGGCTGCGCCAGGATCTCGCGCGACAGGCGCACCGCCTCCACCATCACCTTCAGGTCGTAACCCTCGGCGTCGTTGAGGTAGCCAGCCTCGATGCGCGGCTTGTCGGCGGCGCTGGCGCTGGCCAGGTAGAGCCGGCCGCGGCTGCGCGGGCGCAGTCCGCAGACATGCAGGGTGTAGCCGTTGCCCGGCAGCCGGTTGCGGCCGTGGTCATCCAGCTGGGCCGGCACGAAGTGGAACTGCAGGTCCGGCCGCTCGTCCTCGGCCAGCGCGCTGCGCAGGAAACCGCCGGCTTCGGCGATGT
>CBFGOZ010000243.1:0-3296 GCA_965650505.1 uncultured Arenimonas sp.
ACGTCCTCGTGGGTGAGGTGGTTGGGCATCAGGTGCGCGGTCTTGTCGAACCAGAAGTTGCTGATCTGGCAGAGCATCTCGCCTTTGCCCGGGATCGGGTCGGGCAGCACCACGTCGAAGGCCGAGAGCCGGTCGGTGGCCACCATCAGCAGGCGGTTGCCGGGCAGCGCGTAGACGTCGCGGACCTTGCCGCGGTGGACCAGGGGCAGGCCAGGCAGGTCGGAGGTATGCAGGGTGGTGGGCACGGCGGGGCTCGGGCACGCGGGGGAGCGCCATTGTACGTGGCCGTCACCCGGCCCCGCACCGGCCCGCTGCTAGAATCCCGGCATGCTCAAGCGCCTGCTGATCCTGCCCGTCGCCGCCTCGCTGGCGGCCTGCTCCGACACCCCGGCGACCGCGTCGGCCGCGGCCGCACCGCTGGCCGCGGCCGAACGTCCGGCCAAGCTCGGCCTCTGCGTCGCCTGCCACGGCGACGACGGCACCAGCCGCGCGCCCGGTACGCCGCATCTGGGCGGCCAGGACCGCCAGTACCTCGAACGCGCGCTGTCGGACTACCGCAGCGGCCGCCGGCAGCACGTGCCCATGACCAGCCTGGCCAACAGCCTGCAGCCGGCCGACATCCAGGCCCTTGCGGCCTGGTATGCCGCCCAGCCCGGGTTCCGCGCGGGAGAGACCCGATGAGGTGGTACGGAAAGCTGCTGGGCTTCGTCGCCGGCTGGCTGCTGCTGCGCCATCCCGCCGGCGCCCTGATCGGCCTGCTGGTCGGCCACGCCTTCGACGCCGACTGGCTGCGCCCGAAAAAGCACGACCCCTATGCCGTGCTGGGCCTGGCCGAGGACGCCAGCGACGGCGAGGTCGACCGCGCCTATCGCCGCCTGATCGCGCAATACCACCCCGACCGCCTTACCGGCGCCGCCGAGGAGCTGCGCAAGCAGGCCGAGCAGAAAGCCGGCGAGATCAACGCCGCCTACGACCGCATCCAGAAGCTGCGCCGCGGCTGAGGCCACCCGGCTGCGGGCGCCTTTTTCGCCGTGGCGGGAGCCGGCGCGGCTGGCGGGGCGCTAGAATTCCCCCGTCGCGGGCCCCGCCCGCCCCCGACCGGATCCCGCCATGCCGTCCTGCCTGATCGCGCCCTCCATCCTTTCCGCCAACTTCGCCCGACTGGGCGAGGAAGTGGACAACGTGCTCAAGGCCGGCGCCGACTGGGTGCACTTCGACGTGATGGACAACCATTACGTGCCCAACCTCACCATCGGCCCCCTGGTCTGCGAGGCGCTGCGCAAGCACGGCGTCACCGCGCCGATCGACGTGCACCTGATGGTCAAGCCGGTGGACCGCATCGTGCCGGACTTCGCCAAGGCCGGCGCCACCCTCGTCAGCTTCCATCCCGAGGCCAGCGAACACGTGCACCGCACCGTGCAGCTGATCAAGGCCAACGGCTGCCAGGCCGGCCTGGTGCTCAACCCGGCCACGCCGCTGGAAGTGCTGGACTACGTATTGCCCGAACTCGACCTGGTGCTGCTGATGTCGGTGAACCCGGGTTTCGGCGGCCAGGCCTTCATTCCCTCGGCGCTGGACAAGCTCAAGCGCGTGCGCGAGCGCATCGACCGCCTGGGCAAGGACATCCGCCTGGAGATCGATGGCGGCGTGAAGGCCGACAACATCCGCGAGATCGCCGCCGCCGGCGCCGACACCTTCGTCGCCGGTTCGGCCATCTTCAACGCGCCCGACTACGCCGCGGTCATCGCGCAGATGCGCGCCGAAGTGGCGGCCGCTCGGCGCTGAGTTGCGGCTTCCGGCGCCTGCGCGGCGCCCCGATTTCCATCCGCTGCGGGAACCGAACGATGGCCTTCAAGACCGCCGACCTCTGCGACGCCCACGACGACGCCCGGGTGCTCGACCTGCCGCTGCGCGACTACGGCGGCCGCATCGCCTTCCACGGCCCGGTCAGCACCGTGTTGGCCTTCGAGGACAACTCGCGGGTGCGCGAGGCCGTCGCCGAGCCGGGGCAGGGCCGCGTGCTGGTGGTGGACGGCGGCGGCTCCACGAAGCGATCGATGCTGGGCGACAACCTGGCGGCGATGGCGGTGGAAAACGGCTGGGCCGGCGTGCTGGTGGTCGGCGTGATCCGCGACACGGAGGCGATCGGGCGGCTCGACCTGGGCGTCAAGGCGCTGGGCACCTGCCCGCGCAAGACCGAAAAACTCGGCAAGGGCCGGCGCGACGTCGCGCTCGACATCGGCGGCGTGCACATCGAACCCGGCCACTGGCTCTACGCCGACGAGGACGGGGTGATTTTCCTATCTTCGGCCGTATGAGTTTTTGACGCGGATACCTCAATTCAAGGAGTTCGATCCGCGTTGATCGGCGTTGATCCGCGTCATAAGTTCTTCTCGCGAAGGCACCAGCGTGACCAGGTAGCGCATGGGGCCGCGCGCCGAGGTGGCGTCGAAGGGCCAGCAGGTCACCAGCACCAGAGAATCGTCGCCGGACGGGGCGAGCCGGTGCGTCCGCGCGTCCACCACCTCGGTGCCGACCACGCGGTACTCAAGTTCGCCGCCGGCGTGTTCCAGCCGCACCGTGTCGCCGTCGCGCAGGTCGCGCAGCCAGGAAAAATGGGTGTCGCGGTGGCCGCTGATGACCACGGTGCCGGTCGCGCTGCCCGGTGCCGCACTCGATTCCGCCCAGCCGGGACCGAAGGCCAGCGGCCGGCCCGAATCGCCGGCCAGCACCACCTGCGAAATGCCCAGGCGCGGCTGCGCGAGGCGGGCGACCGGATGGGTGTCGGCCCAGGGCCAGGGGCGGTGCGGCGACCCGTCCTGCCGGCTCTGCCGCCAGGACGAGGCCAGCAGCTCCTGGGCGAGGGCGGCCTTGGCGGGCAGCCAGAGCGCCTGGGCCGCCAGCACGGCCGCGCCCAGCAGCAGCGCTCGCGGCAACCACGCGCGGGTTCCGGAGGGTGGGGCTTCCTTGCCCCGAGGGTGCTTCCCTGATCCGGTGGGCGCGCGGCGGAAGATCACGGCGCCTCCTGCGCCGTCGGTGACGAAGACAGGAAGCCCGCGCGCCGCTGCACCAGCGGGCTGGCATCCCCCGGCAGGAAGTGCCAGTGCATGTGCTTGAGCGCGCGCTCCAGCGAACGCGGGCCGGGATCCGCGGCGGCCGGGGACGACGGGGCATCGCGGCGTTCGACGATCAGGACCATGGCGGGGCACTCCTCGGTGGCGGGGATCATGCGTGCGCGGGGTCGCGCAGCAGGCAGAGCAGGACGACGCAGAACAGGCAGGCGAACAGGCGGGCGA
>CBFGOZ010000244.1:0-3272 GCA_965650505.1 uncultured Arenimonas sp.
CCCAGGCGTGGAAGGTGGCCAGCCGCAGGTAGCCGATGTTGCCTTCGAACACGCGTACCTCGCGCACGCCGGCATTGCCGGGGCCGGCGGCGGCGCGCCACTGCATCAGCCAGTCCTCGGAATTGGCGGCGTCGGCGCGGCGTTCGACGTGGAAGTGGCCGTCGCGCGCGTCCAGGTCCTGGTTGAGCCGCTGCAGGAAGGCCGCGTCGTCGCCGCAGTGGATCGCGTGGCGCCCGTCGCGGGCCCACTGGCGCAGGTCGGCCGCGATCAGGGCTGCCTGCGTGGCGTCGACGTAGCGCGCCTGCACTTCCTCCGCGGCGGCCGCCAGCACCTGGGCTTGGGCAGGGCAGGGGGCGGGTGCGGCGGCCAGCTGCGCGGCCAGCATGAACGTGGTGATCATTCGGTCTCCCGGAACTTCGTCTGAAAAGTCATGGCCCGCCTGTACCCGCGCGCGCCTCGTCGCATTCCGCGCACTCGCCGGCCGGATGCAGGAAGGCGTGGCGGTCGGCGCCCAGCAGGTGCAGGCCGGCGTCGACGATGTCGCGCGAACGCACATGCCTGGCCGTGCCGTACCCCACCGGGCCGACGGCCTGCTGGCCACGCCTGTCGAGCAGGGTATTGACCTCGACGAAACGCCCGCAGCAGCCCTGGGCTTCGAAATAGTCGATGCGCCGGAAGCCATTTCCGTCGCGCACCAGCGAATATTTGGGCAGGCCGTAGTCAACCCGGGCCAGGCTTTCGGCCAGGTGCAGGGTGGTGTTGGCGTCGTGGTCGACGCCCAGCAGCAGCACGTGGCCGTCGTGCGCGAAGACCCGTCCCACCGGACTGTTGAGCCCGTGCGGGTCGGTGACCGGATGCGCGGCCGTGATGGCTTCGGCGCGCGGTCCGAAGGCCGCGAAGGCGTGCGGGCTGTCGCTGCGGCGCACGCCCGGCATGCGCCAGAAGGTGTCGGCGACTACGCCCATGCCGAGGCAGTCGCTGCGCGCGGGATCGAAGACCACGTCGTCCACGTCGGTCATGCTTGGCATCACCAGGGTCCCTTCGGGGCCCAGGTGTTCCAGCAGCGCCCGCACCAGTCCCTCGGGCCCGCCCTCGACGGGACCCGTGCGGGAGAAAGCGGTGTGCACCTGCAGCACCGCACCACGCGGCACGCCCAGCGCCGCCAGCTGCCGCAGGATCTGCGCCCTGGATGCCGGCGTCATCGGCCCCGCCTTGCACGCATCACGCCGCGCCGGGCAGGTTCGCGGCCAGCGCCGCGGCCACGGCCGCGGGGTCGGCAAGGTGGGGCATATGGCCGAAGGGCAGCATCACCGCCTGCACGCCCAGCAGCTCGGCGGCGCCGCGCTGCATCCAGGCCGGTTCGAACACCCGGTCGAACTGGCAACCCAGGTATACCGTGTGCAGGTTCGGATGCCGGTCGGGGACCGTGGGCTGCCGCCACATGCCCCGGGCCGCGTACCGGATGCGGTGGCGCCGCGCGAGCTGCTCCTGTTCGGGGGCGACGTCGTGGTAGAGGAAATGGTGGGAAACGGCGTCGTCGTCATAGGCCCGATGCCCCTGTTCCATCCACGGCGGGCAGAACATCGATCCGTCCTGTCGCGCGTGCTCGCGGAAATCCACGCCAGGCTTGGCGATGGCGGCGGCCAGGTAGACCAGGCTGTCGACCCGGGGTTCGGCCGCGAGCATCGGCAGCAGCAATCCGGTGATGGAATGACCGACGCAGCTGATCGGACCGTCGCCGGGAATCGCCTCCCATTGCCGCCGGAGCGCGTCGAGCGCGGAGGCCGGCGTGGCCCCGGGGTCTTCGTAGGGCAGTTCCAGGCATGCGGCGGCGTGACCCAGGGCCTCCAGGGCCGCGGCGAGCGGCGCCATGCCGCCCGCGCCGTGCGTCGATCCATGCAGCAACACGAAGCTGCGCCGGTGCTCGGCCCCCCGCGCACCGCGCGGGAGGGCCGCCAGCGCGGAAGCGCCGGCCAGGGCGCCGATCAGGCGGCGGCGGGTGGGGAGGAAGGACATGGCGTCTCCGTGCGGAATCCGGTGCGGCAGCCTAGCGTCGCGTCGCGCCGTGGCCGTGTGCGGATCCTCCCGGATCCATTGCCTACTGGTCGAACACCTGCACGCTGGCGTAGCGGTCGGGCGCGCCGCGGGCGATCTGGCAGAGCACGCGCACATCCCGGCCTTCGGCGCGGATCTTGCCCTCGACGATCAACAGCTTGCCTTCGTCGCGGTAGGACGCCGTCCACTGGTAGGTGGTGATGCCGCGGCCGGCGAAATAGGCCTCGGCTTCCTGCCGGCACCAGGGCGCCAGTTCGCTGGCGCGCTGGAACACCCGCTCGTCGTAATTGGGGTCGGGCGGCGGCGTGGTCGATAGGGCGGCGAGGATGAGCGCGATCATGGGGGGGGCTCCTGGGATTCCCGCATCTTGGTCGCGGGCTGCGGTTGCGGGAAGTGCGTCGCGGTCCAATGGTCCGGATGGCACACGGTGCCCGCGGCCGGGTTCAGCGTACCGCGTGCAGCACGCGTCGCCGGGCGGCGCCGGCCGGCAGGTGCCGGAGCACGTAGTCGGCGAAGCGGCTGGCGCCGATCGCCACCTCGCGCATCGACAGCCCGCCGAAGCCCAGCATGAAGCCCGCGGCGGCGGGTGGCGTCTGGAAACACGGGGCCACCGGATGCAGCCCGATGCCGTCCTGCGCGGCCTCGGCGATGATCCGTTCGCCCTGTTCCCGCGTCAGCGCCGGCACCCAGGCCAGCAGGTGCATGCCGGTGCGCGCCGGATGGATCTCGATGCTCTCGCCCAAGGCCTGCGCCAGCACGCGCTGCAGCAGGTCGCGCTTGGCCTTGAGGCGGCGCGACAGGTGGCGCAGGTGGCGGTCGTAGTCGCCCGATTCGATCAGGTCGGCCACCAGCGACTGTTCCAGCGCCGGGCTGCCGAAATCCATCGCCCACTTGCCGTTGATGAAATCCCGCTTCAACCCCGGCGGCACCACCATGTAGGCCAGGCGCAAAGACGCGAACAGGGTCTTGGAGAAACTGCCGACATAGATCACCCTCTCGGCGCTGTCGATGGACTTGAGCGAGGGCAGGGGCGGTCCGTCCTGGCGGAACTCGCCGTCGTAGTCGTCTTCCAGCACCCAGGCGCCGGTCACCGCGGCATAGGCCAGCACGTCGCGTCGTCGCGGGGCGGACAGCACGACGCCGGTCGGGAACTGGTGCGAAGGCGTCAGGCAGACCAGCTTGGCCGGATGCGCGCTGAGCAGGTCGACGCGCGCGCC
>CBFGOZ010000245.1:0-3230 GCA_965650505.1 uncultured Arenimonas sp.
CACGGCGAGCTGACCGTGATCGAGTTCGACCGCGACCTGATCACGCCGCTGATGGAAGCGTCCGAGGGCGTGGGCCGCCTGACCATCATCCACAAGGACGTGCTGCAGGTGGACTTCAGCAAGCTGGCCGGCGACGAAGGTCCGCTGCGCCTGGTCGGCAACCTGCCCTACAACATCTCCTCGCCCATCCTCTTCCACGCGCTCGAGCACGCCGATGCCGTGCGCGACATGCACTTCATGCTGCAGAAGGAAGTGGTGGACCGCATGGCCGCGGGGCCCGGCAGCAAGGTGTTCGGCCGGCTGAGCGTGATGCTGCAGGCCTATTGCACGGTCACGTCGCTGTTCGACGTGCCACCCGGCGCGTTCCGGCCGCCGCCGAAGGTGGACTCGGCGGTGGTGCGGCTGGTGCCCCGTCCGGCGGCCGAGGTCGGCATCGCCGATCCGGCCCTGTTCGAGCGCGTGGTGCGCGACGCCTTCGGCCAGCGCCGCAAGACCCTGCGCAACGCGCTGTCGCAGGTCTGCACCGGCGCCGACATCGAAGCCGCCGGCCTGCGCCCCGATGCCCGCGCCGAGCAGCTGGAAGTGGCTGAATTCAAGCAGCTTGCGGCCTACCTGGGATCGCTGCCCGCGGGCGCGCGTCCTGCGTAGAATGGCGGCATGGATTCGCCCCTGCACGCCATCGAGGTCATCGTCGCCACCCGCTACCTGGACGACCAGTCGATCCCGGACGACGACCGCTATGTGTTCGCCTACACCATCCGCATCCACAACATCGGCCAGGTGCCGGCGCGGCTGATCAGCCGCCACTGGCTGATCACCGACGCCAACGGCAAGGTGCAGGAGGTGCGCGGCGAGGGCGTGGTCGGCGAACAGCCCTGGCTGCGGCCGGGCGAACACTTCGAATACACCTCGGGCGCCGTGCTCGAGACGCCGCTGGGCACGATGCGGGGCAGCTACCAGATGCTGGCCGACGACGGCACCACCTTCGACGCGATGATCGACCCGTTCACGCTGTCCATCCCACGGACGCTGCACTGACATGGCCACCTACGCCATCGGCGACGTCCAGGGCTGCTACGACGCGCTGCAGCGGCTGCTGGAGAAGATCCGCTTCGATCCCGCCGCGGACCGCCTGTGGTTCTGCGGCGACCTGGTCAACCGCGGCGGCCAGTCGCTGGAGACCCTGCGCCTGATCCATTCGCTGGCCATCCACAGCACCATCGTGCTGGGCAACCACGACCTGTCCCTGCTGGCCATCTCCACCCGGCGCGAGGCCGACCAGCGCAAGGTCAACCCGGACCTGCAGCGGGTGCTGTTCGCCGACGACCACGAGGTGCTGATCGGCTGGCTGCGCCGGCAGAAGCTGATGCACGTGGACCGTACGCTGGGCTTCGCGATGGTGCACGCCGGCATGGCGCCGAAGTGGACGATCAGCCTGGCCGAGGCCCGTGCCCGCGAGGTCGAGGAAAAACTGCAGGGCGACGGATTCTTCAAGCTGGTCAAGAACATGTACGGCGACAAGCCCGCCTGGTCGCCCAAGCTCACCGGCGTCGACCGCTACCGGGCCATCATCAACGTCTTCACCCGCCTGCGGTATTGCACGCCGGGCGGCCGCATCGGCTTCGAGGACAAGGGCCGGCCGGGCACCCAGAAGCCGGGCATGTACCCCTGGTTCGAGGTGCCGGGCCATGCGCCGCGCGAACTGCCGGTGGTCTGCGGCCACTGGTCGACCCTGGGCCTGTTCATGGGCCTGGGCATCTACGCCATCGACACCGGCGCGGTCTGGGGCGGCAAGCTCACCGCGATGGAGCTGGGCCCCGAGCTGCGCCTGCACCAGGTCCCCGGCCGCGAGGTCCCGGCCGGCACGCGGGCGGAAGACTGAGGCCTGCGTCACAATTTCCCGGATCCCGGGCCGATTAGTGCTGCGCTTCGGTTTTACCGGGGTAAGGTTTCCGCTGTGTCCGTTCGCTGCAAGGAGTCACCCATGTCCCGCATCCTGACCGCCCTGGCCCTGGCCGCCCTGCTCGCCTCGCCGGCCCTCGCCCAGACCGCCGCCGACCCCGCCGCCCACATGGCCAGCCTCAAGGCCCAGCTGGCGCCCGGCAAACAGGTCTTCGTTTCCCGGCAGATGGGGCTGACGCCGGCCGAGGAAGCCGATTTCTGGCCGGTCTACGACGCCCACCAGAGCGAACTCGCCGGCCTGGTGCAGCGCCGCCGCGAAGCCGCCGCCGAATACGGGCGCCTGGCCAGCCTGGACGAGGACGCCATCGCCGACCTCGCCGAAGAGATGGCCGAGATCGACCTGGAGGAAGCGCGGCTCAACGAATCGACCTACTCGCGCCTGAGCCGCCTGCTGCCGGCCGCCAAGGCCCTGAAGTACCTGCAGCTGGAGCGCCAGCTTTCGACCCTGCTGCGTTACGAGCTGGCGGCGATGGCGCCGCTGGCGCCCTAGCCGGCCCGGCGCGGGCCGGCGACGCGCACGTAGTCGACGAACTCGAAGGCGAACGCATGCCGCGCATCCGCGGCGTGCGTTTCGCGGAATGCCGCCTCCCACCCGCCATCTGGCAGTTCGGGGAAAAACGCATCCGCATCCGACACGACGGTGTCCACGTGGGTCAGGTGCAGTCGCGTCGCCGACGGCAACGCCAGCGAATAGACCTCGCCGCCGCCGATCACCATCAGTTCCTGGCCCGTGCACATGACGCGGGCGGCATCGAGCGAATCCACCGCCTCCATGCCCTCGAAGGGCGCCCGGCCGGTGCGCGTCAGCACCAGGTTGCGGCGTTCGGGCAGGGCCCGGCCCAGGGACTCGGCGGTCTTGCGGCCCATCAGCACGGTCCGGCCGCGGGTCAGGGCCTTGAACCGCTTCAGGTCGTCCGGAAGGCGCCAGGGCAGCTCGTTGCCGCGCCCGATCGCGCCGCGGCGATCCAGCGCCGCGACCAGGACCAGCGCGCTCATACCGCCACCGGCGCCTTGATGGCGGGGTGCGGGTCGTAGCCCTCGATGGCGATGTGTTCGTAGCGCATCGCGAACAGGTCGGTCGCCTCCGGCGCCAGCACCAGCCGGGGCAGCGGCCGCGGCGTGCGCCCCAGCTGCTCGCGCGCCTGCTCGAAGTGGTTTCGGTAGACGTGGGCGTCGCCCAGCGTGTGCACGAAGTCGCCCACGCCCAGGCCGCAGTGGCGCGCGATCATGTGGGTCAGCAGCGCGTAGCTGGCGATGTTGAAGGGCAC
>CBFGOZ010000246.1:0-3211 GCA_965650505.1 uncultured Arenimonas sp.
GCCGGTCTCGGCGGCGCGGCGGTCGCGGAAGGCGATCATCTCGCGGAACTTCCAGCCGGTGTCGATGTGCAGCAGCGGGATCGGCGGCTTCGCCGGGAAGAAAGCCTTGACCAGCAGGTGCAGCAGCACCGAGCTGTCCTTGCCGACCGAATACATCATCACCGGGTTGCGGAACTCGGCGGCGACCTCGCGCAGCACGTGGATGCTCTCGGCCTCCAGGCGGTCGAGGTGGGAAAGTGAGTGGGCAGCGATCATGGGCGAAGGATAAGGGTTTTCCGGCGGTCCGCTTCAGCGGGCCAGGTTGTAGAGGCTCAGCAGCACGACCAGGCCACCCACGGCGGCCATCATCGGCCGGGCCGGCACGCGGCTGGCCAGCCAGGCGGCGAAGGGCGCGGCCAGCACGCCGCCGAGCAGCAGGCCCAGCACCACGTGGGTGTGGCTGATGCCCAGGGTGGCGACGAAGACCGCCGAGATCACCAGGCTGACGAAAAATTCGGCGGCATTGGCGGTGCCGATGGCGAAACGCGGTTCGAGGTGCCGGGCCAGCAGGCTGGTGGTGGTCAACGCACCCCAGCCGCCGCCTCCCACCGCATCCAGGAAGCCGGCGCCCAGGCCCAGCGGCGCGGTGCCCTTGAGCCGCGGCTCGGCGCGCACGCCGCGCCAGGCCCGGCGCAGCAGCAGCCCGCCGAGCACCAGCAGGTAGGCCGACACCAGCGGCCGCAGCCAGCTCCAGTCGATCTGGCTCAGGAACAGCGCACCGGCCGCGCCGCCGATCATCCCGGGAATCGCCAGTGCCCACATCAGCCGCGTATTGATGTTGCCGAAGTGCCGGTGGCTCAGCCCGGACACGCCGCTGGTGGCGACTTCGGCCGCGTGCACGCTGGCGCTGGCCAGGGCCGGCGGCAGCCCGAAGGCCAGCAGCAGGCTGGAGCTGGTGATGCCGTAGGCCATGCCCAGAGCGCCGTCCACCAGCTGGGCCGCGAGGCCGATGGCCACGAAGACCAGGAATTCCGGGGGCAGCTCCATGCGGGGTTGGACCAGGCGGGTCGGGGAAGTGCGGCGAGTATTCGCAGCCACCCCAAGGACGCGGAAATGACGCCGGGGCATATGGCCATGCCGCCTCTTCCTTTCCGGCGGAAAAAGCCCGCGCGTAGTTTCGGCTCACGCTTACGCCGGACCGTCGCCGATGCCCCACGCCCCTGCCGCCCTGCCCGTGCCTCCCCTGCCCGAGGACAGGATCGACCTGCTGGCGCGCCTGACCGAGGGCCTGGACGCCCCCGGCCTGTGGTGGCTTTCCGGTTATGCCGCCGGCCTCGCCGCGCGTCCGGGCCAGCGCCCGGCCGCCGCGGCCGAGGTGTCGGCCCAGGCCCGGCTGAGCATCGTCTACGGCAGCCAGACCGGGAACTCGAAGCGCCTGGCCGAAACACTCGCCCGCCAGGCCGAAGCCCAAGGCCTGGGCGTGCGCCTGGTCCGCGCCGACGCCTATCCGCTGCGCGAGCTCAAGGACGAACGCCTGCTCTACGTGGTCATCAGCACCCAGGGCGACGGCGATCCGCCCGACGACGCCCGCGGTTTCGTCGAGCACCTGCTCGGCAAGCGCGCGCCGCAGCTGAAGTCGCTGAAGTTCGCCGTGCTGGGCCTGGGCGATTCCAGCTACCCGCAGTTCAACGCCACCGGCCGCCAGCTCGACGAACGCCTGGCCGAACTCGGCGCCCAGCGCCTGTTCGCCCGCGGCGAATGCGACCTCGATGTCGAAACCGTGGCCACGCCCTGGCTTTCGAAGGCGCTCGATAGCGCCCGCGAAGAGCTGAAGTCGAACGCGCCGCTGGCCACGGTCACGCCGCTGCGCCCCGCCGCCGCGGCTTCACCCTGGAGCCGCGAGAGGCCCTACGCCGCCGAGCTGCTGGCCAACCAGCGCCTCACCGGCCGCGGCAGCCGCAAGGACGTGCGCCACCTGGAGATCTCGCTCGAAGGTTCCGGCCTCAGCTACCAGCCCGGCGACGCGCTGGGGCTGTGGCCGAAAAATCCGCGGGCCCTGGTGGATGCGGTGCTGGCCGAATTGTCGCTCGACGCCGACGCGGCGGTCGAAGGCGTGCCGCTGCGCACTTGGCTCGGCGAGAAGCGCGAGCTGACCAAACTCGCCCGCCCCTTCCTGCAGCGCCACGCCGAACGCGCCGGCCGCGACGAGCTTTCGCGGCTGCTGCTTCCCGAAAACAACGAAGCGCTGGCGAAACTGCTCGCCACGCACCAGCTGATCGACCTGCTGCAGGCTTTTCCTGCCGCCTGGTCGGCCGAAGACCTGGTCGCCGCGCTGCGCCCGCTGGCGCCGCGCCTGTATTCGATCGCATCCAGCCAGGCCGTGGTCGGACCGGAAGCGCACCTCACGGTCGACCACGTGGCCTGGGATGCGCCGGGCGGCCGCCGCTGGGGCGCCGCCTCGCACCTGCTGGCGTCCGCGGCGGAAGGCGAACGCCTGCCAGTCTACATCGAAACCAACGAACGTTTCCGCCTGCCGAAGGACGGCGACCGCGACATCATCATGATCGGCCCCGGCACCGGCGTGGCGCCGTTCCGCGGCTTCGTGCAGGAGCGCGGCGCCGCCGGTGCCTCCGGCCGCAACTGGCTGCTGTTCGGCAACCCGCATGCGCGCCACGACTTCCTGTACCAGCTGGAGTGGCAGCAGGCGCTGAAGTCCGGGCAGCTGCACAGGCTCGATCTCGCCTTTTCGCGTGACCAGGCCGACAAGGTCTACGTGCAGCACAAACTGCGCGAGCATGGCCGCGAACTGCACGCCTGGATCGAATCCGGCGCCCACATATACGTATGCGGCGCCACCACGATGGGCCGCGACGTGGAACTGGCCCTGCTCGACCTGGCCGCGGAACACGGCAGCCGCGACGCCGAAGGCGCACGCGAGTGGCTGGCCCAGCTGCAGCAGCAGGGCCGCTACGCCCGGGACGTGTACTGATGAGCGCGCACTCGGTCGAAGACATCAAGCAGCACAGCGGCCGCCTGCGCGGCACCCTGCTCGAAAGCCTCGCCAATCCCGTCACCGGCGCGCTGGCCGACGACGACCAGGTGCTGATCAAGTACCACGGCAGCTACCAGCAGGACGACCGCGACATCCGCGAAGAACGCCGGCTGGCGAAACTCGAGCCCGACTACAGCTTCATGATCCGCACCCGCACCCCGGGCGGCGTGGTCACGCCGG
>CBFGOZ010000247.1:0-3129 GCA_965650505.1 uncultured Arenimonas sp.
GGTCCTGCAGCTCGGCCTTGATCTTGTTCATGCCCAGGCGCTGGGCGATGGGCGCATAGATCTCCAGCGTCTCGCGGGCGATGCGGCGGCGCGACTCCGCGGCCATGGCGTCGAGCGTGCGCATGTTGTGCAGGCGGTCGGCCAGCTTGATCAGGATCACACGCAGGTCGCGCGCCATCGCCAGCATCATCTTGCGGAAGCTCTCCGCCGCCGCTTCCTGGCGGTCGCGGAACTGCAGCTTGTCGAGCTTGGTGACGCCGTCGACCAGTTCGGCCACCGCCGGGCTGAACTGCTTCTCGATGTCGGCGCGCGGCAGCGGCGTGTCCTCGAGCGCGTCGTGCAGGATCGCCGCGCACAGCGTCTCGGCGTCCAGGCGCAGCTCGGCCAGGATGCCGGCCACGGCCACCGGATGGGTGATGTAGGCCTCGCCGCTGCGCCGGGTCTGGCCTTCGTGGGCGCGGGCGCCCATCTCGTAGGCGCGGCGCACCTGCTTCACCTGGTCCGGCGGCAGGTAGTCGGCCAGCCGCCGCTCGAGCGCGGAGACGGCTTCCGGACACGGGTCCGGGCCGACATCGGCCAGCTGCGGCTTGGTGAAAGAGGACATGGCCGCAGCCTACGCGGCCGCGCAAATGGCATCAATGCCAGGGGTTTGCGCGGGCGCGCCGCCGTTCACCTGAAACGGCACGGCCGCCCCTGAGGGCGGCCGTGGAGGCCCGCACTAGGCGGGCCATCGGGTCGGGCCGACCGGCGGCCGACGCGGGAACTACAGGTCGTCGCCGCCCTTGGACAGGTCGTCGTCGACCACTTCGGCGGCGGCCCACTCCAGAGCCTCGCGCTCGGCGCGCTCGCGCTCGGACTTCTCGACTTCGTCGATCAGCTTCTGGTCGATCTTGCGGGCGGCGATCTCGCGCAGGGCCAGCACGGTCGGCTTGTCCTGGTGCTCGCTGTTGTCGAGGGTCGGCTCGACGCCCTTGGCCAGCTGACGGGCGCGCTTGGACGCCATCAGGACCAGTTCGAAGCGGTTGTCGACGACCGACAGGCAGTCTTCCACGGTGATGCGGGCCATTGGATCTCCTCACCGCGGGCGACCCGGCCGGGGCACCTGCGGAAAATCAAGGGGTTACGCGAACCGCGCATTCTACGCCCGGGGCGGGGGCCGGCGCAATCCGGGCGCCGGCGGCAGCCCCGGGGCCAGGCCGGCCGGTTCAGGCCAGCAGCTGCCCGATCAGCGCGGCGTGGCGCTCGGCCTGGGCGGCCCGGCGCAGGCGCTGGGCCACGAAGATGGACCTCAGCTCGGCGGCGGCGGCGTCGAAATGCTCGTTGACGATGACGTAGTCGAACTCGTCGTAGTGGCTCATTTCCTCCCGGGCGGCGGCGAGCCGGCGGGCGATGGTCTCCTCGCTGTCCTGGCCCCGGTTGCGCATGCGGGTTTCCAGCGCGTCCTTGGACGGCGGCAGGATGAAGACGCTGATGCAGTCGGGCATCTTCTCCCGCACCTGGCGGGCGCCCTGCCAGTCGATCTCCAGCAGCACGTCCTTGCCGGCGGCCAGCTGCGGCTCCACCGACTGGCGGGCCGTGCCCTTGTAGTCGCCGTGCACCAGGGCGTGTTCGAAGAAGTCGCCGGCGGCGATCATGCGTTCGAACTCGTCCTTGCTGACGAAGTGGTAGTGCTGGGCGTGGCGCTCGCCCGGCCGCGGCGCACGCGAGGTGAAGGAGATGGACAGGGCGATGCCCGGCTCCTTGGCCAGGGTCGCGTTGACCAGGCTGGATTTGCCCGCGCCCGAGGGCGCGGCGACGATGTAGAGGGTCCCGCGGATCGTCTTCATTCGAGGTTCTGCACCTGTTCGCGCAGCTGTTCGATCAGGACCTTGAGCTCCACCGCGGCCTGCGTGGTCCGGCTGTCCACGGACTTGCTGCCCAGGGTGTTGGCCTCGCGGTTGAACTCCTGCATCAGGAAATCGAGCCGGCGGCCCACCGCCTCCGGCAGGCCCAGCACGCGCCGCGCTTCCGAGACGTGGCTGGCGAGGCGGTCGAGCTCCTCGTCCACGTCGATCTTCTGCAGGTTCAGCACCACTTCCTGTTCCAGCCGGCCCGGTTCCAGCGGCAGCTTCAGGTCGGCCAGTTTCACCTCGAGCTTGGCGCGCAGGGCGGCGCGGATCTCGGGCAGCCATTCGCGGACCTGTGCGGTGATGCGTTCGATGCCGTCGATGCGCTCGCGCATCACCGCGGCCAGCTTGGCGCCCTCGCGTTCGCGCGAGGCGACGAACTCGGCCAGGGTGGCGTCCAGCAGGGCCAGGGCCTCGGCCTGCAGGCCGGCCTGGTCCAGGGCGTCCTCCTCGACCACGCCCGGGAACCGCAGCAGCTCGATGAAGTCGGTGCGCAGGCCGGGGAAGCTGCCGTGGGCGCGGGTCGCCAGGCTGGCCAGCTGGTCGAGCAGGGGCTCGTTCACCTTCAGCTCGGCGCGGCCGCCGGCGTTGGGGCGGAAGCGCAGCACCAGGTCGACCTTGCCGCGCGAAACCTTCTGGGCCACCCGTTCGCGCAGGGCCGGCTCGATGGCGCGCAGCTCTTCCGGCGCGCGCACGCTGAGTTCGTGGAAACGGTGGTTCACCGCGCGCAGCTCGCAGGCCAGGCTGCCGCCGGTGGCGGCGCGCTCGCAGGCGGCGAAGGCGGTCATGCTGCGGATCATGGGCGGGCCCGGTGTGTGCGAGGGCGAATGGTAATCTAGCCGGCCACAGATTGCCGGACCCGCCCGATGACCCCCAGCCACCGCCCCAGCGGCCGCGCCCCCGACCAGCTGCGCGCCGTCCGCATCGAGCGCCGCTACACCAAACATGCCGAGGGTTCGGTGCTGATCTGCTTCGGCGACACCCAGGTGCTGTGCACCGCCAGCGTCGACAACAAGGCGCCCGGCTTCCTGCGCGGCAAGGGCGAGGGCTGGGTCACGGCCGAATACGGCATGCTGCCGCGCGCCACCAACACCCGCAACGACCGCGAGGCCTCGCGCGGCAAGCAGGGCGGCCGCACGCTGGAGATCCAGCGCCTGATCGGCCGCTCGCTGCGCGCCTGCGTCGACCGCAAGGCCCTGGGCGAACGCACCATCACCCTGGACTGCGACGTGCTGCAGGCCGA
>CBFGOZ010000248.1:0-3084 GCA_965650505.1 uncultured Arenimonas sp.
TGCCGCGGCCGGAATGGCGCCGCCAGACCCACTTCGAAACCCGCGGCCTGAAACTGGGCCACGGCGTCTGGGACCTGCTGTACGACCGTTTGCCGGGGGCCTAGCGCAGACGATGGAGACCGGCCTCACCCTCACCCGCGACATGATGCTCGTGCTGGGGCTGGTCGGCTTCACCATCGTCATGTTCATGATCGAGCGCATCCGCGCCGACGCCACCGCCCTGGTGGTGCTGGTGGCGCTGGGGCTGACCGGGCTGGTGCCGGCGAACCAGCTGTTCGACGGTTTCTCGGGCAACGCCGTCATCGCGGTCATCGCCACCATGATCCTGGGCGCCGGCCTGGACCGCACCGGCGCGCTGAACCGGCTGGCGGTGTGGCTGCTGCGCGTGTCCAAGGGCATGGAGGAGCGGCTGATCCTGCTGACCTCGACCACGGCCGGCCTGATCTCGGGCTTCATGCAGAACCCTTCGGTGATGGCGCTGTTCCTGCCGGTGGCGGCGCGCGTTTCCGGACGGTCCGGCATCGGCCTGTCGCGCCTGCTGATGCCGTTGGCGGCGGCGATCGTGATGGGCGGCGGCCTGACCATGATCGGCAGCTCGCCGCTGATGCTGCTCAACGACCTGCTGGTGGCGGCCAACCGCAACCTGCCCTCGGGCGCGGCCACGCTGCGGCCGCTGCCGATGTTCGCGCCGCTGCCCATCGGCCTGACCCTGCTGGCGATCGGCCTGCTGTATTTCCGCTGGCTGGGTCCGAAGCTGCTGGGCCAGGGCGAGGAGAAGGGCGTGGCGCCCAGCCGCACCCAGAGTTATTTCGCCAACGCCTACGGCATCGACGGCGACGTGTTCGAACTCAGCGTCACCGCCGAGAGCCCGCTGGTGGGCATGTCGGTCGGCGAGGCCGAGGCCCAGCGCGACGCGCCGCTGCTGCTGGCCCTGCTCAGCGGCAACGAGGCGCGGCTGGCGCCGCCGGCCGACCAGATGATCTGGGTCGGCAGCGTGCTGGGCGTGATGGGCCCGCGCGAGGCGATCCAGGACTACGCGCAGAAGAACCTGCTGAAGATGTCGGCGCGGCTGCGCAACTTCGCCGACCTGTTCAACCCCAGCCGCTCGGGCATCTCCGAGGCGGTCATCCCGCCGACCTCGACCTTCATCGGCAAGTCGCAGGCGCAGCTGCAGCTGCGCAAGCGCTTCGGCATCAGCCTGCTGGCGATCAACCGCGAGAACCAGGTCTGGCGCGAGGACATCCGGCGCATGCCGCTCAAGGCCGGCGACATGCTGGTCTTCCACAGCATCTGGACCGACCTGGCCCAGGCCAGCGAAAGCCGCGACTTCGTCGTGGTCACCGACTACCCCAAGGGCGAACAGCGGCCGCACAAGCTCTGGTGGGCGATCGGCGTGTTCGTGGCGGCGATGGCGCTGGCCCTGACCACCCTGGTGCCGGTGCCGATCGCGCTGATGGCCGGCGCCGCGGGCATGATGCTGGCCGGCGTGCTGAACATGGACGAGGCCTATGCCGCGGTCAGCTGGAAGACCGTGTTCCTGATGGCCTGCCTGATCCCGCTGGGCTGGGCCATGGACTCCACCGGCGCCGCCGGCTGGCTGGCGCAGCAGATCCTGGAGCGCATCGGGCCCGACGTGCCGGTCTGGGTGATCGAGGCCGCCATCGGCCTGCTCGCCACCGCCTTCGCCCTGGTCATCGGCAACGTCGGGGCCACCGTGGTGATGGTGCCGATGGCGATCAACGTGGCCCTGGCCGCCGATGGCAATCCGCTGGCCTTCGCCCTGGTCGTGGCGCTGTCGGCCTCGAACAATTTCCTCAGCGTGTCCAACCCGGTGCTGGCCATGGTGACCGGGCCGGCCGGTTACCGCGCGCGCGACCTTTGGCGCACCGGCGCGCCGCTGACCCTGCTCTATCTGGTCGCGGTGCTGGTGATCGTCAACCTGATGTTCTAGCCGGCGCGCACCGCGACCGGCACCAGCGAGGCGCCGCGGCAGGGACCGGCCACGCACTCGCCGCGCTCCATCTCGAAACTGGCGCCGTGCGCGGCGCAGACCAGGTGGCCCTTGTCCACCAGGAACCGGCCCGGCGCCCAGTCCAGCCGGCGGCCCGCATGCGGACAGACGTTCAGCCAGGCCTGCAGGCGTTCGCCCCGGCGGCACAGGATGATCGACTGCGGTTCGCCGTCGATTTCCACCTCGGTTTCCGACAGGCCCTCGGGCGGCCATTCGGCCAGGTGGATTAACGAACCGCTTACACTTTCCACATCGGGCCTCGCCATACTCCGTCTCCCCGCATTCTGCCACGCCGCCCATGCCCTTCCGTTTCCAGCGCCTGTTCAG
This sequence comes from uncultured Arenimonas sp., assembly GCA_965650505.1. GTDB lineage: Bacteria > Pseudomonadota > Gammaproteobacteria > Xanthomonadales > Xanthomonadaceae > Arenimonas. The sequence goes on from CBFGOZ010000248.1 coordinate 2,339, forward strand.
CTACTGCCCCAGCAAGCCCCGCAGCCCGCTGCTGCGCGTGCTGGTCGGGCTGCTCGGCCTGGCGCTGCTGGCGCTGCTGCTGGTGTTCGGCCTGTTCATCGGCCTGGGCATGCTGCTGTTCGCCGCCGCGCGCCGCCTGCTGCGCTCCGGCCGTCCGGCTCCGCGCGCCCGCGAGGGCGTGATCGAGGGCGAATACACCCTGGTCGACAAGCCGGACGCCCGCCTGGGCCTGCGCTGAGTCCCGGCGCGGCGCGCCGCTTCTCCGGTATGCGTTCGCAGATCCGCGACGCCCGTCGCGGCTAGAATCGCGGCTTCGCTCCGGAGCCGCGCCATGACCCGAACCGTCATCCCCGTTCCCGCCACGCCCTGCCTGCCGGTGCGCGGCAGCGACGCCCTGTTCCCGGTGCACCGCATCTACTGCGTCGGCCGCAACTTCGCCGAGCACGCGAAGGAGATGGGCGCCAGCGTCGACCGCGGCAACCCGGTGTTCTTCATGAAGCCCGCCGATGCCATCGTCGCCGGCGGCGGCACCGTGCCCTATCCGCCCGGCACCCGCGACCTGCACCACGAGGTGGAGCTGGTGGTGGCCCTGGGCCGCGACGCCGACGGCGAGGTGGCGGTGGCCGATGCGCCATCGCTGGTGTTCGGCTACGGCGTCGGCCTGGACCTGACCCGCCGCGACCTGCAGGCGGCGGCCAAGGCCAAGGGCCTGCCCTGGGACACCGGCAAGGGCTTCGACCATTCCG
>CBFGOZ010000249.1:0-3037 GCA_965650505.1 uncultured Arenimonas sp.
CCCTTGCCGGCCACGCAGGTCAGCAGCCAGGTCAGCTCCGGGATCTCGGGGATGTCGGACTGGCGGTAGAACCACACCTTTTCCGGCTCCAGGCCGCAGGCCAGCCAGCTGGCGGCGATCTCCAGGGTCGAACGCTGCACGCGGGCCGGGTCGTGGCTCTTGATCAGGGCGTGGTAGTCGGCCAGGAAATAGAAGCTCTCGACCCCGGCGCGGCGGCTGGCGGCGATGGCCGGCCGGATGGCGCCGGCGTAGTTGCCGAGGTGCGGGGTGCCGGACGTGGTGATGCCGGTCAGGACGCGGGTGGCGGGCATGGAGGGACCTGCTGGGGAAACCCGGCCATTTTAGCCCGGGTATCGCAGGCTTCACGCCGGAACGGACGGGACCCCGTGACGAAACAGGTCGTTCCGCGGGCGGCGTCACCGCGCCAACCCCGAACGGCGCGCCGGGGCGTTTCCACGCCTGCCCAACCCGGAGCCCCGCCATGAACCGCCTGATCGCCGTCCTTTCCGCCCTGCTCGTGCTGGCTGGCCTGCCCGGCTGCGCCAGCGCCCGCCCCCTGGTCGACCTGCAGGTGCTCGACCTCGACCGCCACGAGACCCTGCCCCGCCATCCGCACCGCGGCCGCGACTACGTCGAGGGCCGTCCCGGCCACCGCTACGCCGTCGTGCTGCAGAACCTCACCGGCGAGCGCGTGCTGGCCGTGGTGAGCGTGGACGGCGTCAACGCCATCAGCGGCCAGACCGCCGGCAGCCAGCAGAGCGGCTATGTGCTCGAGCCCTGGCAGCGGCTGGAAGTGCGCGGCTGGCGCAAGAACCTGTCCGAGGTCGCCGAATTCCACTTCACTTCACTGGGCGACAGCTACGCCGCCCGCACCGGCCGGCCTGACAACGTCGGCGTGATCGGCGTGGCGGCGTTCCGCGAACGCCGCCCGCTGCCCCCGCCGCACTATTCGCATCGTCACGAGGACTTCCAGCCGCCCTACCCGCCTTCGCCGCCGGCGCCCGTGGCCGAAGCCCGGTCGCCGCGCGGCGCCAGCGCCGACGCCGCCGCGCCGGCGATGCAGGCCGAACGCCGCGAATCCGGCCTGGCCGCGCGCCAGCAGCTGGGCACCGGCCACGGCCAGCGCCGCTGGGACGGCGCCACGGTGACCCGTTTCGAACGCGAGAGCGCGCGCCCGAACCAGGTGCTGAGCGTGTACTACGATTCCACCGACGCCCTGGTCGCGCGCGGCGTGATCCGGCACCGCCACCACCATGGCTGGGACTCGCCGGAGGCCTTCCCCATCGGTTTCGCGCCCGACCCGTAAGCCGCGTCGTCGCGGGCTGGAAACGCAGAAGGCCGGGCACAGGCCCGGCCTTCTTCCTTGCGATCTTGCGATCGGCCAGGATCAGTTCTTGGCGTCGCCGGCGGCTTCCTCGAGCTCGCCACCGGCCTTCTTCACGTCCTTGCCGAAACCTTCGACGGTGTTGCAGCCGGAAAGGGCGAACGCGGCCATCAGGGCGAGCAGGAACAGGCGGGTACGGGTCATGGGGATACTCCTGGGTTGGGCGAGCACGAGTCTAACCGGGCGACCTTGACTGTCAATAAACGTTCCCGTGGGCTTCACGGCGGATTCACCGCGCGCCCGGCCGCCGCTCAGTCGCGCATCAGGGTGGACTTGCCGAACAGGCTTTCGACCAGGTCCACGGCCAGCTTGCCGGTGCGGTTGTGTTCGTCGAAGGCCGGGTTGAGTTCGACGATGTCGATCGAACCCACGCGGCCGGTGTCGGCGATCATCTCCATCACCAGCTGGGCCTCGCGGTAGTTCGGGCCGCCGGGCACGGTGGTGCCGACGCCGGGCGCGATCGCCGGGTCGAGGAAGTCGACGTCGAAGCTGACGTGCACGTGGGTGTCGGCGTCGATGCCCTCCAGCGCCTCCTCCATCGCCCGCTTCATGCCGATCTCGTCGATGTAGCGCATGTCGTAGATGTCCAGGCCGTATTCCTTCACCAGGCGCTTCTCGCCCTGGTCGACGGAGCGGATGCCGATCTGGCGGATGTCGGCCGGTTGCAACGCCGGCGCGCTGCCGCCCAGGTGGGTCAGCGCCTGCGGGCCGACGCCGCAGAGGCAGGCCACCGGCATGCCGTGCACGTTGCCCGAGGGCGTGACGTCGCTGGTGTTGAAGTCGGCGTGGGCGTCGAGCCAGAGCACGCGCAGCTTCTTGCCGGTCTCGCGGCAGTGGCGCGCGACCGCGGTGATGCTGCCCACGCCCAGGCAGTGGTCGCCGCCGAGCAGGATCGGCAGCCGGCCCTGCGTCAGCTGGGCGTAGACGGCGTCCATCACCGCCCGGTTCCAGGCCACCACCTCGGCCAGGTGCCGGTAGCCCTCGGTCGGCGGCAGCCAGGGATTGACCGGGCCGACCAGGTTGCCGGCGTCGACCACCTGCAGGCCGCGCTCGCGCAGGGCCTCGGCCAGACCGGCGACCCGCAGCGCTTCCGGGCCCATCGAGGCGCCACGGTGGCCGGCGCCGATGTCGGTCGGGGCCCCGACCAGGGCGATGGTGGTGACGCTCATCGGCCCGACTCCGCGGCGGGCGCCGGCGTCTGCGCGGGGCGGCCTTCGGCCGACCAGCGGCTCCAGCTGCCTTCGATCTGGCGCACGTCGAAGCCGCTTTTCACCAGCACGTCTTCGGCGATTCCGGCGCGGCGGCCGCTCTTGCAGTAAACGAGCACCCAGCGATCGCGGTCGAGCTCGGCCAGGCGGGCGGCGAGTTGGTCGTGCGGGATCAGAACGGCACCGGGCACGTGGCCCGCGTCGTATTCGGCCTGGCTGCGCACGTCCAGGATGATCGGCGCGTCGGGCCGGGCGGACAGTTCGGCCACGGCGGCCGGCGACACGGCCGGTTTCCCGGCCAGGGCCGGTGCGGCGGCCAGGAGGGCGCCGACCAGGGCGGCGCGGAGCAGCAGGGGGGCGTGCGGACGGCGCATGGCGCGTTCTCGGCGGGTTGCGGGCGGACCCGAAGGATAAGCCCGCCGCTCGCCCTGTCGCCACCCGTCCT
>CBFGOZ010000250.1:0-2993 GCA_965650505.1 uncultured Arenimonas sp.
CGAGGTCGGCGCGGCGGTATTCGGCGCCGGAGCCGAGCACGGCGTCGGTGCGGGCGAGCAGGGTGGCGCCGGCGTCCTCGTCCTGCACCCGCGCGTGCTTAAGGCGCGCGCCGCGGGCCAGGTGCACGTGCATCAGGTGGTTGGCGAGGTGACGGTGGGCGCCGCCGCCGAGGTGGTGTTCGACCACCACCAGCGACGCGCCGGCGCGCAGTTCGACCAGGTGGCGCAGGTGCGTGGCCTGGTCGCCGCCGCCGGTCACGCCGACGAACACCAGGTGCACCGGCGGCGCGACCGCGACCTCGGCCGGCACGCTCAGGCGCACGCCCTCGACTGCCAGCGCGGCATTGAGGCGGGCGAACACTTCGTCCGCGCGCCCGAAACGACGGCCCAGCACCGACACCGCGCGCGGATCGTCCCCGGCCAGGGCTTCGGACATCGGTCGCAGCTCGACGCCGGCCGGCAGCCCCGCGCGATCCGACAGCGCGGCGTCGTAGCGGCCGTTGACGAAGACCAGGCGAGGCGCCGGGATGTCGGCGACCAGGGCCGCGTCGACCAGGCTGGCGCGCGGCGGCGCGAACTCGCGCGCCGACAGCGCCCGCAGCGAGGTGTACTTCCAGGCTTCCACCCGCGCGCCGGGCAGGCCGTCGGCCAGTGCGGCCTCTAGCGCGGCGCGGCGCGCCGGGCCCAGGCCCTGCGCTTCCACCAGCGGCGCGGGCAGGGCGTCGAAACCCGCTTTCAGTGATTCCAGCAGGCCGGGCATCTCAGGCCTTCGCCTCGGGCGCGATGCGGTCCTTCACCCAGGCGTAGCCGTGCGCTTCCAGCTGCAGGGCGAGCTCCGGTCCGCCGGTTTCGACGATGCGGCCGTCGGCCAGCACGTGCACCACGTCGGGCTTGATGTAGTCGAGCAGGCGCTGGTAGTGGGTGATGACCAGGAAGGCGCGGTCCGGCGAGCGCATCAGGTTGACGCCGTCGGCGACCGCCTTGAGCGCGTCGATGTCCAGGCCCGAGTCGGTCTCGTCCAGGATCGCCAGCTTGGGTTCCAGCAGGGCGAGCTGGAAGATCTCGTTGCGCTTCTTCTCGCCGCCGCTGAAACCCTCGTTGACGCCGCGGTGCAGCAGCTCGTCCTTCAGGTGCAGCACGGCCAGCTTCTCGCGCACCTTCTTGAGGAACTGCATCGAGTCGAGCTCGGGCTCGCCGCGGGCCTTGCGCTGGGCGTTGAGCGCGGCGCGCAGGAAATAGGTGTTGTTCACGCCCGGGATCTCGACCGGGTACTGGAAGGCCAGGAACACGCCGGCGGCGGCGCGCTCCTCCGGCTCCAGCGCCAGCAGGTCGGCGCCCTCGAGCGTCACCGATCCGGCGGTGACTTCGTAACCCTCGCGGCCGGCCAGGATGTTGCCGAGCGTGGATTTGCCGGCGCCGTTCGGCCCCATGATGGCGTGCACCTGGCCGGGCTTCACCTCGAGCGAGAGGCCCTTGAGGATGTCCTTGCCGGCGACGCGGGCGTGGAGGTTCTGGATCTTCAGCATGGTCAGGCGCTCGTGGGGTCGGGCTGGCGGCGCAGCACGACATAGGTGAAGGGTTGATCGGTCCCGAACGGCGTGCGGTGCGTCTCGCGGCTGTCGGCGACGCGGTCGAAGCCGCCGGCGAACCGCGCCGCCAGGCCGTCGGCGTCGTAGCGGCATACGGGCAGCCCGCTGCATTTTTCCGGGCCATCCGGCGCGAAGGTTCCGATGATCAGGCAGCCGCCCGGGCGGATCGACCGCCGCGCGAGCGCCAGATAGCGCTGCTGTTCGTCGGGCGTGGCCAGGAAGTGGAAAACCGCCCGGTCGTGCCACAGGCCGTAATGCGCCGCCGGCAGGTCAATCGCGGTGACGTCGCCGACGAGCCAGTGCACCGCGTCGCCGCGGGGGCCGAGGCGTTCGCGCGACCGGGCCAGCGCCGCTTCCGACAGGTCGAGCACGCTCACGTCGTCGAATCCGCGGTCGAGCAGGCTGTCGACCAGGGACGCACGGCCGCCACCGATGTCGATGGCCGGCAGGCGGGGGTCCGGAGACTGTGCGTCGATCAGGCGCAGCGACTCGTCCAGCGTCGGCCGGAACCAGCTGGTCTGCTGTTCCCCCTTGGTCTGGTAAACCGTTTCCCAGTGGTCGCGGCGCGAGTTCATCCGACCGCGCCTTCCAGCGACACTTCCAGTAGCTTCTTGGCCTCGACCGCGAACTCCATCGGCAGTTCCCGGAATACCTGCTTGCAGAAGCCGTCGACGATCATCGACACCGCGTCCTCTTCGCCGATGCCGCGGCTGCGGCAGTAGAACAGCTGGTCGTCGCTGATCTTGGAGGTGGTCGCCTCGTGCTCCACCGTCGCGGTCGGATGCTTGACCTCGATGTAGGGGAAGGTGTGGGCGCCGCACTTCTTGCCGATCAGCAGGCTGTCGCACTGGGTGTAGTTGCGGGCGCCGGCGGCGGTCTTCTCCATCTTCACCAGGCCGCGGTAGGTGTTCTGGCCGCGGCCGGCGCTGATGCCCTTGCTGATGATCTTGGACTTGGTGTTGCGGCCCAGGTGGATCATCTTGGTGCCGGTGTCGGCCTGCTGGCGGTGGTGGGTCAGCGCCACCGAATAGAACTCGCCGACCGAGTCGTCGCCCTTCAGCACGCAGCTCGGGTACTTCCAGGTGATGGCCGAGCCGGTCTCGACCTGGGTCCAGCTGATCTTGGCGCGCGCGCCGCGGCACTCGCCGCGCTTGGTGACGAAGTTGTAGATGCCGCCGACGCCGTTCTCGTCGCCCGGGTACCAGTTCTGCACGGTGCTGTACTTGATCTCGGCGTCGTCCAGCGCCACCAGCTCGACCACCGCCGCGTGCAGCTGGTTCTCGTCGCGCATCGGCGCGGTGCAGCCTTCCAGGTAGGACACGTGGCTGCGCTCTTCGGCGATGATCAGGGTGCGCTCGAACTGGCCGGTGTCGCGGGCGTTGATGCGGAAGTAGGTGCTCAGCT
>CBFGOZ010000251.1:0-2990 GCA_965650505.1 uncultured Arenimonas sp.
TTGGCGATCTTCACGCCCTTGTGCGACTTGCCGAAGGCGCAGCTGATGTCGGGGAACACGTAGAACGCGCCCTGCGGTTTCGGGCAGACCACGCCCGGGATCGAGTTCATCGTCGCAACGACCAGGTCGCGCTTGGCCTGGAATTCGGCGCACTTGGACCGCGGCACGTCCTGCGGGCCGGTGAGCGCGGCCACCGCGGCAGCGGTGACGACCTCGGGGATGTTGGTGATGTGGCTGGAGTTGAGCACCGTCAGCGCCTTGGCCACCGGTTCGGGGCCGGCGATGAAGCCGACGCGCCAGCCGGGCATGCCGTAGGTCTTGGACAGCGAGTCGACGAAGATCACGCGCTCGCGAAGCTCCGGACGGAACTGCACGAAGTTGTGGTAGCCGATGCCGTCGAACACCATCGTGTTGTAGATGTCGTCGGTGATCACCCAGGTGTCCGGGTGTTTCGCCACCACGTCCGCCAGCGCGGCGATCTCGTCGCGGGTGTAGACCATGCCGGTCGGGTTGTTCGGGTTGTTGAACAGGAACACCTTGGGCTTGGTCGCCAGCGCGGCGTCGAGCTGGGCCGGCGTGAGCTTGTAGTCCTGGCTGGCCGGGCACGGCAGCTCGAGGATCTTCGCGTTCAGCACCTCGGCGATGTCGGCGTAGGTGGTCCAGTACGGGACGGCGTAGGCGATGGTGTCGCCCTCGTCCAGCAGGGCCTCGGCCAGGTTGTAGAGGATGTGCTTGGCGCCGATGCCGGTGGCGCAGTTCATCCGGGTGTAGCCGGTGAGCCCCAGGGCCTCGATGTGCGTGAGGAAGGCATCCAGCAGCACGTCGGCGCCGCGGTTGCTGCCGTACTGGCCGCTGTCCTTGGCCAGGGCCTCGCGGGCGGCGGCGTAGACGTGTTCACCGGGCAGGAAGTTCGGGACGCCGATCGAGAAGCTGACGATGTCGCGGCCTTCGGCCTTGAGCTTCTTGGCCTTTTCGGCGACGGCCATGATGGCGCTGGGCTTGGCACGGCCCATGCGCTTGGCGAGCTGGGGCATTGCGGTCCTCGCGGGGGATGGTGGCGGGGCGGAAAAACCGCGCAAGGATACCACGCCACCCCCATCCGAGGCCCTGGCCGGGGCTTGCCTGGCGCCCGCGTTCGGGCATTCTGGCGGCGGAGGAAGACCATGGCCCGATGGATCCACTGCCTTGCCCTGACCTGCCTGTTCGCGCTGCTGCTGCCGGCGCAGGCGCTCGCCTACAACCAGAACCGCGTCGCCACCGACGACGCCGGGCGACCGCTGCGGATCGAAGGCAGCGTGGTGGTGGTCGAACCCGACATAGAGTTGAGCCTGGTGACGGCCGGCGGGATGCAGGAACCCCGCCGGGAATGGTCGGACACGGCGCGCCGGCTCTATCCCGCCGCCGTGGCCGATTTCCTCGAAGCCGGCGGCACCGACCGCAAGCCGGATTTCGAGATCCGCGACGACCTGCCCCCGCGCTCCCGCCTGGGCCAGCTGGTCCGCCTGAACGAGGCGGTCGCGGCCAGCATCGCCATCTACACCCGCTCCGGCAGCCACCTGGCCACCAAGGGCAGGCGGCTGGACTGGACGCTGGGGCCCGGGGTCGAGGAGCTGCGCGCCGCCACCGGCGCCGACTACGCCCTGTTCACCTACATCCGCGACAGCTACGCCAGCGAAGGCCGCAAGGCGATGCGCGTGCTCGGCCTGCTGGCGGGACTGGCCATGGGCGGGCTGGTGGACGTCGGCGGCGGCCAGCAGCTTGGCGTCGCCACCCTGGTGGACCTGCGCACGGGCCAGGTGGTCTGGTTCAACCTGATGTCGAACCAGAGCGGCGACCTGCGCGACGCCGAGGGCGCCGAGGCCACGGCCCGGCAGATGCTTACGGGCCTGCCGCTGTGAAACCGCTCGGGGCGCTGCTGCTGGCGGCTGCCATGGGCCTGGCCTCGCCGCCGGCCGGTGCCGACGATGACCCGTCCGACCCCGCCCGACCCGGCCAGCGTCCGCCGGCCGGCAGCGACGAGGACGAGCTCTGGTATGCGATGGAGCGCGCCGAACGCGAACTGCAGCAGCATCCGCTGCGGGTCCGCGACGAGGCGCTGAACGCCTACGTCCGGGGCGTCGCCTGCCGGGTCGCCGGCGACTACTGCCCCGACCTGCGGGTCTATATCGTCGAGCAGCCCTGGTTCAACGCCTCGATGTCGCCCAACGGCATGATGGTGGTCTGGACCGGCGCCCTGCTCCGTTTCCAGGACGAGGCGGAACTGGCCCTGGTGCTGGGCCACGAGTTCGCCCACTTCCGGCAGCGCCACTCACTGCAGCAGTGGCGCAAGGCCAAGCGCACCTCGGCCTTCCTGGGCTCGTTCGGGCTGGTGGCCTGGGGCGCTGGTGCCGGCGCGGCCGCGCCGCTGGCCGAGCTGCTGGGCGTGGCGCACATGTTCCGGTTCTCGCGCGAAGCCGAGCGGGAGGCCGACCGCCTGGGCTTCGCCGCCGCCACCGCCCAGGGCTACGACCCCAACGCCGGCGCCCGCCTCTGGCAGCGCATGTCCGACGAAGAGTCTGCGCGCCGCTACGGCAAGCCGGTGCCGGTATTCGCCAGCCACCCCAAGACCGAGGAACGCCTGGCCGACGTGCGCGCCGCGGCGCAGGCCAGCGCCGCGACCGACGGCGACGACGGCCGGGACCGGTATCGCGCGGCCGTCGCCCCCTTCCTGGCCTCCTGGCTGGACCAGGAGCTCTCGCGGCGGATGTACGACACCTCGGTGCGCGTCATCGGCGACCTGCGCGCGCTGGCCGAGCCGGAGCGTCAGGGGCTCTACACCTTCGCCCTGGCCGAAGCCCATCGCCGCCGCGGCAAAGACGACGACCTCGACCGCGCCGAGGCGCTTTACACCGAGGCCGCGGGCCATCCCGACGCCCCGGCGGCCAGCCACCGCGAACTGGGGCTGATCCAGCGCGGTCGCGGGGAGCGCGCCCAGGCCGCCGCCTCGCTGC
>CBFGOZ010000252.1:0-2955 GCA_965650505.1 uncultured Arenimonas sp.
TGCTTCCAGCCCAGCGCCGGCACCCACCAGGCGTGGATGACGTCGTCGGCGGTGACCACGAAGCGGATCTTGGTCTCGGTCGGCAGCACCAGCACGCGGTCGACGTCGCGCAGGTAGTGCGGCGCGGCCTCCGCGGTCGGCGTCTCGCCGCTCTGGCGGATGCGGTCGGACTCGCGGTCGAGGCGGGAGATGAAGTTCACGTCCTCGCCGACGATCTCGTAGCGCCACATCCACTGGTAGCCGGTGATCTTCACCGTCATCTCGTGGCCCTTGGTCTCGTACTGCTCCATCACCTTGACGGTGGCGGGAACGGCCATGACCACCAGGATCAGCACCGGGACCACGGTCCAGATGATCTCGAGCTTGGTGCTGTGGGTGAAGTCCACGTCCGGCTTGGCGCCCTTGGACTTGCGGAACTTGAACATCGCATAGCCCATGGCGCCGAACACGACGATGCCGATGGCCACGCAGATGTAGAGCATCAGCATGTGCATGTCGTAGGCGTTCTGCGAGGTGCGGGTGACGCCCTCGGGCATGTTGAGCTGCCAGCGGACCGGCTCACTGTCCGCGGCCCAGGCCGACGCGCTGGCCACGCCGGCGGCGAGGCCGAGGGCGATCCTGGCGAAACCGGCCTTGGCGGCCCGCGCTGCATTCATCGCTGCATTCATCCGAACTTACCCCAACGTGTGGTCTTCGTTCCGGCCCCGGCCCGAGGCCGACGCCAGCAATCCTTTCAACCGGGTGGCGAGGTCGCGGCGTTCCTCGCTGGAGAGGAAGGCCCCGACTTCGACCTGCCGGCCTTTCGAGCCCAGCAGCACCCGCTCACTTCCCTCGCCGCCCGCCACCGACAGCCGCACCCAGCAGGGGTGGGCCTCGAAGGCCGGTTCGCGCTGCGCCGAACGGCGGACCTGCAGGCGGCGCTCGTCCAGCGCGATCACCTCGAACCGCTCGCCCTGGCGCCACACCCATCGCAGCACCGCCGCGATGAAGGCCGCGTCCAGCCCCGCGAACACCGGGGCGAACACATTGCCCTGGCTCCACGCGACCCCCGCCACCGCGAAGGTGGCCAGGGCCAGCAGCGCGAACAGTCCGGTGAACTGAGCCGCGCTCATGGCGCGCCGGGGCCGGAGCACCAGACGGGCCCCGGGGCCAGGCGGCACCGTAGCGACGAGCTCGATCACGCGGACGCTCCGCGACCAGCTTCGGGAAAACTGGCGAATTTTAGCGGGCCGCGCTCTGGCCGGGCAAGCCAAATCGGTCCCGGCCGGGCCGGTTTCGTGAAGGAGGCGGGGTTCCGCACCCCCTTCCGGGGCACTAGAATCCGCGTTCTCGCGCGACTCCGCGCCGTCTGTCCCTGGACCCCCGTGACCCCGATCCTGAGTCCCGAACTGCCCGGCGCCCCGCAGCCGCTGCGCGCCCGGATCACTGCCGCCTTCCACCGCGACGAGTCCGAACATCTGGCCGAGCTGCTGGAACAGGCCCGCCTGCCCGACGCCGAGCAGGCCCAGGTCCAGGCCGCCGCGGTGGCCCTGGTCCAGCGCACGCGGGTGCGCGCGGCCGATCCGGGCATGGTCGAGGCCTTCATGCGCCAGTACGACCTGTCCAGCGAGGAGGGCGTGCTGCTGATGTGCGTCGCCGAGGCCCTGCTGCGCATCCCCGACCGCGGCACCGCCGACAAGCTGATCCGCGACAAGCTGGGCGACGCCGACTGGGACCGGCACATGGGCCAGTCCAGCTCGGTGCTGGTGAACGCCTCCACCTGGGGCCTGATGCTGACCGGCCGCATGGTGAACCTGGCGGACGAGACCCGCCGCAACGCCATCGGCGCCTTCCGCCGGCTGGTGGGCCGGGCCGGCGAGCCGGCCATCCGCCTGGCCGTGCGCCAGGCCATGCGCATCATGGGCCACCAGTTCGTGATGGGCCGGACCATCCAGGAAGCGCTTGAGCGCAGCCGCAAGGGCGAGCAGGCCAAGTACCTGTATTCGTTCGACATGTTGGGCGAGGCGGCCTTCACCCAGGCCGACGCCGACCGCTATTTCGCCGCCTACCGCGACGCGATCGGAGCGATCGGCGCCGGCGGCCCCTACCCCGACGTGTTCGCCGCGCCCTCGATCTCGGTGAAGCTCTCGGCCCTGCACCCGCGCTACGAGCTGGCCAAGCGCGACCGCGTGCACCGCGAGCTGACCCCGCGCGTGCTGGAGCTGGCCCGGCTGGCCAAGGCCCGCGGCATCGGCTTCACCATCGACGCCGAGGAGTCCGAGCGCCTGGAACTGAGCCTGGACGTGATCGCCGGCGCCTTCACCGACCCGTCGCTGGACGGCTGGGAAGGCTATGGCCTGGCCGTCCAGGCCTATCAGAAGCGCGCGCCCTTCGTGATCGACTACCTGGCCGACCTGGCCCGCAAGACCGGCCGGCGCATGCCGATGCGCCTGGTGAAGGGCGCGTACTGGGACAGCGAGGTGAAGAAGGCGCAGGCGGAAGGCTATGCCGGTTACCCGGTATTCACCCGCAAGGCCAATACCGACGTGAGCTACCTGGCCTGCGCGCGGCGCATGCTGGCGGCGGCGGATGCGATCTATCCGATGTTCGCGACGCACAACGCGCAGACGATCGCGGCGATCCATCATTACGCGAAGGGCCAGCGCTTCGAGTTCCAGAAGCTGCACGGCATGGGCGACGACCTGTATGCCGAGGTGATCCCCGCCGACCGGTTGAACGTGCCCTGCCGCGTTTACGCGCCGGTGGGTTCGCACGAGGACCTGCTGCCCTACCTGGTGCGCCGCCTGCTGGAGAACGGCGCCAATTCCAGCTTCGTCAACCGCATCGCCGACGAAACCCTGCCGCCGGCCGAGCTGGTCGCCGACCCGGTCGCGGTCGTGTCCGCCTACGAAAGCAAGCCACATCCCCGCATCCCCCAGCCGCGCGACCTGTACCGGTCCCACGGCGAAGACAGGA
>CBFGOZ010000253.1:0-2927 GCA_965650505.1 uncultured Arenimonas sp.
TTCATGATCGGCTCCCAGTCGGGGTCGGTCATGTCGGCCACCAGCACGTCGCCGGCCTGGAACTTGCTCATCTCGGCCAGGTTGCGCACCACGCGGGCGACGCCGCTGCCGATCTTCTGGCCGATGGCGCGGCCTTCCGACAGCACCGGGCCGCGGGCCTGCAGGTGGTAGCGCTCGATCTGGGTGGTGCGGGCGCGCGACTTCACCGTCTCCGGGCGGGCCTGGACGATGTAGAGCTTGCCGGTGTTGCCGTCCTTGGCCCACTCGATGTCCATCGGGCGGCCGTAGTGTTTTTCGATCGTCAGCGCCTGGCGCGACAGTTCCTCGACGTCGGCGTCGGTGACCGAGAAGCGGCTGCGAAGCGCGGCCGGCGTGTCCTCGATCTTCACGCGCTCGCCGGGCGTGTCCGAATAGACCATGCGGATCAGCTTCGAGCCGATCGTGCGACGCAGGATGGCCGGCCTGCCCTGCTGCAGGGTCGGCTTGTAGACGTAGAACTCGTCCGGGTTCACCGCGCCCTGCACGACCATCTCGCCCAGGCCGTAGCTCGACGTCACGAACACCACGTCGCGGAAGCCCGACTCGGTGTCGAGCGTGAACAGCACGCCCGAGGCGCCGACGTCCGAGCGCACCATCAGCTGCACGCCGGCCGACAGGAACACGTCCTCGTGCTTGAAGCCGTGGTGCACGCGGTAGGCGATGGCGCGGTCGTTGTAGAGGCTGGCGAAGACTTCCTTGACCTTGTGCACGACGTCGTCGGCGCCGGTGACGTTGAGGAAGGTTTCCTGCTGGCCGGCGAAGCTGGCGTCGGGCAGGTCCTCGGCGGTGGCCGAGGAACGCACGGCGACGGCGACGTCGTTGCCGCCGGCCTCCTTGCAGAGCTGCCCGTAGGCGGCGCGGATGTCGCGGTCCAGCTCCGGCTGCAGCGGCGCGTCGATCACCCAGCCGCGGATCTCGCCGCCGGCCTTGACCAGGGCGTCCACATCCTCGACGTCGAGCGTGGCCAGGCGGTCGAAGATGCGCTGGCTGAGGTTGTTGTGGGCGATGAAGCGGCGGAAGGCGTCGGCCGTGGTCGCGAAGCCGCCCGGCACCGAGACGCCGAGCTGGGCCAGGTTGCCGATCATCTCGCCCAGCGAGGAGTTCTTGCCGCCGACCTGGGCCAGGTCGGAAAGTCGCAGTTCGTGCAGCCAGAGGACATCGGCGTTCAAGGCAGGCTCCGTACGCTCGGGGGAGGGGCGCGGCCAGGCGGCGGGCGCTCCACAGGAGGGGTTTGAAGCTGCGTATGATGCGACCCCGGGGCTACCCCATACAAGCTTGAATTACCAAGGGAATCATGCGCTGCGGCGCGATGCGGGCACGGAGGGCGGGGCATGGCGGCGGCTAGACCGGTTTTTTATGTTTCCGACGGCACCGGCATCACCGCCGAAACCATCGGCCACAGCCTGCTGACCCAGTTCAACGGGGTGGAGTTCGACACCCGCCGCATCGCCTTCGTCGACAGCGTGGAAAAGGCCGAGTCGGCGGTGGCCGAGATCCGTCGCGCGGGGGAACTGGCCGGCATGCGGCCGGTGGTGGTCAACACCGTCGTGGACCCCGACCTCAACAGCCTGCTGGCCGAGAGTGGGGCCCTGATGCTGGACCTGTTCGCGCCCTTCATCAGCCCGCTGGAGCAGGAACTGGGCGTGCGCCGCGAGGCGCGGGTCGGCCGGGCGCATGGCCTGGTGGACTTCGCGGCCTACGAACAGCGCATCAACGCCACCAACTACGCGCTGACCCACGACGACGGCATGGACATCCACTACGACGACGCCGACGTCATCCTGGTCGGCGTATCGCGTTCGGGAAAGACCCCGACCTGCCTCTACATGGCGCTGCATTACGGCGTGAAGGCCGCGAACTATCCGCTGACCGAGGAAGACCTCGAGGGCGCGGGCATGCCCAGGCGCCTGCAGCGCCACCGCGGCAAGCTGTTCGGCCTGACCATCGACCCGGTGCGGCTGCACCAGATCCGCAGCGAACGCAAACCGAACTCGCGCTACGCCACCCTGGAAACCTGCCGCCGCGAGGTCGCCGCGGCCGAGGCGCTGTTCCGGCAGGAAGGGGTGCCGGCGCTGAGCACCACCCACACCTCGATCGAGGAAATCGCCGGCAAGGTACTGGCGCACAAGGGCATCCACCGGCACATGTTCTAGCCGCGGGGAGGCCGGAATCGCTGTGCTAGCATCGATCCATGCCGGCCACCGACCACCCCCGCCGAGCCTTGCCCCCGCTGAGCCGGTTCGCCTGGCTGATGGGCCTGTACGGCGAGAATTTCCAGCGCCTGAGCCGCATGTTCCAGCCCCAGTCGCTGCCCGCGGGAACCTATGTGTCGCGGGTCGCCGGTGGCCTGGACCTGCTGGTGGAGGTGCTGGACCAGCACCCGTACACGGTCGAGCTGCGCATCAGCTACCGGATGCGCGATGCGCTGACCGGCCAGCCCGACCCCTCGGCCTACGTGCGCCTCTACCGCGACGCGCGCCAGGCCGAAGTCACCCACTGTTATGTCGGCCGCCACTGGCAGGACGTGCTGGGCCTGCGCCCCAGCGTGCAGGCGATGCTCAGCCACCGCCTGCGCATGAACGGTTTCCTCAACAAGTGGCTGGACTACCTGGACGGGCAGGGACACGGCCCGCACACCCTGTCCGCGATCGAGCCGGAAGCGGCCGATGAAAAAAATGTGGCCTGCGCTTGACGAGTCCGGGGCGCATGTCTAAACTTCCGCTTCTTCCTTCGGTGGGGCTATAGCTCAGCTGGGAGAGCGCTACAATGGCATTGTAGAGGTCATCGGTTCGATCCCGATTAGCTCCACCACCGATTCAAGACTCGCTGTCCAACGTCCCCATCGTCTAGAGGCCTAGGACATTACCCTTTCACGGTAGCGACCGGGG
>CBFGOZ010000254.1:0-2910 GCA_965650505.1 uncultured Arenimonas sp.
GCGATCAGCGACGCCAGCGCCGTGCCCCAGGAGCCACTCCCGAGCACGGCGACCGCCGGTTTTGCGGTGCTCATCGCCGCCGCGGGATCAGGCGTTGCCGGCCTCGAGCGCCGGACCACCGCCCTGGGCGGCTTCGGCGCGGCGGCGCAGGCCCTCGGCATACAGCGCCTCGAAGTTGATCGGCTGCAGGTAGAACGGCGGGAAGCCGCCCTGCGCGACCAGGTCGCCGATGGCCTGGCGGGCGTAGGGGAACAGCACGTTCGGGCAGTAGGTGCCGAGCATCATGTCCAGGGTGCGGTCGTCGAAGCCGGCCAGGCCGAACAGGCCGGCCTGCTCCACTTCCGCCAGGTACACGGTCTTCTCGCCCAGCTTGCAGGTCAGGGTGATGCCCAGCGCGACTTCGAACACGCCCTCGGCGACGCGGCCGACCTTCTGGTTGAGGTTGAGCTCGAGGTTGGGCTGGCCGGGCTCGTTGAAGATCTGCGGCGCGCCCGGGACCTCGAAGGACACGTCCTTGACGTAGATCTTCTGGATGGTGAACTGCGCCTGCTCGGCGCCAGCGGCACCATTGTTCTGCTCGGCCATGACGGCAACTCCGGAATTGGGGAAAGTCGGTGAAAGGGCGGCGATTATCGCACGCCCGGCGCGGTCAGGCCCGGCCCTTGGCCAGCGGCAGGCCGGCGGACTGCCAGCCGCCGATGCCGCCGTCGAGCACGCCCACGCGCTTGAAGCCGGCCTTCACCAGCTTCTCCGCGGCGGCCGATGCGGTGATGCCGGCGGCGCAGACCAGCACCACCGGCGACTCCTTGGCCTTGGCCAGCAGCTTGCCCTCGGGCTCGATCTGGCTGGGCAGCACGTGCCTGGCGCCGATGATGTGGCCCTTCTCGAAATCGGCCTGCCCGCGCAGGTCCAGCACCAGGGCGTCCTCGCGGTTGATCAGCTCGGTCAGCTGGGCCGGGCTGACCGCCTTGTAGCCGCGGAACAGGCGCCGGATCTCGGTGTAGACGATCGCCAGGGTCAGGCCCAGCAGGGCCAGCGAAAGGATGGGATTGGCTTGGGCGACGTCGAGCAGGCGATCCATGGCGGAAGCGGTTCCGGGCAGCGGGGCCGGCATTATGGGCGCCGCCGCCGCCCGGGGCAAAACCCGATCAGCCGCCGTCGAGCCGGGGCAGGCCGGTGGTCAGCCACCAGCGCTTGGCCTCGGCGTCGTAGCGCCAGTGCTGGCGGTCGGTGACGATCTTCTCGACCTGGGTGTGGCGGTTGACGAAGCGGATCTCGACCACCTGCTCGTATTCGCCCTCGGCCGGCTCGTTGCCCGACCGCACGTCGTAACCCGAGACCTGGAACTGCTTGTAGCGCTCCAGGTCGAACGAAGTGACCGGGCGTTCCTCCAGCACCTTCGGGTCGATGAAGGCGACCGCCTTGTCGAAGTCGCTCCAGCGGATCGCGCTGACGTAGTGGTAGAGCATCTGATCGCGCGGACTGCGCTGCCCACCCATCGAACCGCAGGCGGTCAGCAGCACCAGCAGGAGCAGGGCGAGGACACGGAACAGGCGGGGACTGGTCATGGCCGCATTATGCACAAAGCCGCCGGCGCGGCATCAGGCCGGGCGCAGCAGGGCGAAGCGGGCCTCGAGCTCGGCCACCACCTCGCCCTCGGGGCCGTGCACCCAGGCCAGGATGCTGGCCCGCGCCCGTCCACGGTCGCGGAACGCGCGCAGCACCGCGTCCCAGTCCACGTCCGGCGCCAGCGCCGCGTCGCCGCGCAGGTCGGCATACAGCGGGCGCAGATAGCGCAGCTGGCTGTCGGCGACATAGACCTCGGCCTGCAGCCCGGCCTGCTGCAGCTTCAGCGTCAGCAGGCCCCAGCCGGCGAGCGTCATCAGGCTGGCCAAGCTGCCGCCGAAGGCGCAGTCCTTGTCGTTGACGTTCGCGGCCAGCGGCGCGTGCAGCTGCAGGCGGTCGCCGTCGAAGGCGGTGGCGCGGATGCGCATGGCCGCCACCGGCGGCATCGCCTGGTAGTGGGCGTTGAGGGCGTCGATCGGGTCCGGCATGCGTGCAGGCTCTGGGGATGCGGTTTCCAGGAAGGCTGTGCGAAGCTGGCGCCATGAAACAGCCACGGTCCGCACCAGCGCTGGCGGGATGGTACGTCATCTCGCTGCGCCCTTCGGGAGGCCACGCGCCGGTGCGGCGCGCGGCGGCGGCGCACGGCGCGCGCGTCATCCCGCTGTCGACGCTGCGGCTGGCGGCGCTGGATGCCGGCGTCGCGCTGGCGGCGGCGCTGGCCTGCGACGACGTCGTGTTCACCAGTCCGGCCGCGGTGCGTTTCGCCGTCCGCCAGGCACCGCTGCGGCCGCGGCCAGGGCAGCGCTGGCTGGCCGTTGGCGCCGGCACCGCGGCCGCGCTGCGCCGCAGCGGCGTGCGCGATGCGATGGTGCCGGAAGGCCGCGCCGATTCCGAAGCGCTGCTGGCGCTACCGGCGCTGGAACAGGTGGCCGGCCGCGACGTCGGCCTGGTGACGGCACCCGGCGGCCGCGGCGTGATCGCCGAAACCCTCGCGCACCGAGGCGCCCGCGTGCACCTGGCTCCGGTGTACCGGCGCGAGGCCGCGCCGCCGCGCGTCGATCGCCTGCGCGCGGCCCTGGACGCGCCGCCCACCTGCGCCCTGCTGGTGAGCAGCGCCGAAGCCTTCGACGTGCTCTGGACGCCCCTGCCGGCCGCCGACCGCGAGCGCCTGCGCGCCCGCCCGGCCGTGGCCAGCAGCCCGCGGCTGGCCGTGATGCTGGCCGCGCGGGGTTTCGAGGCCATCGTCACGGCCGCCAGCGCCATCCCCTCGCGCATGCTCGCCGCGCTGGCCGCCGATGTGGCCCAGGGGCGCTTCCGGTAGGATTGCGCGTGAATTCGCGTTCT
>CBFGOZ010000255.1:0-2885 GCA_965650505.1 uncultured Arenimonas sp.
CCGTCATCGCGATGGCGCTGATCGAGAACATCCAGCGCGAGGACCTCAACCCGCTTGAGGAAGCGCAGGCGCTCAGCCGCCTGATCGACGAATTCAGCCTCACCCACCAGCAGGCCGCCGAGGCCGTGGGCCGTTCGCGCGCCGCGGTGTCGAACCTGCTGCGCCTGCTGGAACTGCCCGACGGCATCCGCGAGATGCTGGAGAAGAAGCAGCTGGAAATGGGCCACGCCCGCGCCCTGCTGACGCTGGCGCCCGCCGCCGCGCTGTCGCTGGCCAAGGACGCCGTGGCCGAAGGCTGGTCGGTGCGCGAGGTCGAGCGCCGCGCCCAGCTGCTGGGCAAGGGCCAGCTGCCGGGCAAGAAGCCGGCCAAACCCGCCGGCAAGAAGACCGACGCCGACATCGCCGCGCTCGAGCGCGAGCTGTCGGAGAAACTCAGCGCCAAGGTCGCGGTGCAGCACGGCCGCGGCGGCCGCGGCAAGCTGGTCATCGCCTACCACGGCCTGGACGCGCTGGACGGCATCCTCGAGCGCCTGCGCCGCTGAGCGGCCGGCGATGACGGCACCACGATGACGATCCTGGTCACCGGCGCGGCGGGCTTCATCGGCGCCTACGCCTGCCGGGCCCTGGCCGCACGCGGCGAACGCGTGGTCGGCCTGGACAACTACAACAGCTACTACGACCCGCGGATCAAGCGCGACCGCGTCGCCGCGCTGTGCCCGGACGTGGCGATCGCCGAACTCGACCTCAGCGACCGCGCCGGGCTCGAGGCCTTGTTCGACCGCGAGGCGCCGACCCGCGTGCTGCACCTGGCCGCCCAGGCAGGCGTGCGCTACTCGCTGCAGAACCCGCAGGCCTACGTAGACAGCAACCTGACCGGCTTCACCAACATCCTGGAGCTGTGCCGCCACCGCGGCGTGCAGCACCTGGTCTACGCCTCGTCTTCGTCGGTGTACGGCGGCAGCGCCGTGCCGCCGTTCTCCGAGGACCAGCGGGTGGACAAGCCGCTGAGCTTCTACGCCGCCACCAAGGTCGCCAACGAGGCGATGGCTTACACCTACGCGCACCTGTTCCGGCTGCGCGCGACCGGCCTGCGCTTCTTCACCGTCTACGGCGCCTGGGGCCGGCCCGACATGGCGCCGGTGCTGTTCTCGCGCGCGGTCCTGGAAGGCCGCGGCATCGAGGTATTCAACCACGGCCGCATGCGCCGCGACTTCACCCACGTCAGCGACATCGTCGCCGGCGTGCTGGGCGCCCTCGACCACCCGCCGGACGACGGCGGCCCCGGCGCGCCTCCCCACCGGGTCTTCAACCTCGGCAACCACACGCCGGTGGAGCTGGAGCGCTTCATCGCGGTGATCGAACAGGCCGCCGGGCGGCCCGCCGACAAGACCTACCGGCCGATGCAGCCGGGCGACATGGTCGAGACCATGGCCGACACCCGGGCGGCGAAGGCCGCGTTCGGCTTCGAACCGCATACTCCGATCGAGGCCGGGCTGCCCGAGGTGGTGGCCTGGTGCCGGGACTATTTCGGGCCGCGCTGACCGACCCCGCGACCCCCGGAACGTTCAAGAAAGATTTAACAACCGACTTGAGACTATGGCGCCCGCCGCCCTGGCCTGGAGTTCCGCGTGACCGCCCCGCCCCTGTCCGTCGTCGTGCCCGCCTTCAACGAGGAAGGCAATGTGCTGGCCCTGCTCGACGAGATCGTCGCGGCCCTGCGCGGGACGACGGCCTTCGAAGTGATCTTCGTCGACGACCATAGCCGCGACGGCACCCTGGCCGCGCTGCAGGGCGCGATGGCGCGCGTGCCCGAACTGCGCGTGCTGGGCCACGAACGCCAGAGCGGACAGAGCACGGCGATCCGCAACGGCGTGAAGGCCGCACGCGGCGCCTGGATCGCCACGCTCGACGGCGACGGCCAGAACGACCCGGCCGACCTGCCCAAACTGCTGGCCGCGCGCGACGCCGGCCCGGCCGATGTGAAGCTCTACGCCGGCTGGCGGGTCAACCGCCAGGACAGCGGCAGCAAGAAGTGGGCCTCGCGCTGGGCCAACCGCATCCGGTCGCGCCTGCTGCGCGACGCCACGCCCGACACCGGCTGCGGCACCAAGCTGTTCGAACGGGCCGCCTTCCTGGACCTGCCGTATTTCGACCACATGCACCGCTACCTGCCGGCCCTGATGCAGCGCGCCGGCTGGAAGACCGTCAGCGTGCCGGTGAACCACCGCCCGCGCGGCACCGGCCAGTCCAAGTACACCAACCTCGGCCGCGCCCTGGTCGGCATCCGCGACCTGATGGGCGTGGCCTGGCTGATCAAGCGCAGCCGGCTCACCGGCGTGCGCGAACTGGAGTGAGGCGATGAACGCGGAAATCCTCTGGCTGGAATGGAGCGGCCTGCACGTGACCCCCTGGAAACTGATCGGCTATGCCGGCGCCCTGATGTTCGGCGGCCGCTGGGTGGTGCAGTTCTTCGCCTCGCGCCGGGCCGGCAAGCCGGTGATCCCGCGGGCCTTCTGGTACATGAGCCTGGTCGGGGCCCTGATGACCCTGAGCTACTTCCTGTTCTCGGCCAAGCAGGACTCGGTGGGGGTGCTGCAGAACCTGTTCCCGTCCTTCACCGCCGCCTACAGCCTGTACCTGGACATCCGGCACCGCGGCTGGCACCGGGATCGGGCGGAGCACTGATTCGGCCTAAGCCCTTGTTTTTTCAGGGCCCGGACGCAAGCGCCTGGCGGCCGGCGGCGATTTCAGGGCCTAAGTGATTGCCCGGCAAGGGATTGATGGGCATAATGCGCGGCTCGCTCCGCACCCCGCCTGTTGGTCTCCGGCCCCGGGAATGCGATCCCGTCCGGTGGCGGAGCGCCCGCAACATCCCGCATCGCATG
>CBFGOZ010000256.1:0-2852 GCA_965650505.1 uncultured Arenimonas sp.
TTGATTCTGGCCATCAGTCGAAGCTCCTCAGGGCCAGGCCGCACGCGATCATCAGCGCCGGGGCGTCCTGCGCCAGGGCATGGGCCTGGACGCGGGGCCCGAGCGCCATGTTGGCGAGCGGGTTAGCGATGACGGTGGGGACGCCGAGCTGTTCCTCGACCAGGCTGCCGATGCCGGCGATCGAGGCGCAGCCGCCCGCGAGCACCACCTGGTCGACCCGGTTGAAGTCGCTGCCGGCGTAGAAGAACTGCAGCAGGCGGCTGACCTGCTGGACCAGCGCTTCCTTGAACGGTTCGAGCACCTCGATCTCGTAGCTCTCCGGCAGGCCGCCCTGGCGCTTGGCCAGGCCGGCCTCGTCGTAGCTTAGGCCGTAGCGGCGCATGACCTCGTCGGTCAGCTGCTTGCCGCCGAAGACCTGCTCGCGGGTGTAGATGCTGCGCTGGCCGCGGAGCACGTTGAGCGTGGTCATGGTGGCGCCGATGTCCACCAGGGCGACGATCGCGTCCTTGGGCACCGACAGCTGGTCCGAGACCAGCTTGAAGGCGTTCTCCATCGCGAAGGCCTCGACGTCGATGACCTTGGCGGTGAGGTTGCCCAGCTCCAGCGCCGACTGCCGCAGCTCGACGTTCTCGGTGCGGGAGGCGGCCAGCAGGACCTGGATCATCTCCGGGTTGTTGGGCACCGGCCCGATCACCTCGAAGTCGATGCTGACTTCGTCGATGGGGTACGGGATGTAGTTCGCCGCCTCGAGCTGGACCTGGTCCTCCAGCGCGTCCTCGTCCAGGTCGCCTTGGATCGGGATGATCTTGGTGATCACCGACGAGCCGGAGACCGCCGCCGCGGCGTGCCGGGCCTTGGTGCCCGAGCGGGCCACGGCCCGCTTGATCGCCTCGCCTACGGCCTCGACCTCGACGATGTTCTTCTCGACCACGGCATTGGGCGGGAGCGGCTCGACCGCGTAGTGCTCAACGCGGTACTTCCCACCGGACTCGGTGAGCTGCAGAAGCTTGACGGCAGTGGAGCTGATGTCCAGGCCGACCAGCGGTGTCTTGGCATTTCCGAAAAGACCCACGGTTTCTCCCCTTCCGACGGGCGCTTACAAGCGATTGGTGCGCCGTTACATTAAATAACGAAAAATTCCCAAATGGCAATGCCCCCCCCTACCTGGGTCCATTCCCACCGGCCGGCTTACCCCTTCGCGCTCCCCCTATAGACGCATTCGACCCCGGAATCCGGCCGCCCCCACGGCAACTCCGGGTCATGGCACGTTCTATACTCCCTGCCCCACGTCGATGTAAACCTCGGGAGAGGCCCTGGATGGCCCGATTCGCACGCCTGCTCCGCCGGGCAATGATCCTTTTCGCCGGACTGGCCCTGCTTGGCCTGATCGCTTTGGGCGTCCTCTACTGGCTGATCGCCCCCCGCCTCCCGGACGTGCAGGAACTGCGCAACGTCGAGCTCCAGGTCCCACTGAGCATCTACACCCGCGACGGCAAGCTGGTGGCCCTGATCGGCGAAACGCGGCGTTTTCCGGTGGAGATCGAGGATGTGCCGGAGCACGTCAAGAACGCCTTCATCGCCATCGAGGACGCCCGATTCTACGAACACCCGGGCGTCGACTGGCGCGGCATCGGCCGCGCCGTGTGGCTGCTGGCGACCACCGACGACCGCCGCGTGCCGGGCGGCAGCACCATCACCCAGCAGGTCGCGCGGCAGTTCTTCCTGAGCGCCGAATACTCCTATACCCGCAAGCTCACCGAGATCTTCCTGGCCCTGAAGATGGAGCGGGAACTGAGCAAGGACGAGATCTTCGAGCTCTACCTGAACAAGAGTTTCTTCGGCAACCGCGCCTATGGCGTAGCTGCCGCCGCCGAGTTCTATTACGGCAAGCGCCTGGACCAGCTCACCCTGGCCGAGGCCGCGACCCTGGCCTCGATCCCGAAGTTCCCGTCCAGCGGCAACCCGATCATCAACCCGGACCGGGCCCTGGTGCGCCGCAACTACGTGCTGCTGCGCATGCGCGAGGAGGGCCTGATCACGCCGGCCCAGGAGCAGGCGGCCCAGGCCGAACCGGTCAACGCCAGCCCGCATGAGCCGAAGGTGGAGGCCGACGCGCCCTACATCGCCGAGATGGTCCGCGCGGAAATGGAGCAGCGCTACGGCGCCGAGGCCACCACCAGTGGCCTGAAGGTCTACACGACGCTCGACAGCGTCCACCAGGCCGCCGCGGCCCAGGCCGTGCAGTCGGGCCTGCTTGAATACGACCGGCGCCACGGCTGGCGCGGCGCCGAGGCCCAGCTGGCGCTGGCCGACGGTGAGTCCCTCGCGGACCTGCGCAAGCGCCTGCGCGCCTACCCCACCCTGGGCGGCCTGTCGGCGGTGCTGGTGACCGGCACCAGCGCCGGCAAGGCCGAGCTGCTCACGGCCGCCGGAACGGCCCTGCAGCTCGACGCCGAGGGCACCCGCTGGACCGGCAAGGCGCCGGACCAGGTGCTCAAGCGCGGCGACGTCGTCCGGATCGGGCTCGACCCCGCCACCGGCAAGCTGCGGCTGGCGCAGATCCCCCAGGCCCAGGCCACCCTGGTCTCCCTGCAGCCGGAGGATGGCGCCATCCGCGCCCTGGTCGGCGGCTTCAGCTTCGGCCTGAACAAGTTCAACCGCGCCACCCAGGCCCAGCGCCTGCCCGGCTCGAGCTTCAAGCCCTTCGTCTACGCCGCGGCCTTCGAGCGCGGATTCTCGCCGGCCAGCATCGTGCTGGACGCGCCGGTGGTGTTCCGCGACCGCGCCGGCAACGTCTGGCGGCCGCAGAACGACGCCGGCAACTTCGCCGGCCCGATGCGCCTGCGCGAGGC
>CBFGOZ010000257.1:0-2819 GCA_965650505.1 uncultured Arenimonas sp.
TGGCGGAAGCCGCCCAGGAAGCCCTTGAAGGCCTCGTGCATCATCGTGTGGTGGGTGACTTCG
The DNA here is from genome assembly GCA_965650505.1 of uncultured Arenimonas sp. Classification (GTDB taxonomy): domain Bacteria; phylum Pseudomonadota; class Gammaproteobacteria; order Xanthomonadales; family Xanthomonadaceae; genus Arenimonas. Next base: position 64 of record CBFGOZ010000257.1, read on the forward strand.
TGCTCGAAGCTGTTGAACTGCTCCTTGTTGGGCAGCTCGCCGTTCATCAGCAGGTAGCTGACCTCGAGGAAGTTCGAGTGCTTGGCCAGCTGTTCGATCGGGTAGCCGCGGTACAGCAGCACGCCTTCGTCGCCATCGATGTAGGTCACCGCGCTGCGGCAGCTGGCGGTGGCCACGAAGCCCGGGTCGTAGGTGAACAGGCCCGTCTCTTTCGGCAGCCGGGTGATGTCGACGCAGGGCGCGCCGAGGGTGCCGGTATGGACGGGAAGCTCGACGTTCTTTCCGGCGGCGTTGAGCACGACGCTCTTGTTGTCGGACACGGGCTGACTCCTTGCAGGGATGGCGCGATCCGCATCCACGAAGGCTCAGGCGCGGCGTTCGCAACATGAAATGAAGGCGCCGCCCCGGAGGCGGTCACCATGCGCCGAAGTATCTCACAGGGCCCGCGGCCAAGTCAGTTACGGCGGCATGAACCTTGGTCGGGGGTCACAGAAACGCGAAAGGCCACCCGTCGGGGTGGCCTTTCGTGGTCCGCGTCCCGGTCGCCCGGGCCGGCGCTTACTTGGCGTAGCGCTGGCGGAAGCGGTCGATGCGGCCGCCGGTGTCCATGACCTTCTGCTTGCCCGTGTAGAACGGGTGCGAAGCCGAGGTGATGTCGACCTTGATCAGCGGGTATTCGTTGCCGTCGGTCCACTTCACCTTCTCCTTGCTGGAGAGGGTCGAGCGGGTCAGGAACGCGAAGTCGGAGGACAGGTCCTGGAAGACGACTTCTTTGTAGTTCGGATGGATGTCGGCCTTCATGGCAAAAGCTCCGCCGGGGTTGCGTTGGGAAAGACCGGGATTATAGGCCGGCCGGGAAGCCCGCCGCAAGCCCGGCCCGCCCCTCAGGCTCCCAGGGCGGACCGGATCAGGGCCTCGAAACGGGCCTGGTCGTAGTCCATCAGGATCCGGGCGTTGGCCGGCCGGCCACTGCGCTGCTGCCAGTCCACCACGGTGGCGCCCCGGCTCAGGCGCCCCTCCAGTTCGACGGCCAGGGGGCGCTCCTCGGCGCGCAGGACCCCGTCGGGCTGCAAGGCGGCGGCCATCGCCAGGGCGTCCGCGCTGTGCCAGTGCGCGCCCCGCCGGCCGGCCGACCAGGCCCGGGTGTGGCGGGAAATGGCATCGTAGAACCGGGCCCGGCCGTCGCCGGCGGCCAGCCAGGCCTCGAAGTCCCGGTGCGGGAACCCATGCCGCAGCACCGCCTCCCAGTCCGCCAGATCGAAGCGCGGGAAGGCCCGGAACACCACATCGGCAGCCTCCGGGTCGAAGGCGATGTTGAATTCGGCCGGCACCGAGGTGTTGCCCTGCCCCGTCACCGCCCCGCCCATCACCACCAGGCGGCCGATGCGCTTGGGCAATTCCGGGTCCAGGCGCAGGGCCAGGGCCAGGTTGGTCAGCGGGCCCAGCATCACCAGCAGCAGCCGGCCTTCATGGGCCTTGGCCAGGCGGATGATCGCCAGGGCCGCATGTTCGGCCTCGGGTCCGCGCGCGGCGGGCGTGTAGCCGGTGTCGCCGAAGCCGTCCCGGCCGTGCACGTAGGCGGCGTCCTCGGCGGCGTGCACCAGCGGCACCGGGCAGCCGGCGTATACCGGCACGTCCACCCCGGCGACCTCGCAGAGCTTGAGCGCGTTGGCGACGGTGTGGGCCAGGCCGACGTTGCCGGCCGTGATGCTCAGGCCCAGCAGTTCGTGGCGCGGATCGTCGAAGGCCATCAGCAGGGCGAGCGCGTCGTCCACGCCCGGGTCGGTGTCGATCAGCAGCGGGATGCGTTCGGTCGTCATGGCCCGATTATAGGGTGCCGGTTACAGGGTGCCGGGACGGACCGCTCAGGCGCCGGCGAAACGCGCGGCGCCGCCGACCCAGCGCTCCACCACCCGGTCGGCGAGATCCGGCGAGTCGGCCAGCAGGGTCTCGGCGGCGCGGTGCACTTCCGGCAGCAGGCCGGCATCACGCACCAGGTCGGCGACGCGGAAACTGGCCAGGCCGGTCTGGCGCGTGCCGAGCAATTCGCCCGGCCCGCGCAGCTCCAGGTCCTTTTCGGCGATCAGGAAGCCGTCGGTGCTGGCGCGCATCACCTCCAGCCGCTCGCGCGCCATCGCCGACAGCGGCGGCTTGTACATCAGCACGCAGCTCGACGCGGCCGCGCCGCGGCCGACGCGCCCACGCAGCTGGTGCAGCTGGGCCAGGCCCAGTCGCTCGGCGTTCTCGATGATCATCAGGCTGGCATTGGGCACGTCCACGCCGACTTCGATCACCGTGGTGGCGACCAGCAGCTGCAGCCCGCCGGCCTTGAACCGCGCCATCACCGCCTGCTTCTCCGCCGGCTTCATGCGTCCGTGCAGCAGGCCCAGCGACAGCTCGGGCAAGGCCGCGGACAGTTGTTCGAAGGTGGACTGCGCGGCCTGCGCTTCCACCTCCTCGCTGTCCTCGATCAGGGTGCAGACCCAGTAGGCCTGACGCCCCTCGGAGCAGGCCGCGCGGATGCGTTCGACCACCTCGCCGCGGCGTTCGCCGCTGACCGCCACGGTCGTCACCGGCGTGCGCCCGGGCGGCATCTGGTCGATGACGGAGACATCGAGGTCGGCATAGGCCGACATCGCCAGCGTGCGCGGAATCGGCGTGGCGGTCATCACCAGCTGGTGCGGCACCTGGCTGCCGGTGAGGCCCTTGTCGCGCAGGGCCAGGCGCTGGTGCACGCCGAAGCGGTGCTGCTCGTC
>CBFGOZ010000258.1:0-2775 GCA_965650505.1 uncultured Arenimonas sp.
TGCACCTACCACGCCCTGCAGTGTTTCGGCGGCCACGGCTACGTGCGCGAATGGGGCATGGAGCAGCTGGCGCGCGATGCCCGCATCACCACCATCTACGAAGGCACCACCGGCATCCAGGCGCTGGACCTGCTGGGTCGCAAGACCATGCAGCTGCAGGGCGCCGGCCTGCAGATGTTCCTGAAGATGATCCAGGAGTTCTGCACGAAACATGCAACCGACGCGTCGCTGACCGAGTTCGTGCTGCCGCTGGCCGAGATCGCCAAGCAGTGGGGCGAACTGACCATGGAAGTCGGCAAGAAGGCCATGGCCAATGCCGATGAAGTGGGCGCCGCCTCGGTGGACTACCTGTTCTACTCGGGTTACGTGGCGCTGGCGTTCTGGTGGGCGAAGGCGGTGGCCGCCGCCGACGCCGGCGGGCATTCCACCGATTTCAAGACGGCCAAGCGCGAGACCGCACGCTTCTACTTCGCCCGCATCCTGCCGCGCACCCAGACGCACGCGGCGGCCATGCGAAGCGGCAGCGCCAACCTGCTGGCCCTGGACGCGGCGCTGTTCGACAGCTGAGCTCTCCGCCATGGCGTCAGGCCGGGTTTACGAAACAACTACATTCGTTAACCCGGCCTGACACCACCTGGTTTTTTCTGCAGCGAACGTGAACGGCAGGAATCGGGCTTCGCCGGCCGTCCGCCTTCACGGCCTACACTCGCGTCATGGAAACGCGCATCGCCCTTCGGAAGAAGACAGGCTCCTCGCCGCGACGACGCCGTCAGGCACTGGCGCTGCTGGCGATGCTGCTGCTGTTGCTGTGGCTGCTGTTCGACTGGAACTGGTTCAAGGGCCCGGTCGAACGCCGGGTCGAGGCGGCGACCGGCCGCGAGTTCCGGATCGAGGGCGACCTGGAGGTCGACTGGGCCTGGATGCGCCCCACGGTGATCGCGGACCGGGTCGTGCTGGGCAATGCGGAATGGGCGGGCGCCTCTGAACTTTTCCGGGCCGAGCGCGCCGAAATCCGCTGGGCCCTGTGGCCGATGCTGCGCGGCGACTGGCACCTGGACTTCGTGCGACTGGAGGCGCCGCTGCTGAACCTGGAGCGCGATGCCCAGGGCCGCGCCAACTGGGTCTTCGACGAGGAAAACACGGGCCAGGACCCCGTGCCCTCCGACCTGCCGCGCATCGACAGCCTTCAGGTCAGCGACGGCCGTTTCGAGCTGGTCGAGGCCGAGCGCAAGACCAGGCTCTCGGTGGCCGTGCGCAGCCAGTCCGAGGCCGAGGGCGCGGAGGCCCGCGAATCGCTGGTGCTTTCGGGCGAAGGGCGCTACCGCGGCAACCCCTTCACCCTGCAGGGCCGGATCGACTCGCCCCTGGTGCTGGCCGAAGACGGCAAACGCTACCGCGTGGACCTCGAAGCCCGGGCCGGCGCCACCCGCGCGCGCGCCTTCGGCGGACTGGACCGACCGCTGCAGCTGCAGGACTTCGACCTGGGCTTTGAGATTTCCGGCGACGACATGGCCCAGCTTTATCCCCTGCTCGGCCTGGCGATCCCGCCCACCTCCGCCTATGCGCTGGAGGGCCGGCTCAACCGCACCGGCAGCGTCTGGAGCTATCGCGACATGCGCGGCACCGTGGGTGACTCCGACATCGCCGGACTGGTCAGCGTGGACGCCGGGCGCGAGCGCACGCTGCTCACTGCCGACCTTCAATCGAAGAACCTGGACTTCGACGACCTCGCCGGCTTCATCGGCGGCACGCCGCGCAAGGGCGAAGGCAACCGCCCCACCGCCCCAACCCGCAGCGGCCGCCTGTTTCCAAACCGGACCTACGACGTTTCCAAGCTGCGGGCCATGGACGCGGACGTCCGGCTGCGCGCCGAACGCCTGAATTCGCCGGGCCTGCCGCTGGAAGCAATGGATGCCCACCTGGTGCTGACCGGCGGCGACCTGCGCCTGGATCCGCTGAACTTCGCCGCGGCCAGCGGCGACATCGCGGCGGTCGTGCACCTGGACGCCCGCACCGACCCGATCAGTGCCGACATCGACCTGCGCGGCCGGCGCCTCGACCTGCCCAGGCTGTTCCCGAAATCGGCGCCCGAAAGCGCCGGCCGCGTCGGCGGGCGCATCCGGATCACCGGACGCGGCAACTCGGTCGCCGCCCTGATGGCGACCGCGGACGGTGAGGCGGGCGTGGCGATGGGCCCGGGCCGCATCAGCAACCTGACCCTGGAACTGGCCGGCCTGGATATCGCCGAGGCGCTGAAATTCCTGATCGGCAAGGACAAGATCGTGCAGGTGCGATGCGGCTACGCCGACTTCCGGATCAGGGACGGCGTGATGCAGAGCCGGGCCTTCGCCTTCGACACCACCGACACCCTCCTGCTGGCCGAGGGCGAGATCCATCTGGGCACCGAGCGGCTGGACCTGCTGCTCAAGCCCCGGCCCAAGGACATGAGCCCGTTCAGCCTGCGCTCGCCGCTGCGGGTGCGCGGCACCCTGCTCGAGCCACGCATCCGGCCCCAGGGCGGGCCGCTGTTCCTGCGCGGCGCGGCGGCCGCGGCCCTGTTCGCGGTGGCGCCGCCGGCGGCCCTGCTGGCCCTGGTCGAGACCGGGCCGGGCGAAAACGCCGATTGCGGCGGCAAGAGCTGATCGACCGGCCCCGGAACGACGAAGCCCGCCGGAGGGCGGGCTTCTTCTTTCGCATTCCCGTGGGGTTCCGGGAAGGCTCCACGAATTGGTCGGGACGGTGAGATTCGAACTCACGACCCCTAGCACCCCATGC
>CBFGOZ010000259.1:0-2719 GCA_965650505.1 uncultured Arenimonas sp.
GCAGCATGCCCATGTTGGCGTAACCCTGGGCCAGGCCCAGGATCATCGTCTCGTCCAGCAGGGTGTTGAACACGCGGGCGTTCCTGAAGGCCTTGTGCAGGCCCTTGGTCACCGTGTACACGCCGCCCTTCTGCGCCACGTCCTCGCCGAACAGCAGCGTTTCGGGGTACTTGCAGAACAGGTCGTGCAGCGCGTTGTTGATCTGGATGGCGAGGTGCCTGGGCGGCAGCTTCTCCGGCAGTCTGTCCTCGCTGCCGAAGGCGGCCACGCGCGTTTCGTGCGGCGCCGTGCGCGTCGCCTCCGCCGCCACGGCATCGGGCGTATACGGCGCCAGCGGCGCCATCACCTGTTCCAGCGTGGCGATGCGCGGCCGACGGTCGGCGTCCTCGGCCGCGGCGAAACAGCGCGCGCGCGTGGCCTCGTACAGCCCCAGCAGCGCGTCCTTCGTCAGCAGTCCCGATTCCAGCGCGATCGCCGCCGAGCGCAGCAGCGGGTCGGTGGCTTCGACCGCGCACAACTCCTCCAGCGGACGCCACTCGATCTCGAAATCGGTGCCCGCGTGGCCCATGATGCGGGTGGTGCGCAGGTGCAGGAAGGTCGGCCGGCGCGTGCGCCGGCAGTGCTCGACCGCCGCCTGCACCTGGCCGTAGCCGGCCGCCAGGTCCAGGCCGTCGGCGTGGAAGTAGTCCAGGTCCGCGCGATCGCGGAAGTTGCGGCCGATCCAGCCATCCGGCGTCTTCACCGAAATGCCGATGCCGTTGTCCTCGCAGACGAACAGCACCGGCGCGGGCAGCTTCTGGTAGGCCGTCCATGCCGCCGCGTTGAACGCGGTCTGCGCCGTCGCGTGGTTGCTCGACGCATCGCCGAAGGAGCAGATGGCGATGCTGTCCTCGGGAATCGGCAGCGCATGGCCGATGCGGCGCGCCTGTTCGATCGCCACCGCGGTACCCAGCGCCTTCGGCAGGTGCGAGGCGATGGTCGAGGTCTGCGGCAGCACCCACAGCGGCTTGCTGCCCCAGACCTTGTGGCGGCCGCCGGAGGCCGGGTCGTCCTTGCTGGCGGCGAAGGACAGCGCCGAATCCATCACCGGGTCCATGCCCGGCAGCTTGCGGAAGCGTTCGGCCATGAAGCCGCCCGAGCGGTAGTGCAGGAAAGCCGGATCGGTGTGGCGCGTCAGCCGCGCGACCATCGCATTGCCCTCGTGGCCCGACGAGCCGATGGTGTAGAACACCTTCTGCTGCACGCGCAGCACGCGCGCCATCAGGTCGAGGTGGCGCGACACCAGCTGCGATTCGAACAGCTCCAGGAAATCGGCGGCGGTGCAGGCGCTGCCTTCGAGCACCGGCTCGTGCGGCGCCGGGCGCGCCTCGACGCGGCCGTTCCAGCCTGTGACGAACTCGATGAAGTTGTCGTCGCAGACCTTGGCGCGGTTGACGTCTTTCTGGCGGGCGGGAATCAGCGGGGCGACGGCGGACATGTGGGAGGTCTCTGGAATTCAGCAGGATTGCGGCACGAACCGCGGCTGGGCGGCGACCCGCGCCAGCCAGGCGCGCAGCGCCGGGTAAGGCCCCAGGTCGAAACCGCCGTCGGCGGCCTTGTGGGTGTAGGCGTACAGCGCGAGGTCGGCGACGGTGCAGCGCCCGCCGACGAAATGCTCGTTGGCGGCCAGGTGTTGCTCCATCACCGCCAGCGCCTGGTGGCCGCGCTCGCGCAGGCGCGGCAGTTCGGCGCGGCGCGGATGGTCTTCCGGCAGCCAGCCGCAGATGAAACGCGCGACGGCGATGTAGGGCTCGTGGCTGTACTGTTCGAAGAACAGCCACTGCAGCGCCTGGGCGCGGGCGAAGGCGTCCGCCGGCAGGAAGGGCGAACCTTCGGCCAGGTAACACAGGATCGCGTTCGATTCGGGCAGGCGGCGGCCGTCTTCGAGCTCGAGCAGGGGCACGCGGCCATTGGGATTCTTGGCCAGGAACTCAGGCGTGCGGGTTTCGCCGGCGGCGCTGTCGACCTCGACCCAGCGGTAGGGCCGGCCGAGCAGCTCCAGCAGCAGCTGCACCTTGTAGCAGTTGCCCGAGGCCTTCATGCCGTAGACGGTGAGCATGGCCTAGGCCGCCTGCGTGCCGGACCGCCGGCGCAGCCACTGCTCGCGCGTCTGGCCCCAGATCTCGACCTGCGCGTTTTCATGCGGCGCGGGCAGGCGGCCGGGGCCGCGCCGCTCGGCGCCCAGCTTGGCCGCCACCTTCTGCGAGCCGATGTTCGCCGGGTCGATGGTCTGGATGATGTCGGTCCAGCCCAGGGTCGCCACCGCCCAGTCGGTGGCCGCGGTCGCGGCCTCGGTGGCGTAGCCCCGGCCCCAGACTTCGCGGACGAAGGAATAGCCCACCTCGGTGCCCGGCCAGCCCGGCGGGCACCAGGGGCCGCAGCGGCCGACCCAGCGGCCGCTCTCGCGTTCGAGCACGGAGAACATCGCGAATCCCTGCCCGTGCCAGGCGCCCAGCATGGTCATGAAGGTGCGCCAGGCCATCGACGGCGACTGGGTGCCGCCGATGAAGCGGCAGGTTTCCGGGTCCTGCAGCATGGCCGTCCACGCCTCCAGGTCGGCCATGGACGTGGGCCTCAGCACGAGCCGGGGGGTGAGCAGCCGCAGGCCGTCCAGGCTCATCGGGTCGGGATCAGAACGCGTTGATGCCGGTGACTTCGCGGCCGATCACCAGCTGGTGCA
>CBFGOZ010000260.1:0-2703 GCA_965650505.1 uncultured Arenimonas sp.
GGGGCGTGCAGGTCGGCCTGGTGATCTGCGAGGACCTCTGGTTCGCCGAGCCGCTGGCGGAAACCGCGGCCCTCGGCGCCGAACTGGTGGTGGTGCCCAACGCATCGCCCTTCGAGCGCGACAAGACCGCCCAGCGTGATGCCCTGCTGGCGCAGCGGGTGCAGGAGACCGGGGTCGCGCTGGCCTATCTCAACGTGGTCGGCGGCCAGGACGAGCTGGTGTTCGACGGAGCTTCGGTGCTGGCCGACGGCGACGGTGGCGTGCATCCCGCCGCCCGGGCCTTCGAGGACCACTGGCTGGTGGCGGACTTCGACGCGGCGAGCCGGCGCTTCGCACCGGTGCGCTGGCCGGCGGAGGACGACGAGGGCCGCGAATCCCTGGCCTACCGCGCCATCGTGCGCGGCATCCGCGACTACTGCGGCAAGAACGGCTTCGACCGGGTCTGGCTGGGCCTGTCGGGCGGCATCGACTCCGGCCTGGTGCTGGCGCTGGCGGTGGACGCGCTTGGCGCCCGCAATGTCGCCGCCGTGCGGCTGCCGTCACGCTACACCAGCGACCTGAGCAATGACCTGGCCGACGAGCAGGCGCGGCTGCTAGGCGTGCGTCTGGAAACGGTGGCCATCGAGGCGCCGTTCACCGGGTTCCTGGACGCGCTGGCGCCGCTGTTCGACGGCCTGCCGCCCGGCATCGCCGAGGAGAACCTGCAGTCGCGCTGCCGCGGCGCGCTGATGATGGCCCTTAGCAACCGCTTCGGCGGCCTGCTGCTGACCACCGGCAACAAGAGCGAGTACGCGGTCGGCTACGCCACCATCTATGGCGACATGTGCGGCGGTTTCGCGCCGATCAAGGATCTGTACAAGACCGAGGTGCAGGCGCTGTGCCGCTGGCGCAACGCGCAGTCGCCGGCCATTCCCGAGCTGGTGATCACCCGGCCGCCCTCGGCCGAGCTGCGCGAGAACCAGACCGACCAGGATTCGCTGCCGCCCTACGAGGTGCTCGACGGCATCCTGTCGCGCCACGTGGACCAGGAGCAGTCGCTGGCCGAGATCGTCGGCGCCGGTTTCGATCGCGGCACGGTCGAGCGCGTGCTTCGGCTGGTGCGCATCAGCGAGTGGAAGCGGCGCCAGGCGGCGCCCGGTCCCAAGCTTTCCCGCCGGGCCTTCGGCCGCGAACGGCGCTACCCGATCACTTCGGGCTGGCGCGACTGAAAGCAGAACGCCGCCCGGAGGCGGCGTTCCTGTTCGCGCGGATGGCCCAGTGGATCAGTCGAAGGGATTGAGCCGGCTGAAGAAGCCGGTGCCCTTGGGCCAGGCGCCGCCGTCCAGGTATTCGTGGTCGGGGTAGTTCAGCTCCAGCACCTTGCGGGCGTCGGCCGCCAGCTGCTCCTGGCCCAGTTCGGTGTAGGCCGAAGCCATCAGGGCCACGGCATCGCCGTCGTATTCGCTCTGCGGGTAGGTCTGCAGGATGTACTTGCCGCGGTTGGCGGCCGCCACGAAGGCGTCGCGGCGCAGGTAGTACAGCCCGACGTTGAGTTCGTGCCGGGCCAGCAGGTTGCGCAGGTAGATCATGCGCTGGCGGGCGTCGACGGCGTAGCGGCTGTTCGGATAGCGGCGCACGACGTCGGCGAAGTCGTTGAGGCTCTGGGTCGGGGCGCCCAGGTCGCGCGCCGACATGTCCTGGCGCGCCAGGCGCAGGATCAGGCCCGAGCTGCGGTCGAAATTGATCAGCGCCTTCAGGTAGTAGGCGTAGTCGATGTGCCGGTGCGTCGGGTAGGTGCGGATGAAGCGGTTGATGGCCGAGGTCGCCTCCTCGGTCTTGGCCTGCTTGTACAGAACGTAGGCCAGCTCCAGCTGGGCCTGTTCGCTGTAGGCGCCGTAGGGGAAACGGGAGGCCAGGCGCTGGTAGTAGCGGCCGGCGCGGTCGTAGTTGCCGCCGTCCATCGAGCCCTTGGCTTCCCGGTACATCTCTTCCACCGGCAGGGTCTCGGTGGGCTCTTCCTTGGCGCCGAAAAGCTTGCCCATGCTCTGGCAGCCGGCGAGGGCCCCCACCAGCACGAGGATCATCAGGAAGCGGAACGTTCCGGGCAGTCGGGTCATCAGGATGGCAGGTCAGGGCGCTGGAGCCAGCGAGTTCGGGGATAATACCGGAAAGCCCGGTGTCGCCTCCATGAACGGGGCCCGGCCCGCCCCCGGTCCCACGAGATGCCCGTCCCCATGAGCCAGACCCCCGTCACCGACGCCGACGACAGCGAGCGCGAGCTGCTGGAAGCCAGTATTCCCCTGGCGGCCGCCGGCCGCCGCTTCGACCAGGTGCTGGCCGAGCTGTTCCCGGATTTCTCGCGCTCGCGCCTGACCGAATGGATCAAGTCCGGCGACGCCCTGCTGGGCGGTCGGGTGGTCAAGCCCAAGGAGGCCGTGCGCGGCGGCGAGGCCGTGGCCCTGTCGGTGAAGATGGAGATCGAGACCGACGCGCAGGCCGAGGACATCCCGCTCGAGATCCTTTACCAGGACGAGGACGTGCTGGTGGTGAACAAGCCCGCCGGCTTGGTGGTGCACCCCGGCGCCGGCAATCCGCGCGGCACCATGGTCAACGCCCTGCTGCATTTCGATCCGCGCCTGGCCGAGCTGCCCCGTGCCGGCATCGTGCATCGGCTCGACAAGGACACCTCGGGCCTGATGGTGGTCGCGCGCACCCTGCGCGCCC
>CBFGOZ010000261.1:0-2695 GCA_965650505.1 uncultured Arenimonas sp.
CGGGTATCCTCGCCGATCGAGAAGCGGTCGCGGCAGGCCTGGTTGGCGTAGACGAGCTGGCCGTCCTCGCTGCGCGCCAGCATCACCAGGGCCGGCAACAGCTCGTTCAGGGCACGGAAGCGCTCCTCGCTCTCGCGGTACTGCGCCGACATGTCGTGCGCCAGCCGAAGCGCACGCGCACGGGTACCGGCGATCGACCAGGCCAGGCCGGCCATCAGCAGGCTGGCCAGCGCTCCGATGCCGAAGGTCAGCACCGGCAGCCACAGCGCCTCGTCTGCGGCCCGGTCGGCGCGCGCCTCCATGCGCCAGGTGCGGCCGCCGTAGGACAGCTCGCGCGCGAACATCGTCTGCGCGGCGTCGACCGCCGGCGCCGTCGGCGTCGCGCCTTCGGCGTAAAGCTGCTTGCTGGCGCCCTCGGTGACGTCGAGCACGCGCAGGTCGAAGCGGTCCAGCGCCTCCACCGGCAGCGCGTCCTCGATCAGTCGGCTGACCCGGAACGAGGCCGCCACCGAACCCCGCTCGCGCTGGCGGCGTTCCGCCAGGTCGCGCGGCTGCGGGCCCTTGCTGAAGATCGGCAGCCGGATGGTGATGCCATCGTTCAGGCCGGGCATGCCGGTGCGCTGCACCAGCTGGAAGGGCGCCGACATCACCGGCCGGTCGGCGTCGCGCGAGAACTTGGCCGCGGCAAGGTTCGCGGGCTGGGTGGCGATGTCCAGGCCGATCAGGCGCGCATTGCCGGCGCGCGGCGCGACCAGCACGGTGAGGTAGTGTTCGCGGCCATCGGGTTCGGCGCCGATCGCCGGCCGGTCGGTGCGCTCGGCGTAACCAACGGCCTGCAGGCTGGGAAACAGTTCGGCCGGACGCAGGTTGGCGTAGATGGCCTCGAACTCTTCCGGCGTCACCTCGTCGGACGACAGGAACAGCGCCTGCACCGACCGCACCAGCAGCCCGCAGGTCAGGAGCTTGCTCTCCACCGCGTCGAAGCTGCGTTCGGCCAGGCGCTCGAGCCGGGTGCGTTCGGCCCGCTGCAGCGAGTCCTGGTGGAGCAGGCCGGCCAGTGCGCTCAGGCCCAGGCCCACGAGCAGGGCTCCCAGGCTCCAGAGCCAGGCCGGCTGACCCAGGAAACCGCCATCCTTACGCGCCCCGTCCACCCTACGCTCCCTGCGTCCTGGTCCCGTTTGCGGCAAAATCCGGCCCTGCCCTCCGGATTCCTGCCGATGAACGCTTCCAACCTTGCCACTCTATATCGCGCGCACCTGTCCACAATCAAGGCGCGCGTGGACCGGGCGCTCGAGAAAGGCGGCTTCGATCACCTCCTGGTGGCGTCCGGCATCGAAAAACTCGAGTTCCTGGACGACCGCCCCTACCCCTTCAAGCCCAACGCCCAGTTCAAGGCCTGGCTGCCGCTGACCCGGCACCCGCACTGCTGGATCGCCTACACGCCGGGCCGCAAGCCCGTACTGGTCTACTACCAGCCCGACGACTACTGGCATGTGCCGCCCAGCGCGCCCGAGGGCGTCTGGGTGGACGAGTTCGACATCCGGGTGGTCAGCGATCCGGCCGAGGCCGTGAAGCACCTGCCGGCCGGAGGCCGGGCCGCGATCCTGGGCGAAGCCGATGCCGCGCTGCCCGGCTTTGAACCCAACAATCCGAAGACGGTGATCGACCACCTTCACTTCCACCGCGCCTTCAAGACCGCTTACGAACTCGACCGCATGCGCGCCGCCCAGCGCCGCGCGGTACCCGGGCACCTGGCCGCGCGGGCGGCCTTCCTGGCCGGCGGCTCGGAGATGCAGGTGCATGCGGCCTACCTGGCCACCACCGGCCACACCGACCTCGACCTGCCCTACACCAACATCGTCTGCCTCAATGAACACGCGGCGGTGCTGCACTACCAGTACAAGGACGCGCTGGCGCCGAACCAGCACCGCACGCTGCTGATCGACGCGGGCGCCGACGTCGACGGTTATGCGTCGGACATCACGCGCACGTGGAAAAATAGCGGCGACAGCGGGTTTGCCGAGCTGGTGGCCGCGGTGGAAGACGAGCAGCAGGCGCTGTGCGGCAAGGTCCGCGCCGGCACCGACTACCGCGACCTGCACCTGGAATGCCACCTGCGCCTGGGCAACGTGTTGCGCACGCTCGGCATCGTCGACATGGACCCGGGCGAAATGCTGTCCTCCGGCGTCACGTCCACCTTCTTCCCGCACGGCCTGGGCCATCCGATCGGCCTGCAGGTGCACGACGTCGCCGGTTTCAGCGACGAAAACGGCGAGCTGATCCCACGCCCGGAGGGGCACCCCTACCTGCGCATGACGCGCACGCTCGCGCCCGGCATGGTGGTGACGATCGAACCGGGCATCTACTTCATCCCGACGCTGCTCTCGAAACTCCAGGCCAAGCCGCAAGCAAAATTCGTCGACTGGTCGAAGGTCGAGGCGCTGCTGCCCTACGGCGGCGTGCGCATCGAAGACGAAGTGCACTGCACCGACGCCGCCCCCGAAAACCTCACCCGCGACGCCTTCGCCGCCCTGCCCTGACGCTTGGCCCGTTTGGGCCAAGAAGGTCACTTGCTCGCTTTCGGTTGATCCGGCGTGCGCCCTCCCGCACACAAGGGGGTCCCCCCCCCCGCGGGCGTAAGCGTCCTCCAGACCAAAAAACCAGCGGCCCTTGCGGGCCACCAGCCCACCACATA
>CBFGOZ010000262.1:0-2657 GCA_965650505.1 uncultured Arenimonas sp.
TCAACGTGATCTCGCTGGCGGGCCTGGCCTTCGCGGTGGGCATGGTGATGGACGCCGCGGTCGTGGTGGCCGAGAACATCGTGCGCCTGCGCGAGGGCGGCAAGCTGCCGGAGGAGGCGGCGCGGATCGGCACCAAGCAGGTCGGCGGCGCGCTGGTGGCGTCCACGCTGACCACGATCGCGGTGTTCCTGCCGGTGCTGTTCATTGAGGACGTCGAGGGCCAGCTGTTCTCCGACCTGGCGCTGACGATCTCGATCGCCGTGGCGATCTCGCTGCTGGTGGCGATCACCGTGCTGCCGGCGGCGGCGGGCGGCTGGCTTAAGGGCAAGCGCCTGGCCTCGCTGAACGAGGCGGCCTATCCGCGCGCCACCGAATGGCTGATGCGCTGGACCAACAGCCGGCGCCGCCAGGTCGGCTGGATCGTCGGCCTGGTGTTGCTGCCGGCCCTGGGCGCCTGGCTGCTGGTGCCTCGCCTGGACTACCTGCCGCCGGTGAAGCGTGCGGCCATCGACGCCTTCTTCAGCTTCCCGCCGGGCATGACGCCGGCGGTGGTGAACGAAGAGATGGGCGGCCTGATCCGGGAACGCATGGCGCCCTACATGGATGGCACGAAGTCGCCCCAGCTCAAGAACTGGTACCTGCTGCTGTGGCCCGGCGGCGGCACCCTGGGCGCGCGCGTCGAGGACGAGTCGAAGATCGGCGAGCTCGAGCGCATCGTGCGCGACGAAGTCGTGGTCGGCTTCCCCGACACCCGCGCCTTCGCCACCGAGGGCGACCTGTTCGGCGGTTTCGGCGGCTCGGCGCGCGCGATCCAGATCCACCTGCAGAGCGGCGACACCGAGGCGCTGGCGCGGGTGGCCGGCCAGGGCCGCGAACTGCTGCAGCAGCAGTTCCCCGGCGCCAACGTGCAGGCCTTCCCGGAAGCCGACGCGGTCAGCCCCGAGCTGCGCATCCGCGCCAACGACCGGCGCCTGGCCGAGGCCGGCTGGAACCGCGCCGAACTCGGCACCGTGGTGCGTGCGCTGGGCGAGGGCATGTGGCTGGGCGAACATTTCGACGGCGACCGTCGCATGCCGATCATCCTGGGCGCGGAGACGCCGGTGGCGCCGGATGCGCTGGTGGACACCGCGGTGATGACGCCGCTGGCCGGCGTGGTGCCGCTCGGCGACCTGGCCCACGTCGAGCTGACCCTGAGCCCGAACCAGCTGCGCCGCGTCGACCGCCGCCGCACCGTCACCCTGACCGTGGACCCGCCGGCGACGATGTCGCTGGAAGAGGCGCTGGCCAAGGTCGAGGGCGAGGTGGTGCCGCGCCTGCGCGAGTGGCTGCCCGAAGGCGGCGGGGTGCGCGTCTCGGGCAGCGCCGACCGGCTGGACGCGGTGATCTCGACCATGCTCGGCAACTTCGGCCTGGCGCTGCTGGTGCTGTTCATGCTGATGGCGGCGATGTTCCGCTCGCTGCGCGACAGCGCGTTCGTGATGCTGGCGTTGCCTATGGCGGTGTTCGGCGGCGTTCTGGGGCTGCGCGCGCTGGGCCTGTTCACCACCCAGTCGCTGGACCTGCTGTCGATGATCGGCTTCATCATGCTGTTGGGCATGGTGATCAACAACGCCATCCTGCTGGTGGCGCAGACGCGCGTCGCCGAATCCGAAGGGCTGGGCATCGAGGACGCCGTGCGCCAGGCGCTGGCCCAGCGCCTTCGGCCGATCCTGATCGGCGCGCTCACGGGCGTGGTCGGCGCGCTGCCGATGGCGGTCAACCCCGGCCCGGGCAGCGTGATCTACCGCGGCCTGGCCGCGGTGACGGTCGGCGGCGTGGGCCTGTCGCTGGTCTTCACCCTGGTGTTGATGCCGGCGTTGCTGCGCCTGTCCGCCGAGTTCAAACCCCTGTCCCTGCGTCGCCCGCGCCCGGCCCTGCCGGCCGCGGCCTGAGGAGTGCCGCCATGAAACGCCCGCTGACCCCGATCTTCGCCTTCGTTCTCGCCGCCGGCCTGGCGCAGGCCCAGGAGGCCGCCGCTCCGGAGGGTCCGCCGCCCGCCCCGGTGCAGACGGCGCTGGCCGAGCGCGCGCAGTTCGCGCCGGTGCTGTGGTCGCCGGGCGGCGTCGTCAGCCGCGAGGATTCGCGCGTCGCCTCGGAGATCGCCGGCCGCGTCGTCCAGGTCGCCGAGGTCGGCACCGAACTCAAGCGTGGTGCCGTGCTCGCGCGGCTGGACGACAGCATGCTGCGCCTGAAGGAGCAGGACGACCTGGCCAACCTGCGCCGCATCGAGGCCCAGCTCGAGTTCGCCCGCAAGCAGGAGCAGCGCTACCAGGAACTGGTGCGCCAGAACACCATCGCCGCGACCCAGCTCGACCTGACGCGCTCCGAACGCCAGGTGCTGGAACAGGACCTGGCGCGCGCACGCGTCACCGTCGCCCGCACCCGGCAGGAGCGCGACTACGCCGTGGTGCGTGCGCCCTTCGACGGCGTGGTGGCCGAACGGTTTGCCCAGGCCGGGGAGTACCTGGGCGTCGGCGCGCCGGTGCTGCGCCTGGTCAACACCGGTTCGCTGGAGGTGACGGCGCGTGCGCCGATCGCGCTGGCGGCGCTGCTGCAGTCCGGCCAGCCGGTGTCGGTGCGCTGGGAGGACCAGCTGGTGCAGGCCAGGCTGCGCAGCG
>CBFGOZ010000263.1:0-2656 GCA_965650505.1 uncultured Arenimonas sp.
ACCACCTTCGGCAAGGACCTGATGCCCTGCGTCGCGGCCCTGCTGGGCGTGGCCCAGGTCAGCGACATCATGTCGGTGGAATCGAGCCACGTGTTCAAGCGGCCGATCTACGCCGGCAACGCCATCATCACG
Organism: uncultured Arenimonas sp.; assembly: GCA_965650505.1. GTDB lineage: Bacteria > Pseudomonadota > Gammaproteobacteria > Xanthomonadales > Xanthomonadaceae > Arenimonas. The sequence goes on from CBFGOZ010000263.1 coordinate 133, forward strand.
GTCGAGGCGCCGTCGGCGATGGCCGTGGTCGGCACCGTGCGCACGGCCTCGTGGCCGGCGGCGGGCAACGGCGGCAGCGCTTCGGTCGAGGCCGCGTCGGTCGACGCCGCCCTGCCCTCGCACACGCGCTTCGTCTCGCTGCAGCAGGGCAAGTCGGATCGTCCCGACCTGCAGAGCGCCGGCAAGGTGGTCAGCGGCGGCCGGGCCCTGGGTTCGGCCGATGCCTTCTCGATCATCTACTCGCTGGCCGACAAGATGGGCGCGGCCGTGGGCGCCTCGCGCGCGGCGGTGGACGCCGGTTACGTGCCGAACGAACTGCAGGTCGGCCAGACCGGCAAGATCATCGCGCCGGAACTGTACGTGGCCATCGGCATCTCGGGCGCCATCCAGCACCTGACCGGCATCAAGGACGCGGGCACCATCGTCGCGATCAACAAGGACGCCGAAGCGCCGATCTTCGAAATCGCCGATTTCGGCCTGGTCGGCGACCTGTTCACCCTGGTGCCGGAGCTCGAGAAGTCGCTGTGACCGCGGGCTCGCGCTGAAAACATCACGGGGCGGCCGCCGGGCCGCCCCGTTTTTCATGGCACCGGCGCCGGCTCCACTTCGCGCGCCAGGCGGTCGAAACCCTCGCGCGTGCCCTCGATGCGCTCGGCCAGGTCCTGGCCCTCCTCCAGCAGCGCCGCCTGTTCGGTGAAGCGCATGCGGGTGCCGGCGGGCGTGGGCTCGAACTCAACGGTGACCAGCGAGACCGAGCCGGTCAGGCCGTCGTTCTCCATCGAATAGCCGTAGACGATGCGCCGTTCGGGCACGATGTCGAAGTAGTGGAAGCGCACGGTGCAGACGCCGCCTTCCGGGAAACGCATCGTCACTTCCTCGGCGCCGCCGGGCCGGAAATCCTGGCTGTGCCGGCGTTCGAGCAGGCCGGGGTGGCAGTCGGTCCAGCGCTGCTTCTGCGCCAGGTCGGACCAGGCGCGGAACACGCGTGACGGCGCGGCGAGGAAATCGCGCTCGATGACGAAGCTGGCGTGGGTGGCGGCGTTCATCCGGCGGAGTCTCCTTCGGCAAGCATCTGGGCAAGGCGGTCGAACTGCGCGTTCAGGTGGCGCTTGCGCGCCTGCACCCAGGCCTCGACGTCGCGCAGGCCGTCAGCGCTGATCCGGTAGGTGTGCACGCGGCCGGACTTCTCCGACTCCACCAGGCCGGCGTTCTTCAGCACCTGCAGGTGCTTGACCACCGAGGGCAGGCCCAGCGCCAGCGGCCGGGCCAGTTCGCTGACCGAGGCCGGGCGCAGGGCCAGCTGGTCGATCATGGCGCGGCGGTTGGCGTCGGCCAGGGCGTGGAAACTGCGGTCGAGCCGGTCGGCGGCGGACAGGCGCGGCATCTCAGTGCTCCACGGCTTCGCGGTGCGCGGCCGGCAGGCGCGTGAGCAGCGGGAAGTTCTGCAGCCAGGGCCGGGCGTCCTCCAGCACGCGCCGTACCGAGGGCCGCTGCAGCAGCCGCTCGAAATACGCGGCCAGGGCTGGGAACCCCGGCGCGAACGGCCGCACCGCCGCCGCGTAGAACAGGGCGGGCATCGCCGCGCAGTCGGCCAGGCTGAACTGATCGCCGGCGAGCCAGGCGCGGCCGGCCAGTTGGCGCTCCAGCAGGCCATACGAGGTTTCCAGCTGGGCGGCCGCGGACGCGGCCGCACGCTCTGCCTGCCCGGCATCCCCGGAAAAGGTCGCGGCCACGGCGGCCTGCATTGGCGTCATCACGTACAGGTCGCAGACCCGGTCCCAGAGCCGCACCTGCAGGCGTGCGTCGGGGTCCGCGGGCAGCAGGGGCGCCGGCCCCGGGAAGTGCTGGCCCAGGTATTCGATGATGATCGAGGTCTCCGGCAGCGTGCGCCCACCCGCGGAGTCCTCAAGCAGGGGCATCTTGCCCAGCGGCCAGCGCCGGCAATGGGCGTCGCGCTCCCCGGCGTCGGCCAGGTCCAGGTGGCGCAGCTGCACGGGGGCGCCGGTTTCATGGATGGCCACCAGGACCTTCTGGCAGCAGGAGGAAAGCGGGTGGTAGTGCAGAAGCAGGGACATCCGGCGGCCTCGCTCAATAGTTTCCGCTTTGGGAAACTATAGGCCCAGGCCCCTGCCCCGGGCAAGTGCCCGGGGTTCTCAGGACTTTGGAGGCTTGACCCCGGCGGCGGGCACCGGTGCCGGCATCGCCGCCGGGTCGCCCGGCGCCAGGCCGGCCGCCTGCTCCGCGGCACGCACGCGTTCGGCGCTGGGCGGATGCGTGGACAGGTAGCTGACGGCGCCGAAATCCTTCTCGCCGTAATGGTCCGACAGCCGGCGCATCACCCGGGCGAAGTCGGCCGGCGAGCGGCCGCGCTGCTCCAGCAGGTCGAAGGCGAAGGCATCGGCCTCGCGTTCGTGGTCGCGCGAGAAGCCGCTTTCCAGCAGCAGCACCGGGATCGACACCGACAGCGAACCGGTGCCCGACAGGTCGCCGAACAGGAAACCCGCCACCACCACCACCGCCGAAC
>CBFGOZ010000264.1:0-2651 GCA_965650505.1 uncultured Arenimonas sp.
GCCCGTCGTCGTTGCGCGCTGACCGCACCTGCGGTCTTTGACGGCTGTCGCTTGCGCCGGTCTGCCGGCCTGGGCGACTGCCCTCAAAAGGTGGGGAACGAGTATCGAGGAAGGAGCAACGAGTGGGCCTTGGCAGTGCCGCTTCTACTCGTTCCTCACTCCTCTCCTCTCGTTCCTGCTTGTTGCTTACTTCAGGGACAGCGAGGACTGGTCGACGGTGACGCCGGGGCCCATGGTCGAGCTGACCGAGATCTTCTGCAGGTACTGGCCCTTCGAGGTGGCCGGCTTGGCCTTCACCAGGTCGATCAGCAGCGCCTGCAGGTTCGACTTCAGCGCTTCGTCGTCGAAGCTGGCCTTGCCGATGGTGCAGTGGATGATGCCGGCCTTGTCGGTGCGGTAGCGCACCTGGCCCGACTTGGCGTTCTTCACCGCCTCGGCCGGGTTCGGCGACACGGTGCCGACCTTCGGGTTCGGCATCAGGCCGCGCGGGCCCAGCACCTGGCCGAGCTTGCCGACCACGCGCATGGCGTCCGGGGTGGCGATCACGACGTCGTAGTTGATGTCGCCGGCCAGCATCTTGTCGGCCAGGTCGTCCATGCCGACCACGTCGGCGCCAGCCGCCAGGGCCTCGTCGGCCTTGGCGCCGGCCGGGCAGAACACCGCCACGCGCACGGACTTGCCGGTGCCGGCGGGCAGGACGGTCGAGCCGCGCACCTGCTGGTCGGACTTCTTGGCGTCCACGCCGAGGCGGACGGCGACGTCCACGGACTCGACGAACTTGGTCTTGGTGTTGGACTGGATCAGCTTCAGGGCTTCGTCCAGGGAATAGGCCTTGCCCGGGGTGACCAGGGACTGCAGAGCCTTGTAACGCTTCGAGATCTTCGCCATGTCTTAGCCCTCCACCACGAGACCCATCGAACGGGCGCTGCCCGCGATGGTGCGAACGCCGGCTTCCAGGGAGGCGGCCGTGAGGTCGGCTTCCTTGGCCTTGACGATGTCTTCGAGCTGCTTGCGGGTGACCTTGCCCACCTTCTCGGTGTTCGGGCGCTTGGAGCCGGACGTGATGCCGACGGCCTTCTTCAGCAGGATCGACGCAGGAGGCGTCTTCGTGATGAAGGTGAAGGTACGGTCGGAATAGGCCGTGATGACCACCGGAATCGGCAGGCCCGGCTCCAGCTTCTGCGTGGCGGCGTTGAACGCCTTGCAGAATTCCATGATGTTCAGGCCGCGCTGGCCCAGCGCGGGACCGACCGGCGGCGAGGGGTTGGCCTGGCCGGCCTTCACCTGCAGCTTGATGTAACCAACTACTTTCTTAGCCATTGTCTTCTCTCCGGGTGCAAGCGCCTGTTGTCAGGCTCCCCATCGTGCCGGGTGGGGTTCGTGCCCCGGCTTCCACGTTGCCGCAAAACTCGCGTCAGGCCTTCTCGACCTGGCCGAACTCCAGCTCCACCGGTGTGGAACGACCGAAGATCAGCACCGCCACGCGCAGGCGGCTCTTCTCGTAATTGACTTCCTCGACCACGCCGTTGAAGTCGTTGAACGGACCCTCGGTGACGCGAACCATCTCGCCCGGCTCGAACAGCACCTTGGGCTTGGGCTTGTCGACGCCGTCCTGGACGCGGCGCAGGATCACGTCCGCCTCGCTGTCCTTGATCGGCAGCGGGCGCTCGGCGGTGCCGCCGATGAAGCCCATCACCTTCGGGGTTTCCTTGATCAGGTGCCAGCTGTCGTCGTCGATGCGCGGGATGCCGCCATCTTCGTGCGTCTCGATCTGCACCAGCACGTAGCCGGGGAAGAACTTGCGCTCCGACTTGCGCTTCTGACCGCCGCGCATCTCGATCACTTCCTCGGTCGGCACCAGCACCTGGCCGAACTTGTCCTGCATCTCGGCGCGCGCGATGCGCGTATCGAGCGCGCGCTGCACCTGGTGCTCGAAGCCCGAGTAGGCGTGGACGACATACCAACGCTTGGCCACGTCTGAACTCCTTATTGACCCAGCAGAAGCCGGATCAGCCACGAAATCACGAAATCGAAGCCCGACAGGATCAGGCTCACGATCACCACCACCACCAGGATCACGCCGGTGATGCGCAGGGTTTCCTGCCGGGTCGGCCAGACCACCTTGCGCAGCTCGAACAGCGACTCCGAGACGAACTCCTTGGTCTGGCGGCCCTTGGCCGTGAAGGCCATCACCACCGCGCCCAGGACCACGCCGGCCGCCGCCACCAGGCCGCGCACCGGTCCCGGCCACTGGCTGAACCAGTAGAACGCGAAGATGCCGCCGGCCACGATCGCCGCGGCGAGGACGTACTTCGCGATGTCGGCGGCGCTGGCCGCCTGTTCTGCTTGTTCGACCTTGGTATTCATTCAACTCTTGCCCGGCCTGGGCCGGTTGGGGGCGGCGCCTTCCGGGGAAGACGCCCGCCTTGCGGGATGGCGCGCCAGGTAGGACTCGAACCTACAACCTGCGGTTTTGGAGACCGCTGCTCTGCCAGTTGAGCTACTGACGCAATGGCATTCCTAAACGGGCGATGGCGGACCGCTTCCGGCCCGCCATTCCCGAGCGCCCGACCGGCTTGCGCCGACCGGGCAGGGTCTTACTTGATGACCTTGGCAACCACGCCGGCGCCGACGGTGCGGCCACCCTCGCG
>CBFGOZ010000265.1:0-2628 GCA_965650505.1 uncultured Arenimonas sp.
CCATCCGCGGCGTGCGCCGCAACATGGTGCGCTCGATGTCGCAGGCCCACGCCGAAGTGGTGCCCACCACCCTGATGGACGACGCCGACATCCACGCCTGGGCGCCGGGCGAGGACATCATGGCGCGGCTGATCCGCGCGCTGGCCGCGGCCTCCGCGGTCGAGCCGGCGATGAACGCCTGGTTCAACGCCAAGGAAGGCACGCTGCGCCGGCACTCGCGCGTGCACGTCGGCATCGCCATCGATTCGGCCGACGGCCTGTTCGTCGCCAACCTGCGCGATGCGGGTGGGCGCGATGCGCAGGACATCCGGCGCGAGCTCAACCGCATCCGCGACGGCGTCAAGAACCGCAGCCTGCCGCCGGAAGACCTGCGCGACTACACGATGATGCTGTCGAACTTCGGCGTCTTCGCCGGCAAGTACGCCACGCCCGTGGTGGTGCCGCCCTGCGTGGCCATCATCGGCGCCGGCCGCCTGCACCACGCGGTGGTGCCGGTGCTGGGCGGGCTGGAGACGCACCGGATCATGCCGCTGTCGCTGACCTTCGACCACCGCGCCGCGACCGGCGGCGAGGCCGCGCGTTTCCTGCGCGCGCTGATGGACGACCTGCAGAAAGCCCGCTGAGATGGCGCACCGCAGCCGGCTGGCCGGTTTCATCATCGACTGCGAGGGCGGCTCGCTTGGCCAGGCCGCCGATTTCTGGAGCCGGGCCCTGGGCCTGCCGGTGACCGACCCCGACGAGGGCGGCGAAGACAAATACGCCTGCCTGGACGGCAGCGCGCTCGGCCTGCACATCGAAGTCCAGAAGGTGAAGCACCCCTCGCGCGTGCACCTGGACATCGAAAGCGACGACATCGAGGCCGAGGCCGCGCGCCTGGTCGCGCTGGGCGCGAAGGAGATCTCTCGCCCGCACGGTGCCCGCTGGATCGTGCTCGAAGCCCCCACCGGCCACCGCTTCTGCGTCGTGCGCGCCCGCGGCCGCCTGCACCGCAACAACGCCAACGTCCACCCCTGAGAAATCCGGGGTCAGAGTGCATTTATCTTGAACCGCAAGATAAATGCACTCTGACCCCGGATATTTAGTCTTCGGCGACTTCGATGCGGTTGCGGCCGCCGCGTTTGGCGCGGTACAGGGCCTGGTCGGCGGCGCGGAACACCGCCTCCGGGTCGTCCCGGCCGGCGAATCCGGCCGCCAGGCCGCCGGAGAGCGTCACGGTCTCCGGCAGGTCGGTGCGCGCCGCCACCGCGCGCCGGATCCGTTCGATCACCGTCATCGCGCCGGCCATCGGCGTGGACGGCATCAGCACCAGGAACTCCTCGCCGCCGTAGCGGGCGGTGATGTCGCCGCCGCGCACGCCGCGCCGTATTTCCTCGGCCACCACCCGCAGGGCCTCGTCGCCGGCGCTGTGGCCATGGCGGTCGTTGATGCGCTTGAAATGGTCCACGTCGAGCACGGCCACCGCGAAGGTGCCGCTGTCCTGCCATTGCCGCGACACTTCGCCACCGCGCAGCTTCTCCAGCCCGGCGCGGTTGAGCAGGCCGGTGAGCGCATCGTGGCTGGCCTCGACCGCCAGCTCGGCGTTCTCGACCTCGAGCTGGCGCTGGTAGTCGATCAGGCTGCGGGTCATCATCTCGCGCTCGGCGACCAGGCGCTGCAGCTCCAGGTTGCGCTGGCGGGACTCGAACAGCCGCATCACCTGGCGCGACAGCGCCGACAGCGCCGCGGCCTCGGTGTCGCCCAGCCGCCGCGGCTTGTCGTCGATCACGCAGACCGTGCCCAGGGCGTGGCCCTCCGGGGTCACCAGCGGCGCCGCGGCGTAGAAGCGGATGCCGGGCTCGCCGGTCACCAGCGGATTGGCGGCGAAACGCTCGTCGCGCGCGGCGTCCTCCACCACCATCACCTGCTGCGGCTGGCGGATCGCGTGGTCGCAGAACGAGATGGTGCGCGGCGTCTGCTGCACCGGCAGGCCGCGGTGGGCCTTGAACCATTGACGGTCCTCGTCCACCAGGCTCACCAGCGCGATCGGGGTGCCGCAGATCGCGCCGGCCAGCAGCACCACGTCTTCGTAGGCCTGTTCGGGCAGCGTATCGAGCACGCGGTAGCGCTGCAGCGCGACCAGGCGCGCCAGCTCCTGCGGTGTCGGCAACTGCGGAGCGCTCGGCGACGGCGGTTTTTCGACCAGCCTCATGGCCTGACTCCTGTTCCTGGCGAGGAAACCGAGTCTACGCCCGTCCCGAAAACCGCACCGCCCCCCGGGTCACAGTCCCGGCATCCCTGCGGATGGGCGGCGCCGGCCGTTCAGGCGGTGTTTCGGAAGCGCTGGCCGCGCCAGGCCCAGGCCACCGCGATCACCACCAGGAAGGCCTTGTAGGCCAGCAGGCTGGCAAGCACCTGGCGCCAGATCGGGCCGGCCTCGATGCTGGTGCTGGCGATCGCATACCCCCAGCGCCCGGCGACGAAACTGGCCGCGAAGGCGATCGCGAGCATGGCCAGGTCGAAGCGGCGGCGGGCGGCGCTGCGCGCCAACGTGCGCGGGTAGAACCAGTACAGCGCGCCCAGGATCAGGAACCAGGGCAGGAACAGGATGATCGCGAGGTCGGCGATGTCGGCCATCAGGCGCCCTCCTCC
>CBFGOZ010000266.1:0-2515 GCA_965650505.1 uncultured Arenimonas sp.
GGCCGCAGCGAGGCCGAGATCGAGAAGCTGCTGGGCTGCGACTGGCTGATCTACCAGGACCTGCCGGACCTCGAGGCGGCGGTCGCCGGCCCCAAGTTCCCGGGCAAGAAGTTCGACAGCTCCTGCTTCAGCGGCGAATACGTCACCGGCATCGAGCCGGGGTATTTCGAGCGCATCAAGCAGCTGCGCTCGGATGACGCCAAGCGAAAGCGCAAGGCATGAGCCTTCGTCGCGATCTGGGGGCTGGATTTTTTTGACGCGGATCAACGCGGATAAGCGCGGATGAAACTTGAGAAAAGTCCGGATTGTCGCGGGGCCAACCCCTTTCGCTTTATCCGCGTTTATCCGCGTTGATCCGCGTCAAAGAAAAATGCCCTCGCTCTTCGCCATTGCCAAACAGTGCCTGGATGCCGCACAGCCGGCGGAGAAGCTGCGGCTGACGCACGCGGCCGCCGCGGCCTTCCGCGCCGGCGAGCTCGCCATTCCCGGCGACGCCCCACCGCCGCTGCCCATCGCCGCGCCCGGGCGCCCGGAGGCGCCGCGGCTGGTGCATCCCCGCGACGTGCCGCAGCGCGGGCTGGGCTCGATCGAGGGTCGCGCGGCCTTCCTGCACGCCATAGCCCACATCGAATTCAACGCCATCAACCTGGCCTGGGATGCGGTCTATCGTTTCCGCGGCATGCCGGCGGATTTCTACGCCGACTGGGTATCGGTCGCCGACGACGAGGCGCGGCACTTCGCGATGCTGACGGCGCGGATGGCGGAGCTGGGTGCGTCCTACGGCGACCACGCCGCCCACAACGGCCTGTGGGAGATGGCGGAGAAAACCGCCGGCGACTGCCGCGTGCGCATGGCCCTGGTGCCGCGCGTGCTCGAGGCGCGCGGTCTGGACGTGACGCCGGGCATGATCGCGCGGTTGCGCGGCAACGGTGACCCGGTGTCCGCGGATATCCTCGAGGTGATCCTGCGCGAGGAGGTCGCCCACGTCGCGGCTGGCAGCCGCTGGTACCACTGGTGCTGCGAACGCGAGGGCCTGGCACCGGGGCGGGAATTCATCCGGCTGGTGCGCGAGGTCGCGCGCAGTTCCGTGCGAGGGCCCTTCAACCGGGCGGCGCGCGCCGCCGCCGGGTTCGACGACGAAGAGATGCGCCTGCTCGAAGCCATGGAGTGAAACGATGTTCCGACGCGTCCTGCTGATGTCCGTGCTGGTCCTGTCCGCCTGCCAGCCCGCCGAGGTCGATCCGGCCTTCGACGAGGCCAAGGGCGCCGAGCTGCTGCAGGCCTACGAGGCCGCGCGCGCCGACGGCGACTGGGAGATCGCCGAAGCCCGCGGCGACGAACTGCGCCGCCGCCACGGTGAAACCGCGGCGGCGAAAAAAATGCGCGCCAGCCTGGACGAAGTCCGCCGCCAGGCCGAAGCCATGCGCGAACAGCGCCGGCTCGCGGCCCTGTGGGAATACCAGGCCATTCCCGCCGCCGGCGGCACCCAGCACACGGCGGCGATCTACAGCCGGGTCGAAAGCGACCCGGATGCGGAGGAAGGCACGCCGGTCGCGATCCCGGATGCGCGCCTGATCCTGCGCCGCCACCCGGAGTGGGGCGACAGCGTCTACCTGGTGCTGACCCAGAAGGCGCTGGACTGCGGCCCGCCCTGCCGGCTGCAGATCCGCTTCGACGACGGCGAGCCGCTCTCCTTCGCCGGCGACCCGGCCGACACCGGCACCGGCCCCGCCCTGTTCATCGAGGAGCGCGAACGTTTCCTGGCCGCGATGGCCAAGGCCGAACGCCTGCGGATCCAGCTGCCGCGCTCCGGCCACCTGGTGCCGGTGTTCGAATTCGAGGTCGCCGGCTTCCGGCCGCCCCCGGCGCTGCTGGACTAGGACGACAGCGAGGACAGCGCGAGCCCGTCGGCGTCCAGGCGCAGCACCGAGCCCTGCTCGTACCAGTCGCCCAGCACGATGCGGGTGGCGGCGCGGCCGGCGACCTGCAGCGGGTGCACGGCCGGGCGATGGGTATGGCCGTGGATCAGGCGGTCGACGCCGTAGGCCGCCATCGTGGATTCCACGGTGGCCGGCGTCACGTCGGTGATGGTTTCGGAAACGCCGGCCTGGTGCTGCTTGCTGGCGGCGCGCGCCTGCGCCGCGAAGGCCTGGCGCGCGGCCAGCGGCTGGGCCAGGAAATGCGCCTGCCAGGCCGGGTCGCGCACCTGTCGCCGGAAGGCCTGGTAGGCCGCGTCGTCGCTGCACAGCAGGTCGCCGTGCATCAGCAGGGTGGGGTGGCCATGCAGCGACACCACGCAGGGGTCCGGCAGCAGCCGCGCGCCGCAGCGTTCGGCCATGGCCTGTCCGTACAGGAAGTCGCGGTTGCCGCGCATCAGCCAGACCGGCACGCCGCTGGCGACGAGCGCCTTCAGCGCCGCGCACACCGACGCGCCCGGCTCGCCGGGATCGTCGTCGCCGACCCAGGCCTCGAACAGGTCGCCCAGGATGTAGAGCGCCTCCGCGCCGCGCGCCTC
>CBFGOZ010000267.1:0-2481 GCA_965650505.1 uncultured Arenimonas sp.
AGCGCTGGACCGCGCTCACCGAACGGCTGGACGGCGTCGGCGACTGGCTGGCGCCGCTGGGCCTGCGGCTGGTCCTGGCCTGGGAATTCTGGGAAGCCGGCATCGAGAAGTTCCGCGGCCAGAACTGGTTCGGCGGCATCCAGTCCGATTTTCCCTTTCCCTTCGACCGCGTGCCGCCGGACCTGAGCTGGACAATGGCGACCTGGTTCGAACTGGGCGGCGCGATCGCCCTGCTGCTGGGGCTGGGCACGCGCTTCTTTGCCTTCCACCTGTTCGTGCTGACCATGGTCGCCACCGCGTCGGTGCACTGGCCGATGGGCTGGCAGACGCTGCAGGACCTGGCGATGGGCTATGCGATCAGCGACAAGGGTTTCGGCAACTTCAAGCTGCCGCTGATCTTCGCGGTGATGCTGCTGCCGCTGGTGTTCAAGGGTGCCGGCAGGTTCAGCCTCGATGCGCTGATCGTTTCGCACTTCTCCGCACGGCCGGCGCAGGGCGTGCAGGACACGCTGGCCTGGGGCCTCGCCGCCCTGGTGGTGGGGTTGCCGCTGTCGCTGCTGCTGCCGACCCTGGGCCTGACGATAGCGGCCGTCGGCCTGCTGCTGGTGGCGCTGGACCGCCTGCTGCTGGCCTGACCCCTCTGTTATCCTGCGCGGCATGGACTCTTCCTCCCTGCCGCGCATGTCCGGGCGTTTCCGCGGTTTCCTTCCGGTCGTGGTGGACGTGGAAACCGGCGGCTTCGACTGCCACCGGCATGCGCTGCTGGAGATCGCCGCGGTGCCGATCGAACTCGACGGCGACGGCTATTACGTGCCCGGCGAGACGGTGAGCACCCACGTCGAACCTTTCCCGGGCGCCGAGATCGATCCCAAGTCGCTGGAGATCACCGGCATCCGGCTCGACTCGCCGCTGCGTGGCGCCCTGGAGGAGCGCGCCGCGCTCGACCACATCTTCGCGCCGGTGCGGGCCGCGGCCAAACGCCAGGGCTGCCAGCGCGCGATCCTGGTCGGGCACAACGCGCACTTCGACCTGGGCTTCCTCAACGCCGCCGTCGCGCGCGTGGGCCACAAGCGCAACCCTTTCCATCCCTTCAGCACCTTCGACACCGTCACCCTGGCCGGCATGGCCTACGGCCAGACGGTGCTGAGCCGCGCCGTGCTGGCCGCCGGCCTGAGCTGGGATGCCGACCAGGCGCATTCGGCGGTGTACGACACCGAACGCACGGCGCAGTTGTTCTGTGCGGTGCTCAACCGCTGGCGCCAGTTCTCCGAACAGGACCTCGCGGCGGCGCACGAGGACTGAGCGCGCGGCCGGCGCCGCCCTCAGGGATCGAGGGTCCAGGTATAGGTGCCGGGTTCGTTGTAGGTCATCGGCACGAAGTTGCGCGTGACCTGCCCCGGGGCGCAGGTGTCGGACCCGGTCGAATAGAAGGTGTAGGGCCCGGGATACTGCACGCACAGCGCGTGTCCGCCCTGCCAGGAGCGTTTGGAACCATCCAGCGCGTCGCCGTAGAAGTAGAAGTTGGCGTTCCCGGTTTCGGCGATGTCGCTGCAGGCGCCGTTCCGGACTTCGAACCAGCCCCTGTTGATGAAGACCTGCTCGCCCACCGGCACGTAGGACACGGCCACGGTGGCGTCGCGGCCGCTGTTGTTGCAGACCCGCAGCTGGATGCTCGCCGGTGCCGCAGTTTCGTCGTAATAGTCTTCTTCGTAGTACTCGTCGTCCCAGTCCTGCGCGGACGCGCCGGACACGGCAAGGACGAAGGCGACGGCCGCGGCCAGTCGGATGTGCTTCATGGATGATCCCCCCCGGGTTGGTGGGACCACGTTAGCAACACCCCGGCCGCCGGGCCAGGCTCAGGACTGTGACGGACCCTTGGGTTTCCGGAGCCGGGCCAGGCGCGCGGACAGTCCGCGCCACAGCCCGTAGAGGCTGATGGCGATCCAGGCCAGCTGCATGATGGTGGTCGAGATGACGTCGCGGAAATCCGGCGACGGCCCGAAGATCGACACCAGGATGAAGATGGCGCCGAACAGGTTGGCCAGCTGGTAGCCGAGCGAGTCGCCGGCCAGCCGCCCCGCCTGCAGCAGGAAGAAGGACACCAGCACGAAGCCCACCCCGGCCAGGCCGACGAAGTCGTACCACTGCAGGCTCATGCCTTGGCCCCGCGCTGGCGGACCACCTCGAACAGGGCGACGCCGGTGGCCACCGAGACGTTGAGGCTTTCCATCTCGCCCGGCATCGGGATCTTCACCAGGCCGTCGCAATGCTCGCGCGTGAGCCGGCGCATGCCTTCGCCCTCGCCGCCCATCACCAGGGCGACGTTGCCGGTGAAGTCGATGCCGTGGATGGCCTGGCTGGCACTGCCATCCAGGCCGTAGATCCAGACGCCCAGCTCCTGCAGCGCACGCAGCGTGCGCGCCAGATTGGTGACGCTGACCACCGGGATGCGGTCGGCGGCGCCGGCCGAGGTCTTGCGCA
>CBFGOZ010000268.1:0-2456 GCA_965650505.1 uncultured Arenimonas sp.
TTGGCCTGGATGGCGGCGTTGAGGAAGATCGAGGCGGTGGCCTGCATCAGCGGCCACTGGCCGGAGATCTCGGACTCCAGCTTCACCAGCTTGGGCTCGAGGTCGGTCATCAGGGCGGTCTCGGCGTCGGGCGCGGTCAGGCGCGCCATCAGGTCGGCGTACTCCTGCGCGTCCTCGGCGCTGGGCGGCTCGGCCTGGGCCTGGCGGCGCTGCCACAGGGTCTCGCTGCGGGCGAGCAGGTCGGGCGGCAGGCTCAGGCGGGAGTAACGCACCAGGTCGTTGTCGCGCAGCGCGCCGGCCAGGCCCTTCACCGCGGCGACCGGATCGCCCGGGGCCCTGGCGGCATCGGCGGGTTCTTCCCGGCGGCAGGCGCCCAGGGCAAACAGGAGGGACAGCAGGGCGAGCAGGGCCCAGGCGGGCTTGCGTGAGGTCATGCGTGAAGGTCGGGGTTGGGCTGGCGCCGAATCTACCAGATCGGGGGTTTGCGGCCTGTTCGCCGGCGCCGGGCGGCAAGGGATTCCCGCAAGCGGTTGATTTATTGGCCGATGGCGGCGCGGATCTGGGCCTGCATGGCTTCCGCCGCGGCCGCCGGATCGGCGGCCTGGCGGATGGGCCGGCCCACCACGATGTGGTCGGCGCCGGCCGCGAAGGCCGCGGGCACGTCCACCGTGCGCTTCTGGTCGTCGTTGGAGGGGCCGGCCGGGCGGATGCCGGGGCAGACGATCAGGAAGCCCGGGCCGTTGGCCTGGCGCAGCGGACCGGCCTCCTGGCCGGAGGCGATGACGCCGTCGCAGCCGGCGGCCCGGGCCGCCGCCGCGCGCTCCAGCACCACCTCGGACGGCTCACGATCGATGCCCAATTGCCGGAGATCGGCGCGGTCCATCGAGGTGAGCACGGTCACGGCCAGCAGCTTTATCGCGCCCTTCTCCTGCGAAGCCGCACGCATCATGCCGTCATGTTGGCCGTGGATGGTGCAGAACTCGACCGGGTAGCGGGCCAGCCCCTTGATCGTATGGCCCACCGTGGCCGGCACGTCGTGGAACTTCAGGTCCACGAACACCTTCTTGCCGCGGCCGGCCAGCTCCTCCAGCACCCGGAAGTAGTCGCCGCTGGTCAGCAGCTCCATGCCGATCTTGTAGAAGGACACGGCGTCGCCCAGGCGGTCGACCCAGGCGCGGGCCTCGGCCGCGGTGGGCACGTCCAGGGCGAAGATCAGGCGGTCGCGGGCCGGGATCATGGCGGCTTATTCGGCGTAGATCAGCGAATCGAGCTTCATCTGGCGGCGCTGTTCCGCCGGCAGCTCCCAGGCGTTGTTGAACAGCGCCGGCTCCCAGCTGCCGTAGCTGGGGTTGGGCAGCACGAACCAGCGCTCGCCGATCCAGCCCAGGTAGGGCGCGATGGCCTGTTCGCGGCCTTCCTTCGTGTTGACCAGGATGGTGGCCATGTCGCCGATCTGGTCGCCGAACTGCATCAGCACCCGGTGCGTGCGGCCCACGTGCTGGCGGCGGCAGCCCTTCTCCGAGCCCTGCTGCTCGCAGCCCTCGACGAAGAAACCCAGGCCCAGGAACTGCTCCGGCTTCTCCAGCGGGAAGCCCAGCGCCCGCAGGTTCTTCAGGGTCGGCTCCTCCAGGTGGGCGGCGCGGTTGCTGACGTAGAAGATGGTGACGCCGCGGGCGGCCGCGGCCTGGGCGAACTCGACGGCGCCCGGGATCGCGGTGGCCTTTTCCTCGCGCACCCAGCCGTCCCAGGTCACTTCGTCATAGCTCTTGCCGTCGCGGACCAGGCGGGCCTGGTAGGGCGAGTTGTCGAGCACGGTCTCGTCAATGTCGACGATCACGGCCGGCGCCAGGCCGGCGGCCGGGTTGGCGCGCTCTTCCGGCACCAGGGCGTCCCAGTCCGGGGTCTTGAGCGCGCGGTCGAGCTGGACCAGCGCGGCGCGGTAGGTCTGGCCGGCCAGCAGGCGGTACTCCACCGAGGTCTGCAGCCAGGCGACGGCGTTGAGGTTGTCGTTGGCGGCCGGGCCGGCCGGGGCCATCTCGCCCGCGGGCGCCTTGCGCACCGGCGTGGGTTCGATGTTCTCCAGATCGCGGTCGGACACGGGCTCACCCCGGGTCGGCGCCATCTGGCAGGCGGCCAGGGCCAGGGCCAGGGTGGAAACGGTGAGGGTCTTGAGCAGGGTCATCGTTCGGGTCCGTCGTCCGGGCGGCCAGTCTAAAGGCCGGGGGGCGGCATTCTAAGCCGCGCGCATGACGATGCGGCGCAGGTCGGCCGGAATCCGGCCGATGCGCCGTATTAGAGGGGCTCGGGCCGCCCGACCGGCCGCCCGCTACACCGGACGAGAATCAGAACCCCATGAACACTCCCCTGGAAACTTCCGCCCGCTGGCTGCGCCGGGCAGGCGACGGCTACCGCCGGCTGCCCGCCGCGGCGAAAAAAGTCGTGCTGGCCGCCGTGGC
>CBFGOZ010000269.1:0-2264 GCA_965650505.1 uncultured Arenimonas sp.
GCGGCGGCGGGGGCTCGATGAAGCTGACCTGGGTCACTTCCTCTTCCGCCTTTTCCAGGTCCGGGGCATTCACCGGCGCCAGCATCAACATGAAGGCGACCGCATGCAGCGCGATCGCAAACGAGTTGCCGCCGATCCGTGCCCAGCTGATGCCCTGGGGCTTGTCGTCGTATTTGTAGTTCTTGTCCGTCATGCGGGTGGCGGCTCGAGCTCTCTGGGTCTGCCGGCGTTCAGCCGTGACCCGCCGGGGACCGGCGGGAACTTGTTAGCTTATACCAAGGGACCTGGTTTACCAACCGATCAACGGCTGATCTGGGCCAGGGCTTTCTGGGCCTGTGACCGGGTTCCCGGATCCTTCGCAGCCTCACGATACGCCGCCTGGGCAGCCGCCGTGTTGTCCATGTAGTACTCGGCCCGGGCGATGGTCATCCAGGCTTCGCCGGGGTTCTTCAGGCCCTTGGCCAGCGCCTGCTGGGCCGCCGCCTTGGCCTCGGCGTTGCGGTCTTCCTGGCCGAGCACCTGGCCCAGGAACAGCGAGAGTTCGCCATCGGTCGCCAGCGGCGCGCCCTTCTGCGCGGCGGCGATCGCGGCCGGGATGTTGTCGCTGTAGTAGTGGGCCTGGGCGAGCACCGCATAGGTCTTGCCGTCGGCCGGCAGGATGTTCTTGGCCAGGCCTTCTTCGATCACTTCCGCGGCTTCCTTCTCGCGCTGCATGCCGAAGTAGGTGCTGTACAGGCGCTGGTAGTCGTTGGCGTCGGTGAGCATGCCGCGCTTGCGCGCGCCGTCGAGCAGGGTGACGGCCTTGTCCTGCATGTCGGCGTTGCCGTACAGGGTGGCCAGGTTGAGCAGCGCGCGCTTGTCGTCCGGGTTCTTGGCGTGCAGGGCTTCGGCGGTGGCGATGGCGGCGCCGTCGTTGCCGGTTTCAGCATAGGCCGACAGCAGCATGTTCATCGACTGCTGGTCTTCGCCGTCGGTCTTGAGTTCGATCGCGCGCTTGAGCGGGGCGATGGCCTCGGCGTACTTGCCGGCGTTGTAGAGGTTGGCGCCCTGCAGGGCGAACACCTCGGGCTTGGTGGTCTTGGTCTCGTCGACCACGCGCTGCAGCAGCACCGCGGCTTCGTCGTTGCGGTCGGTGTTGATGTAGACCGAGGCCAGGCTGAGCATCGCCGAGTAGTGGTTGTCGTTCGGCAGGCCGTTCTCGTCGATGGCGCGCTTGAGGTAGTCGATCGCCTGCTCGTCGTTGCCGAGGTCGATCGAGGCGCTGCCGGCCAGCAGCAGGGCGATGCCGCGGTCGTAGGCCTTGGCCAGCTTGTTGTCGAGGATGGCCTGGGCGGCGGCGATGGTTTCCGCTTCCTTGCCATCGGCGTTGTAGGCGTCCTGCAGCTTCTGGATCTGCTTGGACAGGCGCTGGGTGTACACCGCCTCCGGCGATTCGCGGGTCGCGTCCGGATACATTTCGGCCGGCTCGTCCTTCTTGGAGCGGCGCGCCGCGTCGGCGTCGGCGGGCGACAGCGAGGTCGCCAGGAAGACGAGCGCAGCCAGCTTCAGGGGGTGCAGTGACTTCATAAAAACTCCTTTCAATCGCGCCCCGCGCGATCATGGGCCAACAAGGGTAACGGGGAAGGCACCGCCGGCTCAAGCCGATGGCTGGCCGGAATTCCCCTTCGCCCCCGTACTGTCATCTCTTGGGCGCAAGCTTGCCGGCTGGCGCCGGCGACGATCTTAAAACCGCGTTAAGGCGCCCGGCGCCGTTCAGCCGGTGGTGGGAAAGTTCGCCAGCGCGAAAGCGACGCGCTCGGCCGGGTCCTTCGACATGCGGCCCTGGTCGCGCAGCGCCTCCACCTTGTGAAGACGGTGTTCGAGTCCGTTGCCGTTGGCCATCTGGATGGCCAGGCCGGGGCGCGCATTGAGCTCGAGGATCAGCGGGCCCTTGTCGCGGTCGAGCACGAAATCAACGCCCACGTAGCCCAGTCCCGACAGCTCGTAGCAGCGCGACGCCATCTGCAGCAGGTCGTGCCAGTGCGGGATGGAGAGGCCGACGATGCTGTGTTCGGTATCCGGGTGGTCGCGGATGATCTCGGTGCCCCAGACACCGCGCTTGGTCTTGCCGGTGGGGATGTCGATGCCGACGCCGATCGCGCCCTGGTGCAGGTTGGCCTTGCCGTCCGACAGCCGCGTGGGCAGGCGGATCATCGCCATCACCGGATAACCCAGGAAGACGATGATGCGGATGTCGGGCACGCCCTTGTAGCTGACGTTGTCGA
>CBFGOZ010000270.1:0-2127 GCA_965650505.1 uncultured Arenimonas sp.
AACGCCGCCGGCTTGCCGTCCTTGCCGACGTAGGCGCGGTAGAAGGCGAAGTCGCCGGTGTGGCGCGGCCACATCCAGTTGTCCACCTCGCCGCCGTAGTTGCCGATCGCGCCCGGGGGCGCATAGACCAGGCGCACGTCCTTGATCTCGATCTGGCGGAACAGGCGGTAGGTCTGGCCGCCGAAGAAGCTGTACAGGGTGCAGCGGTAGCCGGCTTCGGCCTCGCATTCGGCGATCAGCGCCTTCTGGGCGGTCTCGATGGCCTGCTGGCGGGCCAGGCCGGCGGTCTTGCCGGCGGCGGCGGTGATCTTGTCGGTGACGTCGGTGATCTGGTCCATCACGAACACCCGGGCGTTCGGCCCGGCCGAGACTTCATCGGCCAGGGTCGCGGCGTTGAAGCCCTCGGTCATCAGGTTGCGCTCGGCGCTGGAATTGAGCTGGATGGCGCCATAGGCGCAGTGGTGGTTGGTGACCACCAGGCCCTCGGGCGAGACGAAGGAGGCGGTGCAGCCGCCGAGCGCCACCACGGCGCCCATCGGGTTGCCGGTGAGGTCGGCCAGTTGTTCCGGCGCCAGCTCCAGCCCGGCCTGGGCCAGCGGGCCGGCGATTTCGGGCAGCTGCTGGGGCACCCACATGCCTTCCTTGGCCTGGGCGGCGAAGGACAGCGACAGGGCGGCGGCGAGTACGGCAAGACGCATGGGTGTCATCCTGGTGTGCTGGAAGAGCCGAAAGGGTAGCAGCGCCAAGGCCGCCGGAGCGCTCCCGGACCGTTAGACTTTCGGCAGGGGACAAGGGGAAACGACTATGCGTAGGGCGAGGATTCTGGTGCTCGCGGCGATGGCCTGGATGGCCGCTTCCGGCACACGCGCGCAGGCGCCGGACGATGCACTGGCGGCAGGCTGGGACACGCTGTGTGGCGGCGCCGCGCCGGGTTCGACGCTGGCCGACCGCTGCGCCGAGATCTTCGCCGGCGGACCCAACAGCCGGCAGCGCGCCGCGGGCGGCAGTTTCCTGGGCGAGATCCCGGGCCAGGGCCGCGCCGCGACCCGCGACGGCGCCCCCGAGGACGAGGTCCTGCGCGCCGAACTCGGCGCCGGCTGGTCCGCCTTCGCCAGCGCCGACGCCGGCGAGCTGCGGCGGCGCGACGGCGTCAACGAGGCCCCGTTCGACGGGGACACCTGGGGCGCGACCGCCGGCCTGGACTGGGCGCCCCGCCCCGCCTGGCACCTGGGCCTGGTGGCCAACCACACCCGCGACTCGCTCGATTTCCAGCGTTCGGACGGTTCGCTGCGCACGCGCTTCAGCGGCCTGATGGCGCTGGGCGGCTGGAGCTTCGCCGAGCAGTGGTCGCTGGAGGCCTACGCCGGCCGTTTGCAGGGCGATTACCGGATCCGCCGGGCCATCGACTTCACCCTGCTCAGCGGCGTGCGGGTGAATACCATCGCGCAGGCCGGTACCGACGCCGACCGCGACCTGGCTGGCCTGGGCCTGACCTGGTCCCTGCCCCGCGGCGCCTGGGAATGGCAGCTGGGAACGGGCCTGGACTGGCAGCGCACCGACCTCGACCCCTACGTCGAGACCGGCGGCGCCGGGCTGGCCCTGGCCGTGCCGGGGCGGCGGGTGGTGAGCCGGCGCGGTCGGCTGGATGCGGCCCTGGCCCGGAACGTCCCGGCCCCGTGGGGCGTCTGGCAGCCACTGGTGCGGATAGGCTGGCGGCACGAGTACGCCAACCCCGCCCGGCCGCTGACCGTCTTCTTCGTCAACGACGGCAATGCGACGCCCATCCGCTTCGACACCGACGACGCCGATGACGCCTGGGGCGAAGCGGGCCTGGGCGCGGTATTCGTGTTCACCCGGGGACATTCGGCCTTCGTCGAGTACCGGCAGCGCTTCGGCCACGACTTCCTGCAGGAGCGCATCCTGGCCATTGGCTGGCGTATCGAGCTGCCCTGAGGGGCTTGCCGGACGGTTCACCCGCCGCGGGTATAATTGCCGCCCTCACGGCCCGACGGGCCTTGCCGGACGCAGGACGATGGCTCAGCAGATGATGAAGGCGCTGGTGAAGCGCCACGCGGAAAAGGGCATCTGGATGGAACAGGTGCCGGTGCCCTCGCCCGGCCCGAACGA
>CBFGOZ010000271.1:0-2088 GCA_965650505.1 uncultured Arenimonas sp.
CCGCGCAGCAGGCCAGGCCGAAGGTCATCGGCCACATCGAGCCGGTGCGGGCCCAGTTGACCAGGGTGTCGATGTTGGTGGTGACGAAGCCGCGCTCGAGCAGCGGGTTGTCGCCTTCCGGGCGCAGGATGTCGTCCACCGAGCCGATCGGCTCGGGGTTGTTCATCACGCGCGAAATGGCCGAGCTCACTCCCATTCGAGTGCTCCCTTCTTCCAGACGTAAACGAAGCCGAGCACCAGCAGGCCGATGAAGATGCCCATCTCGGTGAGGCCGACGATGCCGAGGTTGCGGAAATTCACAGCCCACGGGAAAACGAAGGCGATTTCCAGGTCGAAGATGATGAACTGGATGGCGATGAGGTAATAGCGCACGTCGAACTGCATGCGCGCGTCCTCGAAGGCCTCGAAGCCGCATTCGTAGGGCGAGAGTTTCTCGCTGTCGGGACGCTTGGGGCCCAGGGCCCAGCCCGCGAGCAACAGGACGATGCCCAGTCCGGTCGACACGAAGAGGAACAACAGGATCGGCAGATATTCGCCCAGCACGCGCGCGTCCTCACCTTGCGCCCGTAGGCGCGTTCGTGCCGCCGCTCCAGCTGTTGCCGGGCGGCAGCCCGTCTATCGATTGGTGCCCAAGGGGGGACTCGAACCCCCACGACTTACGTCGCTACCACCTCAAGGTAGTGCGTCTACCAATTCCGCCACCTGGGCAGGTGTGCCACGTCCGGATGACCCGGAACGAAGGCGAAAGATTGTACCAGCGGATCAGCCGCCTTGGCTGCCCTGCTCGTCCTTGGCCTCGGCCTCGGAAGCGGCCGGCTCGGCCGGCGCGGCGTCCGCCGCGGGCTTCGCCTCGCCTTCACCCACCGGAGCGGCCGGAACGTCGGTCGCCGGAGCCGGGATCACCGGCATGTCGGCGGCCGGGGCCGGGAGCTCGCCCGCCGCCGGGGCCGCGGGCGCGGCCGGGACGTCGGACATCACGCCCAGGTCTTCCGCGGCGGGGTTGTGCGTGATGGTGCGGGTCGCGTTCCAGGCCATGCCCAGGCTCATCGCGAAGAACACGACGGCCAGCCACTTGGTGGCGGTGGACAGGAAGTTCGCCGAACCGCGCGCGCCGAACACCGTGGCCGAGGCGCCGGCACCGAAGCCGGAACCCGCGGCGGCGCCCGAACCGCGCTGCATGAGGATGAGCACGATCATCGCGATCGCGACCAGGACATAAATGACGCTGACGATGGTGAGCAGCATGGCTTGTTCGTTTTACCTCGCCGCCGCGGCGGCGATTGCCAGGAAATCCTGGGCCACGAGGGACGCGCCCCCGATCAGGCCGCCATCGACGTCGGGCTGGGAAAACAGCTCGGCCGCGTTGGCGGGTTTCACGCTGCCACCGTAAAGGATGGGCAGCGAGCCGGCGATTCTAGCATCGTGCGCACGCAGTTCGCCACGGATGAAGGCGTGGACCTCCTGGGCCTGCTCCGGGCTGGCGGTCCGGCCGGTGCCGATGGCCCAGACAGGTTCATAGGCCAGAACGGCATCGGCGAAGGCGGCGATTCCCGCCAGCTCCAGCACCGGGCCGAGCTGCTTTTCGATCGCCCATTCGGTCTGGCCGGCCTCGCGCTGGTGCAGGGTCTCGCCGATGCACAGGATGGGCCGCAGGCCGGCCTTGCGCGCGGCGACGAACTTCTCGGCCACCAGCTGGCTGTCTTCCTCGTGGTACTGCCGGCGCTCGGAATGGCCGACCAGCACGTAGCGGCCGCCGACGTCGTGCAGCATCCGGCCTGAGATCTCGCCGGTATAGGCGCCCTGCTCGTTCAGGCCGAGGTCCTGGGCGCCGAAGGCCAGGCCCAGGGGAGCATAGCGGTCGGCAAGTTCGGCCAGGTAGGGCACCGGGGGAAGGATGACCAGGTCGACCCCGGCCGGGCGCGGTGCGGCGGTCACGGCGTCCATCAGGGCGCGCGCGAAGGCGCGGTCTCCATGCAGTTTCCAGTTGCCGGCGACGATTCTCTGGCGCATCCGTGGCTCCTCGCGTTCCAAGACCGCAAGGATACCGCGCCGGCCTAGGGGCTGACGATGTCCCGGTGCATCGGGGCC